>CALFDL010000042.1 GCA_937950415.1 uncultured Collinsella sp. | reverse complement strand
TTGCGTTCCTTTCACATATGAACCAATGGAGAGCATCGCGTCCGGGCATACGCGCTGCGTTTTGTATGACAGAAACATTAACATTCAAACAAAACAGAACAATGCAAAACGCAATTTCGAGCTATGAACGGTCGATTTTCGCCCGTGAACGGTTTTTAAACCAATGTAAACAATATCGAACACAGTTAGTGGCAACCCAAACAGGTCCGCACCCTAGCGCAGGCAGCGTACCGTATCGCCCTCGACGAGCACGCCCGGAAACAGCATGTGCTCCACACCGGGTGCAGCGCCCTCGGCGCCGGCAATCTTGTCGACCGCCCACATGCCGACGCGCTTGTTGTCAAAGCGCACCGTAGTCAGGCGACGATCGGGCACGATATCGCCCAGGCTGTCATCAACACCCACTACGCTCACATCCTCGGGCACGCGCTTCCCGCGCGACTCGAGCCCGCGAATGCAGCCGTAGGCCATGGCATCGTTGGAAGCATAAATGGCTGTGCAGTTCGGATCGTCCGCAAGCACCTGGCCGGCGGCATATCCGCTCTGTGCCGTCCAATCGCCACGGACGAGTCGCGGCGGCTCAATACCATGCGCGCGCAATGTCTCGCGCCAGCCCTCCTCGCGACGCATGCCCGAAAGCGAGCGATCGGGGCACGAGATAAAGTGCACGGTCTTGTGCCCCTGCTCCAGCAAGTACTCGACCACCTGGCGCGAGCAATCGAACTGGTCGTTATCGACTGTTGAACAGAGCGGGTGCTCCAGCATGGTAACGAGCACCGTCTGCATGCCGGGCAGCGGCTCAAAGGTGCCAAAGTCCGCCGGCATGCGATTCATGATCACAACCATGCCATCCACCGGCAGCGCGCTCATGCGTGACGATGCACTCTCGAGAGTATAGGGATGTCCATCTACTTTAGTAAGGGTGATGGCATAGCCGTGCTTGTCGGCGGCGGCGGCAAAGCCCTCCATACGGTCGAGGTTGCCGGTGCCGGTAATGTTGAACATGGCGACGCCAACGGTCTTAAACTTGCCACGGCGCAGCGATCGACCGGCAAAATTGGGGCGATACCCCAGCTCGCGCATGGCGGCACGCACGCGTTCCTTGGTCTCGGGGCGCACACTGGGCGAATCGTGCACGGTGCGCGAGACCGTCTGCTCCGAGACGCCCGCGAGGCGCGCCACGTCTTTGACGGATACCGATTTTTTAACAGCGGCCATAGGTCGATCTTTCTATGTCAACGATGCCATTGGCGGCACCCTACGCAGTCAAATGAACGCCTTCAAGTATATCCAACACCTCCCCCACAATACGTTTACCACCCAAAACCTACCGTTCACCGACATTTTTGCTTCCCCGAACGGCTTTTATCGCCCAAATGTTAACGTTGCCATTGCGCAAACACAGAGCCACCGGGCGGCTCAAACGTTTACGCATAAGGAATCGATGGTTCGCAGGCACAGGAACCACTGGTTCGCGTCTTTTTTTGTGTCGCAAAATGGCAACGTCAACATTTTGGCAACCGAACGCCAACAGCTACCATCGTTGCCAACCCACCGACTCTTAGGAGCATTGCATGGAGCAACTCATCGCCATCATCGAAAAGGGCCAGCCCTTTTTCAACGCGATCGCCCGCAACAAGTACCTCAAGGCGATCCGCGACGGCTTTATCTCCGTCATCCCCATCATCATCTTCTCGTCCATCTTCTGCCTGGTAGCCTCGGTCCCCAACATCTGGGGCTTCTACTGGCCCGATGACATCAACAACGCCCTGTGGAAGTGCTACAACTACTCCATGGGCATCCTGGCCATCGCCTGTGCCGCCACCACGGCCAAGCACTTCGCCGACGCCCAGAACCGCGACCTGCCCAAGAACAACCAGATCAACTTTATCTCGTGCATGTGCGCGGCCATCATCGGCTTCCTGCTCCTTTCGAGCGACACGATCGCCACGGACGCTGCCAGCGGCTTCAACACGACCTACCTTGGTTCCAAGGGCCTGCTGACCGCCTTTATCGCTGCGTTTGTGACCGGCATCATCTACAAGTTCTTCATTAAGCGCAACATCACCGTCAAGATGCCCGAGCAGGTTCCGCCCAACATCTCGCAGACCTTTAAGGACATCATCCCCTTCTCCGTTTGCATCACCGTCTTTTGGGTCTTTGACATCGCCTTCCGCGCTGCTTTTGGCTTCTGCTTTGCCCAGGGCGTCATCCAGGTGTTCCAGCCCCTGTTCACCGCTGCCGACGGCTACATCGGCCTCGCTGTAATCTACGGCGCCATGAGCCTCTTCTGGTTCGTGGGCGTCCACGGCCCCTCGATCGTCGAGCCCGCCATCGCCGCCGCCCTCGTTGCCAACATGACCGACAACCTGGCTGCGTTCCAGGCTGGCCAGCACGCTTCCGCTGTCCTGACCCAGGGTGCCCAGTACTTCGTCGTCTGCATGGGCGGCACCGGCGCCACGCTCGTCCTGGTCTTTATGTTCTGCTTCCTGGCCAAGTCTCAGGAGATGCGCGCCGTCGGTAAGGCCGCCATCGTCCCCGTCTGCTTTGCCGTCAACGAGCCGCTGCTGTTCGCCGCGCCCATCGTGCTCAACCCCGTCTTCTTTGTCCCGTTTGTCTTTGCCCCGATCGCCAACATCTGGATCCTCAAGATCTTTATCGACTTCTTGGGCATGAACGGCTTTATGTACACCCTGCCTTGGACTGTCCCCGGCCCCATCGGCACCATCATGGGCTTGGGCTTCCAGCCGCTCGCCTTTGTGATGCTCGCCCTTATCCTGGTCGTCGACTTCGCTCTGTACTATCCGTTCTTCCGCGCCTATGACGCCCAGAAGTGCGCCGAGGAGGCCGAGATCTCCCAGGAGGAGCTCGCCGCCAAGAACGCCGAGAAGGCCGCCAAGCTCAACGACGCTTTCCAGGGCAAGGCCGATGCCAAGAGCGTTGCCGCCGGCGCCGCTGCCGAGGCTGTAAAGACCGATGCTCCCGCCGCTGTCGCCGTTGAGGCAACGACCGCCAGCGACCTCAACGGCAAGCGCGTACTCGTGCTCTGCCAGGGTGGCGGAACCTCGGGCCTGCTCGCCAACGCGCTGGCCAAGGCCGCCAAGGAGCGCGGCATTGATCTTGAGACCGCTGCCGAGGCCTATGGCAACCACGTGGACATGCTCCCCGACTTCGATCTGGTCGTCCTGGCCCCGCAGGCCGCAAGCTACCTGGCCGACCTGCAGAAGGACTGCGAGCGTGTGGGCAACAAGTGCGTCGCCTGCCGCGGTAAGCAGTACATCGAGCTCTCCCAGAACGGCGACAAGTCTCTCGCCTTCGTCTCCGAACAGCTTTCGAAGTAAGTAACGCCCAGGGCCAGCCGACCATCAACAGCCGGCTGGCCCTTCGATTTAGACGATTGGATCATCATGTCCGTTAACCCTGCTAGCGTCACCAACCCGCCTGCGCAGTTTCCCGAGGACTTTATCTTTGGCGGCGCCACCGCTGCCTACCAGGTAGAGGGCGAAACCCGCACCCACGGTAAGGGCAAGGTCGCCTGGGACGACTTCCTGGAGGCCCAGGGCCGCTTCTCCCCCGATCCCGCTTCGGACTTCTACAACCAGTACCCCGTCGACTTGGAGCTGTGCGAGGAGTTCGGCATCAACGGCATTCGCCTCTCCATTGCCTGGAGCCGCATCTTCCCCAACGGCACCGGCGAGATCAACCCCGAGGGCGTCCAGTTCTACCACGATCTCTTCGCCGAGTGCCACAAGCACCACGTTGAGCCGTTTGTCACGCTGCATCACTTTGACACGCCGCTTCCCCTCTTTGAGAAGGGCGACTTCCTCAACCGCGAGACCATCGACGCCTTTGTGAACTTTGCCACCTTCTGCTTTAAGGAGTACGCCGACCAGGTAACCTACTGGTTCACCTTTAACGAGATCTGGGCCGACGCCTCCAACACCTACATTGAGGGCACCTTCCCCGGTGGCGTCAAAGCTCATCTGGCCGAGGCCTTCCAGTGCGAGCACAACATGATGCTCGCCCACGCCAAGGCCGTGCTGGCCTTCCACAACGGCGGCTTTAAGGGCAAGATCGGCGTCATCCAGTCGTTGGAGTTCAAGTACCCGCTCAACGAGAACGACCCCGCCGACATCAAAGCCGCCAACAACGAGCACGTGCTGCAGAACCAGTTTCTGCTCGACGCCACCTTCCGCGGCGACTATGCCCCCGACACCCTCGAGTGCGCCAACCGCCTGGCTGCCGTCTCAGGCGGCACCATCGAGATCCTGGACGAGGACCTCGAGATTATGCGCGAGGCCGCGCTCTACAACGACTACCTGGGCGTTAACAACTACCAGTGCCGCTTCTTGAAGGCTTACGATGGCGAGAACGACCTGCACCACAACGGTACGGGCGAAAAGGGCACCGGCCGCTGGCGCGTCAAGGGCATCGGCGAGCATGTGAACAAGCCCGGCATCCCCACCACCGACTGGGACTGGATCATCTATCCCGAGGGCCTGTTCGATCTGCTCGTCTACATTAAGCAGCGCTACCCCAACTACAAGCAGATCTTCATCACCGAGAACGGCATGGGCTACAAGGACCCCTACAAGGACGGTTTTGTGGACGACCAGCCGCGCATCGACTACATCGAGCAGCACCTGCGCTGGCTGCTCAAGGCCATGGAGGTGGGCGTCAACGTGGGTGGCTACTTCCTGTGGAGCCTGCAGGATCAGTTCTCCTGGACCAATGGCTACAACAAGCGTTACGGCTTCTTCTACGTTGACTTTGAAACCCAGAAGCGCACGCCCAAGGCAAGCGCATACTGGTATAAGCACGTGGCGCAGACCCGTCGTCTGGACTAAAGACTAGCGGGGTTGCCTGCCCACATAACCTGTCCCCATTTCTCAGCCGGGGGCGGCACGTCACACGGCGCGCCGCCCCCGGCCTTTTTGGGCGGTTCGGGGTCCGTTTGTCTCAATCTGTAACATCTAGCCGAGTTTTTGGGTCCTAGCTGTTACAGATTGAGACGAACAGGATTGCTCTTTCCGAAGAATCTAAATCTGTAACACGTAGCCCGCTTTTGACCGTCTACCTGTTACAAATCGAGACAGACGGAGTAGGACCTAACCCCGTATGTCCCTAACAGTCGAGCGTTCGACCAGCGTGCTCGGCACATGAATCGCCTCGATAGACGAGCTCTCTCCAATCGCCGCCTCAAACGCAAGCTTACCGACACCGCGCAAATCAAATCGCAGCGTCGTCAGCCGATTGTGAGGAACAAGTCCCTCGAGTGCGTCGTCGATACCAACCACGCTCACGTCGTCGGGCACGGACAGGCCCGCGTTCTCGAGCGCGGCGATAACGCCCAGCGCCATCTGGTCATTTGCCGCAAGCACGGCAGTCGGCGTCTGCGACCCGCCGGCAAGCACCTCGGCCGCAATCCGCTCGCCCATGGCGTACCCACTGTCCGCACTCCAATCGCCACGCAGCATCGGAGCGGCATCGATATGAGCACGACCCAGCGTATCGCGCCAACCGGCCTCACGAAAACGCGAGGAAATCGAGTTTTCCGGACCCGCCACAAACCGCATATTCGAGTGACCATGTTCCAGCAGATAATTGGTCAACAGCTCGCACGAACCATACTGGTCGGAGTCGATCGTCGTGCAGCGCGGATGCGCATACATGGACAGGATGACCGTTCGCACTCCCGGCTGGGGAACAAACTCCTCAAAATCGGGAGCCATGCGGTTCATGTTGAGAATCATGCCGTCGACGGGTCGCTCGACCATGCGGCGCGAGGCATCGGCAAGTGCATAGGGCTTGTCGCCGCCCATCTCGATCATAGTGACGGCAAAATCGTGCTCGCGCGCCGCTTGCATGATACCCTCGAGCGTCGCCAGGTTACCGACACGCGTGATGTTGTACATGCACAGGCCAATAGAACGATACGACCCGCCGCGCAACGCCGTTCCAGCAAAATTGGGACGAAAGCCCAGCTCTTCCATGGCGGCCAGCACACGCTTGCGCGTCTTTTCCGTCACGTTGGGCATACCGTTGACCACGCGAGACACAGTCTGGCGGCTCACGCCAGCGAGCGCCGCAACCTCTGCCGCGCTCGCCGAACGACCATTCCTTGTCTGCTGAGCCATGCCTTCCACGCTAACCTGCTTCCCAACTATTCCCCGCGCCCATGGCGCATCGTACATACATTGATAACGTGCTCATGATACCCGAGACATATACCACAACATGAAAACTTCTGTCAATCAAAACCGCTTACCGAACAAATACAACCGTTCGCAGCTGTTTGAAGTTGTTTTGTTTCTATACATCCCAACCGGATGTTAACGTGCTCATTGTCAAATGTTCACGTGCTCATTTTGGTTCTAATCATTTTAGGTTAGCGTTTATCGGGCTTTTTCACCCCTGAACGCTAACCAGGGAGCCTCCTGAGCGCAAACGCACAATATCGAACAGCGAGACGAGAGGATGTATGCATATGTCTTTGCTAAACCGCGTACAGCAGCTGCCGAAGGGCTTTGTTTGGGGCGCCGCAACCGCTGCGTACCAAACGGAAGGTTCCACGAAGGTGGCAGGCAAGGGTAAGACCATGTGGGACGATTACCTTGTCGCCCAGGGTCGCTTTTTGCCCGACCCGGCCAGTGATTTCTACAACCGTTACGAGGAGGATATCCGCCTTTCTGCCGAGCATGGACTCAACGCCATCCGTGTGTCCATCGCCTGGACCCGCATCTTCCCCAACGGCGACGATGCCGAACCCCTCGCCGAGGGCGTTAAGCACTACCACGAGCTGTTCGCCTGCTGCAAAAAGTATGGCGTCGAGCCCTATGTGTCCCTGCATCACTTTGACTCCCCCGCCGCCCTGTTCAACCAGGGCGACTGGCTCAACCGCAAGACCGTCGACGCCTATGTGCGCTATGCCGAGTTCTGCTTCCGCGAGTTCCGCGAGGTCAAGAATTGGTTCACCATCAACGAGCTCATCAGCCTCTCGCACTCCCAATACATCCAAGGCAACTTCCCGCCCAACCATCACTTTGATGTGACGAGCGGCATCCAGAGCCAGCACAACGAGCTCGTTGCCCACGCCCGCGCCGTCAACCTGTATAAGGATCTTGACGAGACCGAGCACCTGGGCGGACGCATTGGCATGGTCAACGTCCTGACGCCGGCATATCCTGCCACCGACTCGCCCGCCGACCAGCACGCCGCCGACCTGTACAACGCCTTCTACACCGACTTCATCATGGACGGCGCCTTCCTGGGCCACTACTCCGCGCGCACCCTCTCACTCATCAACGAGATTCTGCGCGCCAACAACGCCACACTTACGGTTGAGGACAGCGACATGGAGGAGCTCGCCAAGGCGGCGCCCCGCAACGATATGTTCGGCCTCAACTACTATCAGTCGGCGTTTATCGCCGCCTACGATGGCGAGTCCACCAACAGCTTTAACGGCACCGGCGACAAGGGCACCTCGTGCTTTAAGTTTAAGGGCGTCGGGCAGCAGGTCGATATGCCGGGTATCCCCACCACCGACTGGGATTGGCTCATCTACCCGCAAGGCCTCTACGACACGCTCAAGCACATCAGCGCCACCTATCCCAACCTCCCCGTCATCTATATCACCGAAAACGGCCTGGGCCACAAGGACCCCGAGCCCGACGCAAACGGCATCGTCGCCGATCCCGAGCGCATCGACTTTGTCGACCAGCACATGGAGAAGGTGCTCCAGGCGCGCGCCGAGGGCGTCGACGTCCAGGGCTACTTTATCTGGAGCCTGCAGGACCAGTTCTCGTGGGCCAATGGCTATAACAAGCGCTACGGCCTGTTCTACATCAACTTCGACACGCAAAAACGCTACATCAAGCAGTCGGCACTCTGGTACAAGGAGCTCGCCGACACTATGGCAGACGCGCAGTAGCGCATCGCCTCGCTTTCCCCCGAGAAGGGAGCGGCCCTATGCGATACAAACCCAGCCGCTCCCCTCTCTCCCCCTGGGACCGACCCCGCCTGCACCCGGGCTTTTAGCAAGCGGGAGACCATATAGGTTTTCAACGTCCATGCCATTAAGATTTCATGCAAAGAGGAGCGTGAACTATGGAATCGATCGTTAAGTTCTTGGAGAAAGGCCAGCCGTACTTCGACAAGGTCTCTAAGAACATCTACCTTCAGGCCATTAAAGACGGCTTTTTGGCAGCAATGCCCATCATCCTGTCTTCTTCTGTCTTCCTGCTTATTTCGACCCTGCCGGGCGTTGTCGCCACGGTCGGCGGCTTTACGCTGCCCGACTGGTGGAACGTCGACGTCGTGAACTTCTGCAACAAGGTTTACAACTTCACGATGGGCGTCGTGGGCATCATGGTCGCCGGCACCACCGCAAGCGCGCTGACCGGCTCCAAGAACCGCCGTATGCCTGCCGGCAAGGCCATCAACGCCACGAGCACCATGGTCGCCGCCATGTGCGCTATGCTCATCTTGGCCGTTACCCAGACGAGTGCCAAGATCGACGGCGCCGATGTCTCGGTGTTCTTTACCGACAACATGGGCACCAAGGGCCTGCTGAGCTCCTTTGTCGCCGCATTTGCCACGGTCAACATCTATGCCTTCTGCATTAAGCGCGACATCACCATCAAGCTGCCCAAAGAAGTCCCCGGCGCCATCGCCCAGAACTTCCGCGACATCTTCGCCTTCAGCTTCTCCATCCTGTTTGTCGCCGTCATCGACGTTATCTGCCGCACCTGCTTGGCCGTCCCGTTTGCCAACGTCATCTCCACGCTGGTAAGCCCGCTGTTCGCCGCCGCCGATTCCTACGCCGGTCTCGCCCTCATCTGGTTCATGATTCCGCTGTTCTGGTTCATGGGCATCCACGGCCCCTCGGTCGTTAAGCCTGCCCTCAACGCCGCACTGTTTGGCAACATCACCACCAACCTCGCCACGCTGCAGGCCGGCGGTCACCCCGCCCTTGCCCTGACCGAGAACTTCGGTAACTACATCGGCGAACTCGGCGGCACCGGCGCCACGTTCATTGTCCCGATCATCTTCCTGCTCTTTATGCGCTCCAAGCAGCTCAAGGCCGTCGGCAAAGCCTCTGTCGTACCCGTGATGTTCGCCGTCAACGAGCCGCTGCTGTTCGCCGCGCCCATCATCCTCAACCCGTACTTCCTGATCCCGTTCCTGTTTGCCCCCGTGGCCAACGTCCTCATTGGTAAGTTCTTCATCGACTTTTTGGGCATGAACGGCTTTATCTATGCCATGCCGTGGGCACTCCCCGGACCGATCGGCACCTTCATCGACACCAACTTCCAGCCGATCTCTCTGGTCCTGGTTGTCGTCCTGCTGGTCGTTGACTTCTTGATCTACTACCCGTTCTGCAAGGCCTACGACAACGTCCTGTGCAAGCAGGAGGCCGAGACCCTGGCCGAAGAAGAGACCAAGGCCGTCAAGGCCGTCAAGACCGCTGCCGCCCCCGCCGTTGAGGCTCCCGTTGTCGAGACCGCTTCTGCCACTGAGGCCTCCGCAGCTCCGTCCGCCCTTAAGGGCAAGGATCTGAGGGTTCTGGTTCTGTGCGCTGGCGCCGGCACCTCTGCACTGCTCGCCAACGCGCTTAAGGAAGGCGCCGACGAGCTGGGCATCGACATTACCGCCAACGCCGGTGCCTACGGCAGCCACTACGCCATCATGGACCAGTACAACGTCATCGTTCTGGCTCCGCAGGTTCGCACCTATTACAACGAGATGAAGGCCGACACCGACCGTCTGGGCATCACGCTGCTGTCGCCCAAGGGCAAACAGTACATCGACCTCACTAAGGATCCCAAGGGTGCCGTCAACTGGATCGAGGAAAACCTCGAGGCATAAGACGCTGACGCTACCTGCCGCTCGCAGACAAAAAAATGGCCCGTGCATCGATGTGTGATGCGCGGGCCATTTTGTTTAGACCGCACCCATCCTCCTGTTCATCTTAATCTGTAACATCTAGCCGAGTTTTTCGGCCCTAGCTGTTACAGTTCGAGATGAACGCACAGGCCAAGCCGAAAATCTCAATATGTAACATGTAGACCACTTTTGACCGCTTAGATGTTACAGGTCGAGACAAACGGAATATGCCGGGCCGAATTGTCTAAATCTGTAACACTAAAACCGATTTTGGACGTCTACCTGTTACAGATCGAGATGAACGAACCGGGCAAGCCTACGCCCGCAGGTCCTTTACGCTGGAACGCTCGACCAACACGCCCGAGACGAGCGTACGGCTTCTGGAGCTCGGGGCTTCCAGACCTGCGACGACCTCGTTAAGCGCACGGATGCCCAGCTCGCGGTGGCGAAACTTCACCGACGTCAGAATCGAGTTGGGAATCGTCTTGTAGAGCTCATCGTCGAAGCCGATCACGGACACGTCGTCGGGCACACTGAGCCCTTTGTCACGTAGAGCCATCATCACGCCGTTTGCCATGCAGTCGTTAGCAGCGAGGACCGCCGTGCAATCGGGCTTATCGGCAAGCACAAGGCCCGCGGCATAGCCACTATCCGCATTCCAATCGCCTTGCAGAGGCTCGGGCGGCTCAATGCCACGCGCCTCGAGTGCCGCACGCCAACCTTTCATACGACACTGGCTCGACAGCGACTCTTTCTTACCAGAGACGAAGTACACGTTCTTGTGCCCGCGATTTAAGAAGTACTCGCACGCCATGCGCGCACCGCCCTCTTGGTCGTCACTGACGGTGGAGCAGGTAGAATGCTCCATCGGCGTAATAATCACCGTCTTGAGGTCTTTCGGTGCCTCAAAGGTATCAAAGTCATCGACCATCTGACGCAGGTTGAAAATCATGCCGTCGACGGGAAGCTGCGACATCCTACGCGCCGCTTCGGCAAGGGTCATCTTCTCCCCCGCCCGCTTTTTGATCATCGTGAGAGCAAAGCCTCGCTCTTCGGCGGCATCGGCGATACCGTCAATCATGTCCACGTCGCCGCCCGACAAGTGAAACAGCACCACGCCGATGCACCCGTAACGGCCCAACTTGAGCGAACGCGCGGCAAAGTTGGTTCGAAATCCGAGCGCCTCCATTGCCGAATGGACCTTATCGCGTGTCGACTCTCGCACGCTATCGGGCTCGTTGATCACACGCGAAACCGTCTTGAGAGAAACACCCGCGGCAATCGCCACGTCGTTCATCGAGACGTTTTTCTTGTCCATCGTTGTCACTGCTTCTCAACTCGATTCTCTATCACTTGTTTTTTGCGTTCTAGCATACACCACCTGCCTGACTGATAAATCAACCGTTTACCGAACAATATCGACCACTCACCCGTATATCCTTGTTGCTCTTCCAAAAATGTCTTACGTTGTCATTAACGAAATGACAACGTTGTCATTTCGCAATGCCTTCCTTAAGCAGGAAGGTTTCCGGGCAGTCCTGACCATCCATCGACGACCAGTTCCATCCACATGCATCGCGCATCAAGTAGCAAAGGAGCTCTATGGACGCCATCGTAAAGATGCTCGAAAAGCATCAGCCGTTCTTCGAGAAGATCTCGAGGAACATCTACCTCCAGGCCATCAAGGACGGATTCCTTGGGTGCATGCCCATTGTCCTCACCTCTTCGATCTTTCTGCTGATCGCCACCCTTCCTGGCGTCGTTGGCATCACGCTGCCCCAGCCGCTCATCGACTGGTGCAACAAGCTGTACAACTTCACCATGGGCGTCATGGGCATCATGGTTGCCGGCACCACTGCCAAGAACTTCACGGCATCCATGAACCGTCGCATGCCCGCCGGCAAGGTGCTCAACGACGGCTCCACCATGGTGGCCGCCCAGTGCAGCATGCTGCTGCTCGCTGTTACGCAGTTCACCACCAAGTTCGACGGCTCCGAGCTTTCGGTCTTCGACTGCACCAGCATGGGTACGCGCGGTCTGTTCTCGGCCTATATCGCCGCGTTCATTACCGTGTGGGTCTATAAGTTCTGCGTCTCGCGCGATCTGACCATTAAGCTGCCCAAGGAGGTCCCGGGCGCCATCGCTCAGAACTTCCGCGACATCATCCCCTTTGGCGGCGCCGTCATCATCTGCGGCATCATCGATGTCATCGTGCGCAACCTCATGGGCGTTCCGTTCTCCGAGCTGCTTATCAAACTGCTCTCCCCGCTCTTTACCGCTGCAGAAACCTATCCTGGCCTTATCCTTATCCAGGCAGCCACCGCGTTCTTCTGGTTCATCGGTGTCCATGGTCCTTCGATCGTCCAGCCGGGCATCGACCCCATCCGTCTTGCCAACCAGGCCGAGAACCTGCAGGTTCTGCTGGCCGGTGGTCACCCCGCCCACTCCCTCACCTTTAACATGTCGCTCGTGGGTGAGTTCGGCGGCACCGGCGCCACGTTCATCGTGCCGCTTCTGCTGATTCTCTTTATGAAGTCCAAGCAGCTCAAAGCCGTCGGTAAGGCCTCGATTGTTCCTGTTGCCTTCGCCGTCAACGAACCGCTGCTCTTTGGCGCGCCGATGATCCTTAACCCCTACATGCTCATCCCCTTTGTTGCCGCCGGCTGCGTCAACGTAAGTGTTGCCAAGTTCTTTATCGACAACGTGGGCATGAACGGCTTCTCCTTCGTGGTGCCTTGGGCCACTCCCGCCCCCATCGGCATTTTCATCACCACGAACTTCTAGCTTATTGCCCTGGTATTTGTCGCGATCATCATCTTGCTGGACGCCATCATCTACCTGCCGTTCTTGAAGGCATACGATAAGCTGCTCTGCGACCAGGAGGCCGAGCGCGCCGCCGAGCTGGGTCTCGAGTCCGATGGTGCTGCCACCATCACCGTCAGCACCTCTGCGCCCGCTGTCGAGCAGACCGCCGCTTCCGTCGAGCCGACCGCCGCTGCCGCCGACAGCAAGCCTGTCGCCGATCAGCCCGAGCCCGCCTCCGACGCATCCGCTAAGAAGGATGTCGATGGCCTGAAGGTCCTCGTCCTGTGCGCCGGCGCCGGCACCTCTGCCATGCTTGCCAATGCCATCAAGGAAGGTGCCGCACAGACCGGAGAGAACATCGCTTCCTCCGCAGGCGCCTATGGCCAGCACACTGCCATCATGGATCAGTACGACGTTATCGTGCTTGCCCCGCAGGTCCGTAGCTACTACAACGACATGAAGGCCGACACCGATCGTCTGGGCATTAAGCTGCTCGCCCCGCGCGGCAAGGAATATATCGACCTTACCCGCGACCCCGCTGGCGCCATCAAGTGGCTCCGCGAGAACCTCGACTAGTTTCCTCCCTCTGTTGGTGCCCGGATCCCCAGTTCGGGCACCTCTCCCTATTCGTATCCCACAGAAAGGATGACTCATGACCAACCCCATGCAGTTCCCCGACGGCTTTGTGTTTGGCGGCGCCACCGCCGCTTACCAGGTTGAGGGCGAGACCCGCACGCACGGCAAGGGCAAAGTGCCCTGGGACGATTTCCTGGCCGCTCAGGGTCGCTTCTCCCCCGATCCCGCAAGCGACTTCTACAACAAATATCCGGTCGATATCGACCTGTGCCAGCGCTTCGGCATCAACGGTATTCGCGTCTCCATCGCTTGGAGCCGTATCTTCCCCAACGGCACCGGCGAGATTAACCCCGAGGGCGTCGCCTTCTATCACGAGCTTTTCGCCACCTGCAACAAAGCTGGCGTTATCCCCTATGTCACGCTCGATCACTTCGATACGCCCGAGGCCTTCTACCAGAACGGCGGCGAGGGCTTCTTGACGCGCACGACCATCGATGCCTACGTCGAGTACGCCAAGTTCTGCTTTGCCGAGTTCACCGAGGTCAAGCACTGGTTTACCTTTAACGAGATTCCCGCGACCGCCGAGGGCAGCTTTATCGTCGGCAACTGGCCGCACGGCGAGAAGTACCGCCTGGACAAGGCCTTCCAGCTCATGCACAACATGATGGTAGCCCACGCCAAGGCTGTCGTCGCCTTCCATGAGGGCGGCTTTGAGGGCGAGATCGGCATTGTCCAGAACCTGGAGCCCAAGTATCCCCTCGATCCCAGCAGCGCCGCCGACTGCGAGGCAGCTCGCATGGCCGACGTCATCAACAACCGCTGGGTACTCGACGCCACCTTCCGCGGCCACTATGCAGCCGACACCATGGAGGCTGCGACCAAGCTGGCTCATATCGCCGGCGGCGAGCTCGACGTCCGCGACGAGGACATCGCCGCGCTGACCGCCGCACTCCCCTACAACGATTGCCTGGGCGTCAACACCTACAAGTGCCAGTTCCTGCGTGCCGCCGAGGGCGAAAACGACATCAACCACAATGGCACCGGCGACAAGGGCTCCTCGCGCTGGTTCCTCAAGGGCGTGGGCGAGTCATGCGTGCGCGAAGGCGTACCCACCACCGATTGGGACTGGATCATCTATCCCGAGGGCCTCTACGACCTGCTGCTCCGCATTAAGAACGATTACCCCAACTACAAGAAGATCTACATCACCGAGAACGGCATGGGCTATAAGGACGACTTCGAGGACGGCTTTATCGACGACGCCCCTCGTATCGATTACATGCGCCAGCATCTCGCGTGGATCCTCAAGGCAATCGACGGCGGCGTGAACGTCGACGGTTACTTTGTGTGGTCGCTGCAGGACCAGTTCTCCTGGACCAACGGCTATAACAAGCGCTACGGCCTGTTCTACATCGACTTTGAGACCCAGAAGCGCTATCCCAAGGC
>CALFDL010000041.1 GCA_937950415.1 uncultured Collinsella sp. | reverse complement strand
CGCGCTACCGCGACTACTACAGTCTGTTCAACGACGGTGGCGTGGTGGGCGACATCGTGGTGGCAGAGGAGGGGATGCTCTCCACGCTCAACAGCGAACTGCGCTTTTGCGCGCTCAAACAGTTGTTTGTGACCGCGGCGGTCATCTCGCTCGAGACCACGGTGCTGTCGGCCTTACCGTTGGGCTTTAACAACCTTATGCACGGGTATTTTCGCACGCTGTGCGTGGGCTATGGCCTGTATGCCGTGGGCAATACGGTGATGCTCATCTTGCTGTACTTTACCGACTACAAGGGGGCCGTGATGGCATCGGGGCTGTTTGCCGGTGTGGCCGGGCTGGCGACTGCCGTGTCGTTGCTTTTGCCGCAGCAGTTTTACGGCTTTGGCTTTTTGTTGGGTGCAGCGGTGTTTTTTATCGTGGCGCTTCTGCGGCTCGATACCTATACCGCCAACTTGCCGTATCGTATCCTGAGCCAGCAGCCCATTGTGGCGACCGACAAAACGGGCTGGTTTACCGAACTTGGCCGGGTGCTCGACCGTGTTGAGCGATGCTACGAGGACAAGCGCGCGGGCGGTGAGCCGCGCAGTGCGTTTGAACGTATGGTGGTCCGCCTGTACCAAAAACATTGGGGAGGTTCTGATGATCGATAAGTTGATGTCTCGCCGCTGCCTGATCGAGGCGGCTGCCGGAGCGCTGTTGCTTTCGGGCTGCTCGGTGCAGGAAGACTCCTCGACCAAAAAGGTCAAAAAGCAGGACAAGATTAAAAAGACCGAGGCCTCCGACCAGGCCAAGCACCTGCGTGACAAGGACGAGCTCTACGAGGTCTACGATGACTCGGGTATTGTGACCATGTACCTGACGGTTTCGCGCGGTAACAGGTCTGAGAACACCGACCACAGCTGGGCCGAGATCAACACGTACTCGGTGTATGACTATGCCGACATGGGCGTGACGCGCTATCAGGTTATGGGCCTGCTGCAGCCGGGCGACGAAGACGGCCCGGTGGCCGGCGAGGTTGGCTATGGCGAGGAAGCGCCCAATGCTACCGTGCAGGTGCGCGGCCAGACGTCGAGCATGAACTCGCAAAAGAATTACAAGGTGGAGCTCAAAAAGGGCAAGGGTACCTGGCGCCAACAGCGCGCGATTGCGCTCAACAAGCACATGGGCGAGGGTATGCGTTTTCGCAACAAGATGGCCTACGACCTTATCTGCGGAATCCCCCAGATGATGGGCCTGCGCACGCAGTTTGTGCATCTGTGGGTGTGCGACCAGACCGAAAAGACCAACGACACCTTTGAGGACTACGGCCTGTTTACACAGGTGGAGCAGCTCAACAAGACGGCGCTTAAGGCACATGGCCTGGATAAGAGCGGGCATCTGTACAAGGTGAACAACTTCGATTTCCATCGCTACGAGGACATCATTAAGCTCGCCGACGATCCCGACTACAACCAGGCAAACTTTGAGGGCATGCTCGAGATTAAGGGCGATTCGGACCACACCAAGCTCATCGAGATGCTCGATGCGCTCAACGACGAATCGCAAAAGATCGATGACGTGCTCGACACCTACTTTGATACCGAGAATCTGGTCTATTGGCTGGCGTTTCAGATCCTGACGGGCAACTGCGATACGCAGAACCGTAACTGCTATCTGTACAGCCCGCTTAACTCCAAGGTCTGGTACATCCTGGATTGGGATAACGACGGCATGCTGCGTAAGCTTGAGCTGAGCCTGACGGGGTTCTCGGATTATGCGAGCTGGGAGCGCGGCGTAAGCAACTACTGGGGCAACGTGCTATTCAATCGTGCGCTGCGCAGCAAGGCGTTCCGCGGTGAGCTCGATCGCGCCGTCAAGGACCTGCGCTCGTATATGACCGAGGCACGCCTGACCAAGATGATCAAGCACTACCGCGAGGTGACTGAATCCCTGGTCTTTGCTTCGCCCGATATCGACAATCTGCCTGTCACCAAGGACCAATACGAGCAGATCGCCGCGTCGATTCCCTCCGAGATCGAGGAGAACTACAAGAGCTTTCGCGAGAGTTTTAAAAAGCCCATGCCGTTCTACATCGGCGTGCCGCAGATCGATAACGGTAAGCTGCGCATTAACTGGGATGCGTCCTACGACTTTGAGGCGCGCGACATTCGCTACACCGTAGAGCTTGCGCGCGACTATGCCATAAGCGACGTGTTCTTTAAGGCCGAGGACGTGCTGCTTCCCGAGGTGACCTGCGATGCGCCCGATGCCGGCCAGTATTTTGTGCGCGTGCGTGCCGCCAACTCCGACGGCTTTACGCAAGATGCGTTTGACTACTATGTGACTGACGACGGTAAGCACTACGGCATGAAGTGTTTTTACGTGCAAGACGGCGGTAAGGTCGTGGAGGACACGTATGAGGAGGGCTAGCGCGCTGCTTGAGCGCTTGGCGGCCCCGCCTGTGCGTGCCACGCAGGAGCGTTACCGCCATGAGCTCAAATATCTCATTAACGAGGGCGAGCACGCCGCGCTTGCCTGTCGCATGGCGCCGGTGTTTAAGCTGGACAAGCATGCGCGGGCGGGCGGTTACACTATTCGCAGCCTGTATTTTGATGACTACCGAAACTCGGCCTACGAGGAAAAAGACGCCGGCATTCTCATGCGCAAAAAGTATCGCGTGCGC
>CALFDL010000040.1 GCA_937950415.1 uncultured Collinsella sp. | reverse complement strand
GCTGGCAACGCACGGCCTTGCGCGTAACCGGCTTGATGGACGAAGAAGAAACGCTCCCCTTAGGCGGATTCGAAGCAGCCATAAGACCCTCCCATGAACAATCCGGCCCAACAAGCCCGGATGAAACACGTGCTACATCAGTATACAGGGGAGTGGGATGAAAAAAACGGAGTCGACAGCGTGAACTGTCGGCTCCGGATTGCTTGCCTTAGAGGCCGTACACTTCGACCATAGCTTCGCCAATGCGATGGGGCACGCCGGTGACGAGTGCGTTGCCCATGCAGAAGGCTCGATGGCCGTCGGTCATGCCCGTATCGGTCCAGCCTTTCGGGAATCCCTGAAGCTGATCGAGCTCGTCGGGAACAAGACGGCGGAAACGGCCATCGGGACATTCGATGACGTGCTTGAAGCGGCTCGCTCCTGTGCCGCCTTCTCCTGTGAGGATGGTGCGGCTCGGCTTGTCGGTGGCATCCGGGAAGCTCATGGCTCCCTCGGAATACGTGTACGTAAAGCCTGTCTTTTTGTTAGTGCGCTCTTCGCGCTTGCTGCCCTTAAGGTAGCGCCAGTCGGGAAGCTTTTCGTCGGAGATGTAGAACTGCTCCGGGACATCAGCTTCGTCGACAAGCACGTCGCCAAGCACGTGGCGCTTACCGTGATAGTCTTCGGCAAAGTCGCAGGTCAGAACATGACAGCCCTGCATGACGCCAGCATTCTTGAATTGAGAGGTCTTTTGGCCGACGCCAAAACGAGTTGAGTTCTCGTAGGGGTCGGGTAAAACGTCGAGCTCGGACATCTCGTCGGGATAGATGGCGGGGAAGGCTTTAGCCATGACGCCGTTGTGCATGCGATCAACGAGATCAACCTTGCCAGCGTCCTTTTCGCAGAAGATATAAACACGCTTGCGACGCTGGGGGAAACCGTATTCGGCAGAGTTGACCACGCGCCATTCGACCGTGTAGTCGAGGTCGGCAAGACAGCTTAGGATGATGGCGAAGTCGCGACCGCGTTGAGACGCGGGCGACTTGAGCAGGCGGTCGACGTTCTCAAAGAGACCGAACTTGGGCTTCTTCATTTCGAGGAAGTGATAGATGTCCCACCAGAGGACACCCTTCTTTCCTTCGATGCCGTGTGCCTGATTGAGCGGACGCGCGACAGAGTAGTCTTGACAGGGGAAACCGCCAACGACCATTTGGACATTGGGGATTTCGATTTCGCCCGCTTCGGCTTGTTCCAAGACCCTATTAATGTCTTCGTTGACAACGGAATCATCGCCGAAGCGATCCATGTAGCAACGGGCCGCGAACTGACGCGCTTTGGTTCCGGGCGGTTCCCACTGATTTGCCCAAATGGTGCGGAAGGGGCCGGCTGGTTTCATATAAAACTCGGGATGTCGAGGGTCGGCATAGCCTTCGAGACCTAAACGAAATCCACCGACGCCCGCAAAAAGCTCGGCAATATTAATCTCAGACACGTTTCTCCAATCGCTGCTGTGTCCGTTTATGGTGCTCACAACAATAGCCGATCGAGGGGACAAGATCAAGACCTCAATTTTCTGGGCGTTAGTAGTTGCTCTGAACTACTATGGGGTTAGTTGCGAGTTTCGGAGGTATCCCGTGTCCAAGAAGCGCCTCGATTTCAAGCGCATGCTTGACGATACTGATTTTTCTGACCCTTCAAGCATTGAGCGCTACGCTGCCAATCTCGACGGCATGACGTTCCGCGATATTCTCGAGCTCGGTATTGCCCCGGAAGGGGAGAGTGCGCCCAAGGACTTTGGCTCCAAAAAGGCGGTATGGGTACTCTTATCGAGGAGCGCTACTTTGGCTACAAGGCCAATAGCGACGACCGTCCCGATTTTCCCGAGGCGGGCGTTGAGCTCAAGGCAACGTGTTTCGATGTGCTCAAGAATGGCCGTAAGTCTGCGGGTGAGCGTCTTGTCCTGACCATGATCCCTTACGACCGTCCTGTTTCGCTCGACTATGACAATTCTCACCTCAAGACTAAGCTCAGCAATATTCTGTTGATTTATTACGGCCGAGATCGTTCTATCGACAAATATGACCAGCGTATCGAGCGCGCTGTCATGGTGCGTCTTCCCGAAAAAGACATGAAAATCATTCGCGCCGACTACGAGAAGATTATTTCCTATATTCAGGATGGCCGTGCGGACGAGCTTTCAGAAGGCATGACGACTTATCTGGGTGCTTGCACGAAGGGCGCAACTGAGGCCACGATGTGGGCGGACCAGTATTATGAATACTTCAATACCGATACGGGTGAGATTGAGCGTCATCGCGCAAAGCGTCGCGCCTTTTCCCTCAAGCGCTCGTATATGGACTATGTGCTCCATACTTATGTCCTCGGTGCTCCGCGAGTCGGGGAGAGCATTGTTCAGGACGATGGCAAGTCTATCGATTTCGAAAGTTACGTAACTGGACTTATCGAGCAACACTATGGCGAAACTGATCGTCAGATTGCGGAGCAATACGGGTTGGAGTACACGGGCAATAAGGCGCAATGGACAACGCTCGTCTATCGTATGCTCGGAATCAAAAACAATGCTGCCGAGGAATTCGTCAAGGCAGGCATTTCCGTCCGAACCGTTCGAGTTAACAACAGGGGGCACATCGAACAAGCTATGTCGTTCCCACCGTTTGAGTTCAAGCGTTTAATTGAGGAAGACTGGGAAACGTCGCCTTTTCATGCATGCCTTGAGACTAATCGCTTCTTCTTCGTTGTGTTTCGCGAGGACCACGATGGCGTGCTGCGTCTCGACCGTTGTTTGTTCTGGGCGATGGGAGAAAACGAAATCGAAGGCCCTGCGAAAGCTTGTTGGGATGAGACGCGAAAGGTAATACGTGAGGGCGTTGAGCTCAATCCGTATCGGGATGCGAGCGGAAAGCTCAAAGTGACTAACAATCTGCCCGGTATGGCGGACAACCCAATTGTTCACGTTCGTCCGCATACGTCAAAAGCGGCTTACAAGTTTGCCGATGGAACAGAGATCGGTGACATCGCAAGGAATGCTTACGAACTGCCCGACGGGCGTTGGATGACGAAGCAATCGTTCTGGTTCAACAAGGGCTACCTGGAGCATATTCTGGGGCTGTAGCGTTTTCGCATGGGATTCTCAACGGCGTTCTGTTCGTAACGTCGCTATTTCTGATCGCGGCTCCGCCTCGCCATTACCTATGACGAGGCGGAGCCGTAGCTTTGATGACTAAATTGCCAGTCAAGATAATCAAATGAGCTGAGATGCACCGCCCTACGCCCGCAGCGCTCCAATGGGGAACGCGTAGACATCGTGCTCGGCGCGTTATGCTTCGCACTTCCTCATTTCTATAAAGGGTTTTCTCCAACTAATTTGAAAATGGTGACGCATATGCAGCTGACGGAAAGTCAATACATGTAATATTACAAGTATCAGACTGTCAGGAGGTAATGATGGATGAAAAGCCGCTATATCTTCAGGTTGAAGACCGTTTAAAGGCGAATATTGAATCGGGTGCCTGGGGGCCTGGTGAGCAAGTCCCGGGAGAACAGATTTTGTGCAAGCAGTTTGGCGTCAGCCGCGTGACGCTGCGACACGCATTGGCGAATCTTGTAAATGAAGGCCTGATGGTAAAAGAGCATGGGCGAGGCACATTCGTTGCAGATAACGAGAGTACGTCTGCTGCTTCTGACGGACATGCACGTTCTTCTGTCAGCTTTTCTGATCTTTGCCGATTGCAGGGAAAGGAGCCGTCTGCACGGATTGTGTCCGCCTCTCTCGAAGCGGATTGTCCAAAGGAAGTGGTTTCATTTCTGGGCCTAGACAATTCGCCTGCTTTTAAGCTCTGTCGCGTTAGGTTTTCTGATGGTAGGCCGGTACTGTCCGAAACCAATTACTTTCGAGCTTCCTTCGCGTTCTTGGCCGAACACGATCTCGAAGGGTCTTTATACGAACTTTTGCAGCGCCATGGCGTGATGCCGGGGGAACTTACTCGTCGTATAGGAATTGTCTATGCGGACGATCGAGACGCTGAGCTCCTCAAGGTCGACCTTGGTTCGGCTCTGCTATTCAATAGGTCCTTCGTTAAAGATTCGGAAGGGCATCCGCTGCATGTTGCCGATCAGCATGCCATTGCCGACGATCCGGGTCTTTATCAGTTTTACGCATAGAAGCGCTTGCCGCTTACGACTCTAAACTGCCGTTCGCGGGAAAACGACAGTTTTTTCTTGACTACGCTGCAGCGTGGATTATTCTCTAATTAATACATGTAGTAGGACATGTATTAATACAAAGGAGTAGCGATGAAAGAAGAGAAAATCGTCCAGGACCTGCTCGCCAAGGATTTCCATCCCAAGAACGTTTACTTCGTGGCTTGCGGAGGGTCTCTCCTTGCTCAGTATCCGGCCTTCTACTTGATTCAGCGCGAGGGCAAGGGTATCGACGCACAGATGATTACGAGTAACGAATTCGTGCACGCCACCCCGAAGGCCCTGGATGAGAACTCCATTGCCGTATTCTGCTCGCTCTCGGGAACCCCCGAGACCATGGTGGCGACCGAGGTCGCGAAGAATGCCGGGGCGATTACGATTGCCTATTGCCATGATCCCAATGCCAATATGAGCAAGATTGCTGATTACCACGTCCCCTTTAACACAATCTTTAATCCCGAGACTAAATATATGGAGAGCAACGCCGCTCCTATTCTCAAGCTCGCCTTTGAGATCCTCTCTGCTTTCGATGGCTATGAGTATCTGAATGACGCTAACGCGGCGTTTGATATGCTGCAGGACGTTGTGAATGAGGTCGTTCGTTATATCGAGCCCCGCGCGCAAGAGTTTGCCCGTTCGCACAAGGACGATAAGATTATCGTACCGCTTGCTGGCGGCCCTGCCCTGGGTGTCGGCTATGGTTTCTCCATTTGCAGCTTGATGGAGATGCAATGGGTCCATGCGCCCCTCATCAATACCGGCGAGTTCTTCCATGGGCCGTTTGAGATTGTGGACCGAACTACTCCCTTCGTTCTGTTTATGAGTGATGGCCGAAATCGTTCCAACGATGAGCGTGCAAAGAAGTTCCTTGATGAATATGCCGACCGCGTCACGGTGCTGGATGCGAAGGAGCTCTATATCAATCAATTCCCGGCAAGCGTCTGCGAGTTCTTCAATCACTTTGTGTTTGATGCGGCACAGCGTAGGCTCCTGTCTGCACTCGGGGATATCAGGAAACACGATCTGATGACGCGCCGTTATATGTGGCATGTCGAGTATTAAACGCCTGGTTTTATCGACTCGCTTTTAGGAATGGGTGACAATTATGATCGTCGCAACGAGGGTGGATGAGAGACTTATCCATGGACAGGTTGCCGTATCTTGGCTGTCTGCATTAGGGGCTGATTGCATTCTTGTTGCAAATGACGAGGTTGCTGCAGATGATGCCCAACGCGCAATACTGAAAATGGCAAAGCCTTCTGGATGCAAGCTTGTAATAAAAGGACTTGATGATTCGATTGCGGCGATCAGAAGTGGCATAACGGACAAATACCGTCTGTTTATAGTCGTCAAAACCGTAAAAGATGCTTGCCTTCTCGCTCAAGGGTGCCCAGATATTAAGGCAATTAATCTGGGAAACGTCATACCGAGAGAGGGAACCCGACAAATTAGTCGGTGCGTTTACGTTTCTCCGGACGAAGAGAAGAGCCTTGTTGCGCTTGTTGAGGCGGGAGTCGATATCGTAATTCGGAGTTTGCCAGGAGATAAGGCATTGCGACTGGCGGAGGCTCTGTAGGCCTTTAGCGCAGACAGAT
The DNA here is from genome assembly GCA_937950415.1 of uncultured Collinsella sp. Lineage (GTDB taxonomy): Bacteria > Actinomycetota > Coriobacteriia > Coriobacteriales > Coriobacteriaceae > Collinsella. The sequence goes on along the minus strand of CALFDL010000040.1, from coordinate 1,908 downwards.
ATTTGTGCTAAGGAAAGGAGATGCAATGGACATTCTGTTGATCTTTCTTATTTCATGCTTTAGCTACTCGAATTGGTTTCTTGGTAAATCAATGCTTGATAGACCCCTGATAACGGGAACAATTGTGGGTCTCGCATTCGGTGATTTGGCAAGTGGCTGTATTATCGGCGCCACGATTGAGCTGGCCCTTATGGGCGCTCAGGGAATCGGAGCGGCTGCGCCTCCTGACGTGATTTCCGGTGGCATTTTGGGCACTGCGTTTGCGATCATTTCCCATTCAGATGCTGGCGCCGGCGTTGCTTTGGCAATCCCAATTTCAATGCTCGGAATGGTAATCAGGAATTTTTGCTACATCGTTCTGATTCCTCTTATTAATCGCGCCGCCGATGGATATGCCGAACGAGGAGACGTTGACGGGGTGTGCAGGACCCATCTTATCTCTAGCTTCTTCGGGTTCATTATTCCCCAGGCGCTGTATGTGACCGCAGCTTATGCGCTGGGTGCTCCGGTTATGGAAGGCGTACTTGCGGCTATTCCCGAATTTGTCCAGCATGGCTTGACGGTTGCCGCAGGCATTTTGCCCGCCCTCGGCTTTGTCATTCTGCTTAGGACCATCATGGACCGGAAATTGTTGCCTTATTTGATCTTTGGATTCGTTCTCAGTGCGTATCTGGGCTTGCCAATCTTGGGTGTTTCGCTCATCGCCGCCGGAATTGTGCTGTTGATGGTATTTAAAGATCGCGAATCCGCTGTCGCTGTTACGGCTTCTGTGGAAGGAGACGACGATGAGTTCTAAAGAAGGTGGATCGAAAATCACCAAGTCCGATCTCAATAAAATTTTCCTACGCTCAATGACATTCGAGGGGTCCTGGGATTACGAGCGGCAAATGTACCTTGCGAATGCATTTACGCTTGGCCCAATTATCAAGAAGCTGTATCCGTCGAAAGAAGATCGCGCAGACGCATTGAAGCGCCATCTTGAGTTCTTTAACATCACTCCCTATCTCGCGACACTGGTTTGTGGAGTTGTGACAGCAATGGAGGAGGTGAAGGCGAACGGCGGAGAAATTGGTGGAGAAGCTATCAGCAATGTGAAGACTTCGCTTATGGGCCCGTTGTCCGGCATTGGCGATTCGTTGTTTCTAACAACTTGGCGTACGGTTACTGCCGGAATTGGCTGCTCCATCGCAATGCAGGGGAACCCGCTCGGCGCTGTCCTATTTTTCTTACTGTTTAACATACCTGCACAAGCCGTGCGCTACATTTGCGCCATTAAAGGTTACGAGATGGGCAGCAAGCTACTCGTTAAGCTGTCCGAGACAAATATCATGAAACGTCTGACGAGACTGACTGGCGTCGTCGGCATGATGGCGGTGGGAGCAATGATTGCCTCAATGGTGAGCGTTACAACTCCGCTGGCTTTCGGTTCGGGCGATGAGGCCCTTGCCATTCAAGGCGTGCTGGATCAGATTATGCCATGCCTGCTTTCGGTAATCGCAACAGCTGTGATTTATTGGGTTATGGGAAAGAAGCCAAATACTGCGGTCGTTCTTGTCTCGATAGTCGTCTTTTCGATTGCATGCTCTGCGGTTGGAATTCTCTAGAGTTGATATCCTTGCTTAGCGTGAGCTGATTGCCATCCGGCTGAGTTTTGATTCAGGCACTGCCCCCCCCTGCACTGACTCCGATGCGGGGGGGGGGTTGTTTCTGTATTTATTCAGTCGGAGTATCGATTATCGATTGTTGGTCAGCTAAGTGTCGGCCTCTCGGTTTCCCGTTAGATATACCTTGCTACCTGCGTATACTCGATTTTCGAGCTTTGCCCTACAGGTAAATTCCCTCGAACAGGCTCTTGTGGAACTCGGCGTGATGGTCGCGTGCCCAGGTAAAGAGCGCCTGGTCAAAGTC
>CALFDL010000039.1 GCA_937950415.1 uncultured Collinsella sp. | reverse complement strand
CTCGATGGCCTCATGGCCACCAAGATCGCCGCCCACGCCGCCGACATCGCCAAGAAGGTACCCCACGCCCGCGACATGGACGACAAGATGGGCCAGGCACGCCGCAAGCTCGACTGGGACGCCATGTGGAAGTGCGCGCTCGACCCGGTTACGGGCAAGAAGCGCTACGAGGAGTCCCCCGCCGCCACCGAGGGCACTTGCACCATGTGTGGCAAGATGTGCGCCGTCCGCACCGTCAACAAGATCTTCGAGGGCACCACGATCGACCTCGGCATGGAGGACTAACCCTGTCGCCGCGGCCGCTTCTGGCGGCGAGCTGGTGCCTGTCAATTGTTGACTTGTGAACATTTACTTACACTTGCGTAGAGATTGCATCGCCCGCCCGGGTTCGGCATAGAGTCGGCCCGGGCATCTTTATAATGCTGGCTTAAAGACCCATTTGATTCCGACCGAACAAGGGAGCAAACATGGATCGCAGTAAGGTACCTGCCGTTCTATCCATCGCAGGATCCGATTCCAGCGGTGGCGCCGGCATTCAGGCCGACATCAAGACCATCACGGCGCACCGCCTGTATGCCGAGACGGCCATCACCGCCATCACCGCACAAAACACGCTCGGTGTCACCGCCGTGCAGAATATCTCCCCTGATATCGTCGCTGCGCAGATCGACGCCGTATTTGACGATATCCGCCCCAGCGCCGTCAAGATCGGCATGGTTTCCTCTGCCGAGATTATCGAGGTTATCGCCGACCGCCTGAGCGCCTGGAACGCGACAAACGTGGTCGTCGACCCCGTCATGGTAGCCACCTCGGGCGCACGGCTGATTGCCGAAGATGCCGCCGAGGCGCTCACCCGCCGCCTGTTCCCACTAGCAACCGTCATCACGCCCAATATTCCCGAGGCCATGGCCCTGCTTGACTACGAGGTCGACTCCGAGCGCACACAGCAAAATGCTGCCATGCTCCTCACCCGCCGCTTTGGTTGCGCATCCCTCGTTAAGGGTGGGCATCTTGTCAACGAGGCCAACGATGTATTGGCCGAACCCGCGCCGCTCGATGACGAGGGCAACCATCTGGGCGATCCACTCACCACGTGGTTCCGCCACAAGCGCATCGAGACCGACAACACACACGGCACCGGCTGCACGCTTTCGTCCGCCATCGCCTGCGCGCTGGCCCAGGGCATGGATCTTGCCGATGCCGTCAATGCGGGCAAGGCATACCTGACAGGCGCTCTGGCCGCCGGCCTGAACATGGGCAAAGGCTCCGGCCCTGTCAACCACATGTGGCAGTACTAAATAGCCAGTAACCTGCCAAAAAGAGACAGGCTACCTTGCACCAAAAACCGTCGCAACATTCGATGAAAATCGTGCAAACGCGAAAAATCATTAAATGTTGCGACGGTTTGATTTTAGATAGCGGTCGAGCAAAGGACCAGAGCGCCTATTCGTCGGCGAGTTGAATTCCCAACAAACCCGAGAGTGCCAGCGCCTGCTCGGCATTGACCGTCAAGCCACGCAACTCATGGTAATCGCCCGAAACAACGGGCGCTGCAAATGTACAGCGCGACACATCAACGCCGGAAAGCGACGTCTTGAACACATCAACACGCGTCAGGTCACAGCCATCCAGGCGTATCTGACCCAGCTTGGCACCCTGAAACGCAGCCTCTCTCAGACGTGTATCGCATGCTGTCATAGGGCCAATGCGTCCCTCCGAAAGGTTCGCATAGCTCAAATCGCACGATCCAAACGACACGCTCGACAGGCGCGCCTTGAGCAAGTTGAGTCCCGGTGCCGAGCAGTCAACGAAGTCGCAGCGGCTGAGCCAGCAGCCTTCCATGTTGCAGCGGATAAAGCGGCAACCGCGAAACACCACGTCGCGAAACGTCGAGCCGCTCCAGTCAACGCTATCGAACTCGCAAGATCGGAACACAACGCCATCGAAGGTCGCGCCGTTCGCCACGTCGTAGGCAAGATCCAAATCCTCAAAAGCGGTATTGGAGACGAGCTCATCGCCCTCGGCAAAGAGGTCGATGAGCTCGTCCATGCCCATATGGCAGCCAATCCGTTCGTTTACCCGGGCAAAACCACCGCAAAGGTGCCTGTCCCCTTTGCGGTGGCTTGGGGTCGCGCTACTCACCGAGCATCTCTTGGAGCTTGGCTGCCACGGCATGTCCCAAGCTCTCGTGGCTTTCGGGCATCATATGCAGATAGTCGATATCGCCCGGCTCGGCAAACTCGGCGGCATTCAAAAAGTCGCAGCCAAACTGCTCGGCTACGTGCGCATAGTATTCAGCAAAATGCTCCGAGGCCTCGACGGAACGCTCGTCAAAATCGGTCATATATACATCGGCGATCTGCGGCTTGATCTTGATAGGAGCCATCAGCAGGATGCGTGGGCAAGGCGCAGCGTCGGTCCACGGAAACGCGCGGACGGCGCGAATCAGCGCCATGGCGCCACGGGCGATATCGGAAGCTGTCACGTTAAAGACCGTCTTACAGTCGTTGGTGCCCAGCATGATCACAATGGCGTCCAGCGGCTTATGAGCCTCGAGCAGCATCGGAAGCGCGCGAATGCCGTTGAGGTTAGTGTCCAGATGGCACATGTCGTCGCGTACCGTCGTGCGGCCGTTGAGGCCTTCTTCAATTACATGCCAGCCCTCGCCTAAGTCACGTTGGACCACGCCACACCAGCGCACATCCTGCGCATAGCGCACCGCGGTGCCGTCGCGCATGCCCGCCGGATCGTAACCATAGGTGTTGCTGTCGCCAAAGCATAGAACGTTTTTCATCGTAAGCCCCTCGCTCAGTAAAAAACCGACGGAAGCAGCCTCTCCCGCCGGCTCGACCCATCTGTCAGCACGTACCGATTACAGGTACTTGCGCCAGTCGTCGTCATCCTCGTCATCCTCGGCAGCGGCCTGAGCCTGCTCGGCGGCACGGGCGGCTGCGGTGCGGGCGGCAACCTGAGCATAGGACTCCTCGTTGCGCTCGGGGAAGTTTGCCAGCACGTGCTCGAACTTGGCGAAGTCCTCGTCCCAGCGCGTAGAGGGCACGGCAAAGAAGACCTGCTTGACCTTGAAGTCGCCCGACGCGAGCTCCTTGCGGAAGAGCTCGGCCACGGCCTCGGCATCAAAGCCGTTGTTGTCGCAGCCCCAAGCACCCAGCACGAGCTTCTCGCGACCAAGCTCATCGCAGATGGCGAGCACAAAGCGAATGCGGTCGCGCAGGGCATCCAGCAGAGCATCGTCGCTCACGCGATACTCCTGGCGGGCGCGCCTAACGTTGGGCGCGGCGGCCACGATCACGTCGGCGTATGCATGCACGTGGTTGCGGTCGAAGCGCACCGCAGGCACCACCAGGGCGCGGTTACGATAGAGCTCGCAGTTGATGTTGCGGCGACGGTTCTCGCCGTACCACTTACGCTGCTTATCGAGAACGTTGTACAGATACGAATCGGCGCACAGCGTGGCCTCCTGGCCCAGATAACCCTGAATATATCCACCGCCCGGATTGGTAAACGAGGCAAAGGCGAGCACGGCCATGTCGCAGAACTGCGCATAGCCGCGACCGTTATCGAGGATTGCCTGCGTGGCGGAGGCATCAAGCACAGTGACCTCGGGCAGGACCGGAGCGGGCTCCTCAGCAGGCGCGGACTCAGCTTCGGCGATTTCCTCGGCAGGCTCCTCGACGGGCTCGGGCGCCGCCTCGGTCCCGGGCGCTGCCTCGACCTCTGCAGTCTCCGCGTTCTCGACGTCCTCGGCGACCTGCTCTTCGGGGGCCACAGCAGTCTGAACCTTGGCCTTCATCGCCGCGACAAAGCCGGCAGGCATGCCGTCAAACTCGCGAACACCAGCAAGCGAACGCTCGATATCCTTGGCGCAGGCCTCGGACACAGTCATCACATGGCGCTCGGCGGCCTTGGCACGGGCCTCGCGCTTGGGATTGGGCTGACCCGCTCGGTTGGACCTGCGGTTACGGTTCCTGTTGTCGACGTCTGCCATACGTGGTCACCTTTCCTGTCGCTGCCGCTATCGGCTTTTCCCATCCATGATACCCCGCCGCGCACAAAAAAGACGGCCCCGAAGGACCGCCTTTCGCATCGTTTTACCGTGTCCGGCAGGAAGCATCGCAATGCCGCGCTTTAATCGCGACGGCCGAGGATGTTCAGAATGCGCAGGAACACGTTGATGATGTCCACGAACAGGTTGGATGCCATGAGCACGGCGTTGGGCAGCGTGGGCGGCACCGTCGTTGCCACATAGGTGTCGTAGCCGATGAAGCCGGCGAACACCACGATCACGATCAGGTCGGTGATGGACTGCGAAACGCCCATGAACATCAGCACGATCTCGACCAGAATCGTGGCAAGCAGGATGCCAAAACCAATGCCATACACACGCTGGAAGAACTTGGGGAAGGTCACGCCCAGCGCACCAAAGACAAAGGTGATGGCGGCCGTGGCGATAAAGGCGGTGTTAATGGTAGGCAGGTCGTAGTTGGCAAGACCAAACGACGCCGTCAGGCCAAAGGTGCTCGCAAAGACCACGTAGCCCACGAGTGACAGGCCCACGGACTGTTTGCTGGCAGCAGCCGACATCATGACCATGCCGACGATGGTCAAAATAAACGAGCCAAAGACCAGCGGCAAGGCGGCGCCGCTCATCATCATGCGCGCAAACGACATGGTGCTCGTAAAGTAGGCGCCGGCGCCCATGGCGCAAAAGCCCAAGAAGATCAGGGCAGACATGGCGAGATTGTACGCGCGCGGCGACATCTCCTTGGCGCGGCTTGCGCCGCTCTCGACGGGGCCGTTCTGATAGCCCTGGATATCGTTCATAGGTTCGTCCTTTCAAAAAGTGCCGTGAAAGACGGCGCAGCAGGTGACAAGATTCCTGTCATTGTACCCGAATGCCGTACGTCCTTACCCACGGCGCTCGCCCTCGAGCGTACGGTCGAATGCCCACACCCACCAACGCATCAGATGGGCCTGCGAACCATCTGGTCGTTCGCGCGTCTGGTCCTCCAGATACAACTCGGTCGCGTGCCCGCCAAAACGCACCTTATAGGTTGCCGTACGGATGCCGTGAACCGTCAGGCCAAACCCAGTGGTCGAGACAATCTCGTCAATCGTAAAGCAACGACCGTCGACCCAGCAGACGGTGACCGGCACGACCTGTCCGCCCGCGAGGATGCGAGCCACGACGTCCACATACTGCTTGTGCACGCGCCGAGTTTTGCCATCTGTCTGTCGATATTCCATGCCTCCTATTATCGAACGCATGTTTGCATGTTGTAAAGCGAACAGACTGTGGTTTTGGAGTGTCGTAGTAATCGCACGTGTCCGCATGGCGTGTTAGCAAAAAGAACACCCGCGGTCAACAGGGCTAATATTCAATTTTAGTGCCAAAAAGTTCACTTCTCCCATCAGAACTCGGTAAAGAAACCCGCAGGAGGTGATACGATTTATCATGTTTCTGTAACGTGCCTGCAAACTTCGAGAAAGCCCATATATGGACGTAACGTTCTCAACCTTCCTCGGCCAAATTGTGTCGAACCCAGTCCTTGCCGTCACCGTGATCCTCGCGTTGGGCGCCATCTTCGTCAATGGATGGACCGACGCGCCCAACGCCATCGCGACCTGCGTCACTACGCGTTGCATGCCCGCCCGCGCCGCTATTCTCATGAGTGCCGCATTCAACTTCCTTGGCGTGCTCATCATGACGCACTTTAACGCGAGCGTCGCCAACACCATCTCCCATATTGTCGACTTTGGCGGAAACAGCACCATGGCGCTCGCGTGCCTCTGCGCGGCGCTGTTCTCCATCGTCGTCTACGGCGCCACAGCGTCGCGTTTTGGCATCCCCACCTCGCAAAGCCACAGCCTTATCGCCGGCCTGACCGGTGCCGCCATCGCCCTCGGCGGTGCGAGCAGCGTCAATGTCCACGAGTGGATGAAGGTCATCTACGGCCTGGCGCTCTCCATCGGCCTGGGCTTTGTCATGGGCTGGGTCCTGTGCAAGCTCGTCTCGATTCTTTTCGCCGCCGCCAACAGGCGACGTGCCAATGTCTTCTTTAAATACGCTCAGATCGCGAGCGCTGCGGCCATGAGCTTTATGCACGGCGCGCAGGATGGACAGAAGTTCATCGGCGTGCTCTTTTTAGGCGTGGCCTTTGCCAGCGGCCAGACGAGCGTCGGCGATGCCGGCATCCCCATCTGGATTATGCTGCTATGCTCGGCCACCATGGGCATCGGCACCAGCGTGGGCGGCGAGCGCATCATCAAGTCCGTTGGCCAGAGCATGGTCAAGCTCGAAAAGTACCAGGGCTTCTCCGCCGACCTGGCGGGCGCCGCAAACCTGCTGCTTGCCACCCTTACCGGCATCCCCGTGTCCTCCACCCACATCAAGACCTGCGCCATCATGGGCGTCGGTGCCGTCAAACGCCTCTCGGCCATCAACTTCGGCGTCGTCAAGGACATGATGTTCACCTGGTTCTTCACCTTCCCCGCCTGCGGACTCATCAGCTTTGTCATGGCCAAGCTGTTCATGATGTTCATCTAGTCAAACCGAACGTCCATCCGGACCGTAACACCTCGCCCACCCGTCTTCGCCTCGAAAGGACCCACTCATGGCAAAGAAACCCGATTCGTTCTACTTTGACAACTACGTCGCCTGCGCCGACCTCGCCGTCCAGGCCGCCGAGCTGCTTACCAAGATTTTCGAGAACTTCGATCCCGCAAAGATTCACGATATGCTCGACAAGATGCATGCGATCGAGCATGCGGCCGACAAGAAGCACCATGAGCTTGAGGACGCCCTGCTCACCGCCTTTATCACCCCGCTTGAGCGCGAAGATCTGGACCTGATGAGCTGCTCGCTCGACACCGTGCTCGACCGCATCGAGGGCGTCGTGCAGCGCGTCTACTTCACCAACATCCAGAGCATCCATCCCGATGCCATCGTGATCGCCCACAAGGTGACCGACGCCTGCCGCGCCATGAAAGACCTGATGGTCGAGCTGCCTAACTACCGCAAGTCCAAAACGCTGCGCGAGCTCGTCATCCAGATCAACACCATCGAGTCCGAGGCCGACGAGCTCTATATCAACGCCATGCGTAACCTGCACGTTAACGGCAAGGACCCGCTCGAGGTCATCGCTTGGCGTGACGTGTACGCCTTCCTGGAGTACTGCGCCGACTGCTGCGAGAATGTGGCCGATGTCGTGGATTCGATTGTCATGAAGAACAGTTAATTGGGGGTACGTGTCCCGGCGGCGAAGGGCCGGCCACGGTTTGCTTTCTCACTCCGGCTGCTTTGCAGAGTCGTTCGAAAGTAAACCGTGGCCGGCCCTTCGCCTTACGTACCACCATTGGGAACTTTGGCTGATAGATTTAGCGCGATGGGGGTTTGGCTGAAGGGACCTTTGGTATCCGTTCGGACACTTTGGCCCTTGATGAGCGTTTGGCTGATTGCTGCTTTGGGTACTCTTTGGGTTACTTTTGGTTTGTTTGATTTTTAATTTTAGGAGGACTTGTATGTCTTATTTGGATCTGGCTCGTGGTCGGTATTCTTGTCGTTCTTTTGAGGACCGTTCTGTTGAGCAGGCTGTGGTGGATGCCATTGTTGAGGCTGGGCGGATTGCTCCTTCTGCTTGTAATA
>CALFDL010000038.1 GCA_937950415.1 uncultured Collinsella sp. | reverse complement strand
GGTCGGCACCGGTTATGGCCTGCAAAAACTGCGGACCGGCCATGTACATAAAGAGCACCTGCACGGGCAGCGGGGTGTTCTGGTAAAACTCCACGTACACGCGACTGATGGCGCGCAGCACGCGCGAGCGGGTGGTCGAGAACACGCCCAGCAGCGTGCCCAGCACCAGCGACAGCAGCAGGCCGGCAACAACCACCTGCAGCGTCACGCCAAAGCCCTCCCAGAAGGGCCCCATGTTTTGGAATGTCGTCGACCAGCGGTCGGCGTCAAACAATCCTTCGAGCATTTGATTCCTTCCTTGGACGAGCGCCTACACAAGACCCCAGGTCTTGACCTCTTGATCGAGCCAGCCATCGGCCAGGCGATCGCAAATCACCTGATCGACCACGGCCGAAAGGTCGCAACCCTTCTTGGTCGCCACGCCGTAGCCTTGCTCGCCAAACTTGACCTCGGGCTGCAGCAGCTCGACGGTCTCGTTCATGTAGCCGGCCAGTGTGGAGCGGTCCATGGCAAAGACGTCGATATTGCCGGCGTCGAGCGAACTCTTGATGATGGGATAGCCGCTAAAGGCCCTGAACTCGGGCTCGCAGTGAAAGCCGTTGTCCTTGATCATCTGCTCGATCAGCCCCTGCGTGGTGGCACCCTGGCTCACACCAATGACCTTGCCGTCCAGATCCTCGATCGAGGTAAAGCCCGAGCGTTTCTTGACCATGAGTCCCACGTAGTCGGTGCGGTACGGCGTCGAGAAATCCCAGCTCTTCTTGCGCTCGTCGGTGATGGTGTAGGTCGCCGCGACCACGTCAAGCTGGCCGTTATCGATGAGCGGGCCACGCGTCTTGGGCGTTACGTCGGTAAACTCGACAAGCTCTTGGGCGCGGGCCTCCTTGTAGCTCACGCCAAAGACAGCGGCGGCAATCTGGTAGCACAGGTCGACCTCCATGCCCTCAAAGCGGCCCTTGGCGGTGTCGTAATAGCCGTAGCCGGGAACGTCCTTCTTGACGCCGGCGTTCAGGTGGCCGCGCGACTTGATGGCCGCGAGCTTGGAACCCTTATCGGAGCCCTCGCCGCCCGTGGAGTTGCCGCAGCCGGTGAGCGCGGTTCCTGTCAGAGCAAGCATGCCGGCCCCCGCCAGCTGCAAAAAGTGACGGCGCGATACGGCCGCCCTCGTCATATCCGTCATGTCCATCACCCGCGCCTAGTGCAGAATCTTGGACAGGAACTCGCGGCAGCGCGGGTTCTCGGGGTTATCGAAGAAGTGCTCGGGGGTGCCCTCCTCCAGGATGTGGCCGTCCTCCATAAAGATGACGCGGTCGGCCACCTGGCGCGCAAAGCCCATCTCGTGCGTCACGCAGATCATGGTAATGTCCTCCTGCGCGAGCTCGATCATAACGTCCAGGACCTCCTGGACCATCTCGGGGTCGAGCGCCGAGGTCGGCTCGTCAAACAGGATGATGGGCTGCTTGGTGCACAGGGCGCGGGCGATGGCAATGCGCTGCTGCTGACCGCCCGAGAGGTTTTGCGGATACTCGCCGGCCTTATGCGCCATGCCGACGCGCTTGAGCGCGGCGATGGCGATCTGGGTCGCCTCTTCCTTGCTCTTCTTTTGCAGCTTGATGGGTGCGAGCGTCAGGTTGCCGAGCACCGTCATATTGGGATACAGGTTGAACTGCTGAAACACCATGGAGCTATACTTGCGGGCCATCTCCAGGTGATTCTTTTTGGTGAGCGGCGTACCGTCGATAATGACTTCGCCCGATGTGGGCTCCTCAAGATAATCGACGCAGCGGATGAGCGTCGACTTACCCGAACCGGAGGGCCCGATCATAACGAGCTTCTCGCCGCGCTTGACGGTAAGGTTGATATCTTTGAGCACATGCAGGTCGCCAAAGTACTTGTTGAGATGCTTGATCTCGATCATGTCTGCCATGAATGTCCCTTCCCTGCGTTTATACGAATTGCACTATTGTACGGAAAGAACCACGTTTCCGCAGCCCACACTGCATCACCGTAAAGAACCCGCAACCTTTCACCCACTCATTGGGGACAGACTTAAATGAGTGCCCGCTCATTGGGTACTCATTTAAGTCTGTCCCCAATGAGCACCGAAAAAAATACAACCGTCCTTGTTGAGCATAAGCCAGCGAAAACCCGTACACGCGAGCAAGGTGACGTGAAATGAAAGGGCGCAGACCTTCTGGTCGCGCCCTTGAAATTGAACGTCAGATTGCCGTGTGTACGGGTTTGCAGCGTCGAGCCGTTACGCGGTTTGGTAAAACCGCGTAACAAATTACGCAAGCTTTGCTCCGACGATCTTTGCCGCTGCCGGCTTGTCGAAGTTGCCGCCGGTGGCCTTGCCCAGGGCACCCATAACCTGGCCCATCTGCTTCTTGGACGTGGCACCCAGCTTGGCGATAACCTGCTCGATCAGGGCCTCGAGCTCCTCGCCCGAAACCTGCGCGGGCAGCAGGCTCTCCAGAATCTTGACCTGCTCGGTCAGGTTGTCGGTACGCTCCTGGTCGGTACCGGCCTTAATGGACATCTCCAGCGTCTCGCTCGTCTGCTTAATCAGACGCTTGATCATGCTGTTGACGTCTTCCTCGGTCACATCGCGGCGCTCGTTGACCTCGATATTCTTCACCTCGGCCTTGACCTGGCGAATGATGGACAGGCGAACCTTGTCCTTGGCCTTCATGGCCGCGATCATTTCCTTCTGCAGCTCTTCGTTGGTCATCTGCAAATCCTCCTCAATAGCGTGGGCGGCACTCGCGCGAGCACCGCCCCATGATTACTCAGTCGTCGACGAATCGTCGGTCGAACTCTTGGTGACGCCCTTCAGACTGACGTTGTACGGCACATCCTTGGGCATGGGGTTAACGGTGATGTCGGCGTCCTTCTTGTACTGCTCCAGCCACTCGCTGTACGCGGTGCTGGCCGCCTGCGTCTTCACCACGTTGGAGACATACTTCTTGATGGCCTTGGGCACCTGATTGATGTCATCGACCTGGTCATCGACGTGGAAGTAGTCGGTGCACTTGATGATGTGATAGCCGTAGGTCGACTCGACGACGTCACTCACATCGCCCTTGTTAAGACCCTCGAGCGCCGTCTGGTAGCTGTCGACAAAGGTGGTGAGCTTGTCCCAGCCCACGTCACCCTTCTTCTCCTTGGAGCCGGTGTCCTCGGAGTACTGCTCCACGGCGTCCTCAAAGCTCAGCTCGCCGGAGTTGATCTTGTCCAGGCACTCCTGCGCCTTGGCCTTGGCGGCAGCCTTGTCCTCGTCGGATGCGTCGGAATCAACCTTGATCAGGATATTCGACGAGCGGCGGGCATCGTTGTAGTTAGACAGGTTCTCGTTGATGTAATCGACGATCTCGCTGTCCTTGGGCTTGCTCGTGGGCGCCACGGCATCCTTGAGCTTTTGCTGCGCCAGACTCTCCTTGAGCGAATCCTTGTAGGTGTCCTCGGTGTAGCCGTAGGTCTTGAGGGTCTCCTTAAAGGTCTTGGCACCGCCCGCGCTCTTGCATGCGTCCTTCCAAGCCTTCTCGACTTCCTCGTCCGAGACGGTCACGCCGTTCTCCTTCTGCGCCTGCTGAAGCAGGATCTGCTGCGTGTAGGAATCGATGAGCTGCTTGCGGTACTTCTTGGGCGTCAGGTCGTTGTCGACCAGGTACTGTGCCCAGTCCTCGTCCTTGGTGTAGCCGTAGGACGTGCGCATGCTCATGATCTGCTTGGTCACGGTGTCCTCAGTGAGGTTGGTGCCGTTGATGGTCGCAGCCACACCGCCGGTGAGCTTGTAGCCCGTGCTGGTGTCCTCGGCTTGCGACATCAGGCCGGAGCACGCCATGGCCGAGACGGAAAGCAGCATCGCCAGCACGCCGATGACCACCAGGACGATCTTGACGGTCTTGGAAACGTAGGTCTTGCGCTGCTTCTTACGAGAACTGGAGGCAGTGCGAGCCTGCTGCTCGGGCGTCGGCACGGCCTCGGAGTTCTTTTTCTTGTTTGCCATAGTTGGCCTTTCGCATCACGAATCGAACAAACGCCATTGTGTCACAACGCGGACCCCGCGACACACCTGGTGCATGGGGGACAGGTTAATCTGCACCATTTTGGTGCAAAGGGGGCTGTTCTGGCTGTCGGCAGTTAGGGACATTCCTTTTCTGCCGGCAGTTAGGAACAGTCCCCAAGTGCCAGCCCTAAAAGTGGCGACGGATGGCGTCGACCATGCCCTGGCATGTGGTCTGGCCGAGCACATCGGCTGCGGCGTCGGCATCCATAAAGATATTCATAAGCGATTGCAGGGCCTCGACCTGGCCGCCCGGCTCGGCGATGCCCAGATTAATGACAATCTGCGCCGGCACCGGAGCGCCCATGCCAGCCATAGCGTTAAATGTCACGGGCGCTGTGGGCTTCACCACCGCGATATAGGGCTTGGTCACAAACCCCGGATCGGTATGCGGAATGGCAATGTTTGCCGCCGGCATGGCAAGGCCCGTGGGATAGGCATCCTCGCGCGCGAGAACGGCGTCGAGCCAACCGTCGGCAATGTAGCCACGTGGTGCAAGCTCGCCCTCGAGCCGCGCAAACACCTCATCCGGCGTCGCACACTCCCAATCAAAAAACACCAACTCAGGCGTAAACAGCGCTTCGTTATTACCAGACATAAGCCGCCTCCTTCTTTTCATTCCCTGTCTTTAGGCCCAATACGGAATATACCTTTTGTATTTGGAACCCGCGTCCTCGTCCTCTTCCTTTATCAATGCCTCTTCCAGGCACTCTTTGATTAGACGAGACATCGCCACCGTGTTTTTCTTTTCATCGGAAAGTCCAAAACGCTCTCGCAGCGACTGATTGCTCATCGACTCACCTTGGGCATACAAAAGACAGGCATGCCAGTACACGGCGTTTTTTCGCTCACTTTTTTTCATTCGAGTATACGGACAGTCGCAATAGAGCGTCACGAGCGTTCCCAGCCCGCCCTCACTCTTGATAACCGGTGAAGGCATGCCGGCTTTTTCGAGCGAATCTACGATTAAATCCCAGCCTGTACCGCCTTCTTCGCAAAGATCCATTTGGCGCATGAGGGACGCTATCATCGAATTTCGCGTTTTCGGCTGGGCGTTGAGCACTCGTTCTGCCGGAATAAGCGTTGTCCCGGGATTAGAGAACTCAATGCGATTGTCGTAAATCGCAACAAGAGGCCCCGCCGTATTGTCAGCAATGTCTTGATGAATCACGGCGTTTGATAGTAACTCGCGAATCGCCCTTTGAGGATAAGCCGTCTGAATACGTCGAAATGCGCCATCCAGTGCCTCAACAGCCGGAATCATCGACATGACCAGCTGTTCAGCCTGTGGAAGCGCCAAAGCGTAGCCCTTGTCGATTTCAGTATCCCCGACAATGTCAAAACTGCCTTTTCCCGCATATCGCACGATTCGCAGCATGCGTTTCCTGAGCTCCGGGTAGCGAGAGAGCTTTTTTCCCACCAGAAGCATTCCCAAGCGCGTCACACTATATCGGCCGTTATCTTGACGACGAATCAGCTCTTGTTCACTAAGAGCAAGCATCACTCCGTCCAAATCGACAGGTCTTCTCAATCTGCACAACTCAAAATACGCATCAACATCTAGTATTTCGGCGACCTCTCGAGATGTCAGATCTCTCTCAACTACAGCGAGCTCCGCGTTCCCTGACTGTAAGCGACGCCACAGCTCCGCCTCTCGTGCACTACCGGGAACCAGTTCTGCCGTCGAAGAGCCCTCTCGAATGTAGGCTGTCTTATCAAAATAGACCGGCTGAGCGCTCGCGGCGTGCACTTTCAACACCACAAAGTGCTTTGTCTCATGATCAATAACCGCAAACTCGTAATTCGCATTGTTTGAGAGCGCAAGCTTGAGCCACATCAAAAGCTCTTGGTTTCCCTTACCCTTTGCGTGATATGGGTTGAACTGGGTGCCCACAAGCTCATGCGTACCGTCGCTCACGCCCCAGATCTTATAGGCATATGCGCGGCCGCAGTAAGCGGCAGCATTGGCAAGCGCCGAGATGTCACGCCCCGTTCTAACGGGATCGCTATTGCCTTCTTTAAATTCAAGCCACTCGGTTTCATCAGGATAACCGACGAGTGAATAAATCAGCTCCATGCCATCTGCTTCACCCATTGAGCCAGCCTCCTTGCGCTCATTTTGATAACAAAATGTTAAATAGATGATAAATAGAATTATGCGCAATTTGAAGCCGAATGCCAAGTTTTCTGGTCGTTTTCCCAGATAATCTCATGCCGGAAGCTCGGCATTCCACATGAGAGTCGACTACTGTAATTGACAGGCAAGAAGAGCAGCCTATTCAATTCCAGCTAAATCAAGCAGCATAAAGCGCAATAAAAAAGGCGGTTAGGCGTCTTCGATATGCCTAACCGCCTTTACAAGCGGGTAATTATTTCACAGGATCCACGGCGACCTTGCCGCTCTCCAGCACGTGGACGCGGCCGTCGGCGAGCATTTGCACGACCTCGGGATACAGCACGTGCTCAATCGCGTGGATGTGCTCCTCGAGCGTATCGACACCCCAGCCCTCCTCAACAGCCAGCGCACGCTGGGCGATGATGGGGCCGTTGTCATAGATCTCGTTGGCAAAGTGCACGGTCACGCCGGTCACCTTGACGCCGCGGGCAAACGCATCGTCAATCGCATGGGCACCGGTAAAGCTCGGCAGCAGCGCCGGATGCAGGTTGACCACGCGGTTGGGGAACGCCGCCAGCAGCGGCGTGTGCACCATGCGCATGTAACCGGCCATCACCACGTACTCGCAGCCGCGCTCGAGCAGCTCATGCGCGATGATCTCGTCGGCCGCGATGGGGTCGGCATAGACGTCCTTGGACAGCGTGAGCGTCTGGATGCCCGCGCGCTCAGCGCGCTGCAAACCCTTAGCCGAAGGACGGCTCGACACCACAAGCTCAATCGAAGCGTTGAGCTTGCCGGCAGCGATCAGATCGATCAGCGCCTGCAGGTTGGTACCCGAACCGCTAATAAGCACACCGATCTTGAGCGGCTCGGCCGTATCGGTGCCGGTCGGACGGGTGTAGGGCACAAAGCCCAGGCCCTCGGCGGCAGCCATCTGCTCGTTAGCGCTCATCGGAGTACACGACCTTACCGGAACCCTCGACGCACT
>CALFDL010000037.1 GCA_937950415.1 uncultured Collinsella sp. | reverse complement strand
GGCGGCTGATCCGGTCCGACCGGGCCGCGCGGCAAGGAGATATATTGCCAGACCGCGAAGCTCTGTGGGACGTCAATTCCGCTCTTCACAAGTCCTACACAACATATTGCTTTCTATAGGTAATAGAAAGACTGGTGCGGATCTTCCGCACGTATCAGATGATGACCCTTTGGTTCAGGAATATATAGAGATCGGTCACCTGTAAGTGTTTATCTACCCGCGCTTTTAGCAATGTAAACCGCGCTTCAGATAAAAAGAGGGAGCGCCGCGCACAACGCGACACTCCCCTAGCGATTCAAGAGAATCTATTAGGCCTCGAGAGCCTTCTTGGCGATGGTAGCCAGCTCGTTGAAGGACTCGATGTCCTCGTAAGCCATCTGAGCCAGGACCTTGCGGTCGAGCTCGATGCCGGCAACCTTCAGGCCGTGCATGAACTGAGAGTAAGAGATGTCGTTCAGGCGAGCAGCAGCGTTGATACGAGTGATCCAAAGAGAACGGATCTCGCGCTTCTTGTTGCGGCGATCACGATACTGATACTGCAGGGAGTGCTGGACCTGCTCTTTAGCATGCTTGTAAGTACGCGAAGCGGCACCGTAGTAACCCTTCGCACGGTGCATAACGGTACGGCGCTTCTTCTTGGCGGCAACAGCGCGCTTAATACGTGCCATGTTCTATCAACTCCTAGACGGTAAAACGAAAAACGGGAACGCGAACTTAGGCGAGACGCGACTTGATGACCTTGCGGTCGGCAGCGGCGATCTCGGTCTCCTGACGGAAGCCACGCTTACGCTTGGTGGACTTCTTGCTCAGGATGTGGCTCTTGAAAGCCTTGGCGCGCATAAGCTTGCCGGTACCAGTCTTGCGGAAACGCTTCTTGGTGCCGCTGTGGGACTTCATCTTAGGCATGAAATACTCCTTAATCGGTTACAGAACACTAGTTACTTAGTATCGCTTGCCGCTTTATCCTCATCGAAGGCGCCCTTAATCGGGGCGAGCAGCATAAGCATGTTACGGCCTTCCATCTTAGGCTTGGACTCGACCGTAGCGTAAGGCTTGAGATCCTCGGCGAGACGCTCGAGAACGTTAAGGCCCTGCTCCGGGTGAGCCATCTCACGGCCGCGGAACATGATGGTGATCTTAACGCGTGCGCCCTTCTTGAGGAAACGCAGAACGTGGCCCTTCTTGGTCTCGTAGTCGCCAACGTCGATCTTGGGTCGGAACTTCATTTCCTTGACCTCGACCTTGGACTGGTTCTTACGAGCAGCCTTGGCCTTCATGGCCTGCTGGTACTTGAACTTACCGTAGTCCATGACCTTGCAGACCGGCGGCTCCGCGTTGGGAGCGATCTCGACCAGGTCGAGACCCTGATCGTCGGCGACGCGCTGGGCATCGCGAATGGCGAACAGGCCGAGCTGAGAGCCATCGACGCCAATCAAACGGCACGACGATGCAGTGATCTCGTCGTTGATGCGAGTGTCATCAGACTTAGCTATTTTCCCTACCTCCATTCATAAAAAAATAACCCGGCGCTTCTCAGCAACCAGGTCGTACACATAGAGTTCCTCGATTTGAGGAAGGGAATCTAAGTTGTATGACCAGTCAGCTGCTCATTGGCGCCAAAAGGTGGGAACCCTCGGGTTCCTCTTTAGGGCATTGCGGGAACAACGCCTTGCGAATAATAACACGTACAGCGCGTTATCACATTACGTACACGAAAAAGGGGGCCGCAACCCCCTTGAACGCTCACTTGCATGTATGGTGCCCGAGGCGAGACTCGAAGGGCCTTCGCTTCGCGAAGCCCCGGGCTTCGGGCGCATGGCGCCCTCACCACGCTCCGCTACAAACAGGCCACAGGCCTGTTTACTTAACGCTCCGCGCGCTCACGCGAGTTCGGCACGAAAAAGGGGGCCTTGACCCCCTTGAACGCCCACTTGCATGTATGGTGCCCGAGGCGAGACTCGAACTCGCACGTTGTTGCCAACGGTGGATTTTGAGTCCACTGCGTCTGCCAATTCCGCCACTCGGGCACGTAATGCGTGAGTTAGTTTATCACAGCTTTCTACCGATTAGTCCGAAAATGGAACTTCGAGCATTTCGATGAGTTCGACCGTGCGTAGCATCTCGCGCTGACGGCATCCGCGACCGTCGACCGAAGCCTCACCCATCTGGTTATCGTAAGGGTCCTCGCGCATGCCGTCGAAAGAGGGCTCAAACTCTGCCTGGAATCGATTGCTGGCCACCATACGCCATGGGTCGAGATTGCCAAAGTAGTGACGGCGGCGCCACTCCTCCCCCATCCTGCGAGCAGAAGATCCAAATGACACGTCGGCGTTGAGCCAACCGGTCTGCGGCGTATAGAACTCTGCCCAGTCGTGCGACCCCACCGAATCGGGCGCAACGTACAGGCCGCTCTGCCAACGGGCAGGCACGCCCGCGATACGGCACATGGTGATAAACGTGAGCGCCATAACGCCGCAATCGCCGCGGAGCGAATGCGCGCAGTCATCGGCAATAGATCCCAAAAGCAAGTACGGCGGCTGATAGCGATAGTCGATATACTGCGTCAGGTAATCATAGATAGCACGGGCGCGATCGAGCGGATCCTCGAGTCCGTCAACAACACCGGCCGTCAGCTGCTGCAGATACGGCGTAAATGCAATGTGCGGACGGTCCTCGGAAATATCCTCGGGCAGAGGCGCGTCCATACGCGGATGAACCGGAAGTGTGCCACCGTAGACATCACAATAAGCAGCATCGATGTGATAACGATAAGTCACCGAGAATGAGCGCTCGCTCGAAGAAGACCACGAGACGGTACGCGCCGAAGCATTCGCGGGAGCAACAGCACCCTCCGGCGTCATGTCGAGAATCTCGACCCGAAACTGCTGACGGCAGGCAGCCGCGACGGGAAGCCAAGCGCAAACGGTCTCCCCCTCCAGAGCGCCGGGGACAGACACGGACGCTTTAAGCGTAATGACGCGAGCCAATCCATTTTGCGACTCCATCTCCTTGAGCATCTCGTTGCGCAGTGCAATTCCGTCCGTAGGATCGGGCCGCATGCCGGGAACCTCTTTGGGATATACGCGAAGCGAATCGAGGAAGTTGTCGAGAACGAACAGTTCACCATCGATAAAGCGCCAGTCAATACGTTTACGATTAATCAGGTCATCAAACTGCTCTTCGGTAAACTCAGGCCACTCCTCGCGAATCATCGCAATGGCTCGATCACGCGACACCGAAAAATGAAGCGGCGTCTCGATCATGCGATACCGCTCGGCACGAACGCAAGCCGCCAGCGAAGGCTCAGGATTCTGCCCCAAAAGGCGATCACAAGCCGCAACAGCCTGCGTCAAATATCCGGCATCCTTGAGACGAAGAATCTCGGGCGGCAGTCCAATATCGAGATGGCGAAAGTCATCACAGCAAACATCAACAGAGCAACCAACGGGACCCTCGTCAATAACCTTCCCATCCGAAGGCAGCACATTAATAACAGCCATACCAAACTCCAAGTCATTAGAACTCTCGAAGCCCATTGTAGCGAGATAAAAAAGAAAGCCCCAATAAAGGAACCCTCAACACCGATAAACGGTACCTAGAAAAAATGAATTCAGCCCAGTAACCCTGTAGCGAGTTAACGAAGGAGGCCCCGTTTCCCCGGAGTTGATTCCGTCGCGCGACTTCTAGCGAAGCCAGTAGCCACCTTAATTCAGACTCGTAACCCTGCGGCGTTAAACGAAGGAAGCCCCGTCCCCCGGAACTGTTTCCTTGGCGCGACTTCTGGCGAAGCCAGGTGAGCGCAAAGGAAACAGCGTAGGGGGACGGGGCTTCCGGCGGGAAGTTTAGCGACGCTTACGCCTTGTTGACGGAGCCAAACTCCTCCATGAGCTCCTTGGTGCGGGCAACGATGTTGTCGCGACCAGGCTTGAGGAGCTTGCGGGGGTCAAAGCCCTTGCCCTGCTGATCCTTGCCAGCCTCGATGTACTCGCGAACGCCCTTGGCGAAGACGAGCTGCAGGTCGGTGTTGACGTTGATCTTGGAGATACCCAGGGAGATGGCCTTCTTGATCTGATCCTCGGGGATGCCGGTACCACCGTGCAGAACGAGGGGCAGGTCGCCGGTCTGAGCCTTGATCTCGCTCAGACGCTCGAAGGAAAGGCCGGCCCAGTCGGCGGGATACACGCCGTGGATGTTGCCGATGCCGCAGGCGAGGAAGTCGACGCCCAGGTCAGCGATCTGCTTGCACTCAGCGGGGTCAGCGAGCTCGCCGTTGGAGGTCACGCCGTCCTCGGTGCCGCCGATGCCGCCGACCTCGGCCTCGATGGACATGCCCTTGGAGTGGGCAAGCTCAACGAGCTCCTTGGTGCGGTCGAGGTTAAGCTGGAAGGTCTCCTCATGAGAACCGTCATACATGATGGACGTAAAGCCGGCCTCGATGCACTTGAAGCAGTCCTCGTAAGAACCGTGATCGAGGTGAAGGGCGACGGGAACGGTAACGCCCGTGGCCTCGACGGCAGCCTTGACCATGTCGGCGCAGACCTTGAAACCGCCCATCCACTTAGCTGCACCAGCGGTGCACTGAAGGATCAGCGGAGACTTGGCCTCCTCGGCGGCCTGGAGAATAGCCAGGGTCCACTCGAGGTTGTTGGTGTTGAAGGCACCGAGACCGTACTTGCCGGCCTCGGCCTTCTTGAGCATGTCTGCTGCGTTGACGAGCATAAAAGAAACCTCCTGTAAGGTTGCTCCGATAACGCCTGAGATTTTACCACGGTGTACCCGAGCATAAACGTTCGTTTGTTCACGAATATCGTCCAAACAGACTTTTTTTGACCGTTTGCCCTACGGAATCGACCCATTGGGGAAAATAGCTTGACGTTTGGACGCTTCTCGTGCTTCAGAAACTGACTATAAAGCTACATCCGCATGAAAGGGTTCTGCATGAGCTCGCGTGCCATGGTGGTCGAATCGCCATGGCCGGTTAGACAAACGGTATCGGGCGGGAGAAGCCGGGCAAGCTTGGAGAGCGAGCGCAGAATCGCCGCCTCGTCGCCACCGGCAAGATCGGTGCGGCCGTGGCTGCCCGGGAACAGCGTGTCGCCAACAAAGGCGATGCTTCCCTGCTCGGTGGCAGCAAACAAGACGATCCCGCCCGGCGTATGCCCTGGTGTCTCGATCACCTGCAGGCAGATATCGCCCACCTCGATTGTATCGCCCTCGACGAGCAGGCGCGTCGGTTCCCCGGGGTCGGGCGTCTCAATGCCCCACATAGCTCGTTGTTCCTCGATGTTCGCATGCGGCACCGCCACATCCTTAGCGCACAGCTCATACTGGCAGCCCTCGCCAACGGTGCTTCGCACGCCGGCAACACCACCAACATGATCGGCATGGCCATGAGTGCATACGGCGCCAAGCACGCGTACGCCGGGATGCTCGGCTCGAATATGCTCTACCAAGCGCTCGCCTTCCCATGCAGGGTCGATAATCACGCACTCATTGTCCGAAATAACAGCATAGCTATTGGTCTGAATAGGACCGTTTACGAGTGTCTCGATCTCGATCGATCCCTTGGGAGTTAAATCCAAGGACACAGCACTCATGCCCCTCTCCTCTCTATAGAACTCGAGGCATCAAACGATGCCTCGAGTGTAGCGAATATCGATAATGCGGCACGTTCGTCGCGACTAAACGCGGCGCTTAAGCTGGGCTCCACCCTCGCCGGGCATCAGGCGGCGCGCGTCGTAGACCGAGTCAACGCTGCTGATAGAAGCCAGCAGCGGATCCAGGCCACTCGCATCCGAAATCTCGACCATAAAGCGCAAGGTCGCAATACCCTCGCGGTTGGTCGAGGTGGCGGCGGAAAGGATGTTGCCGCCTGCATCGCCAATGGCGATGGTGACGTCCTTGAGCAGGCCCATACGATCCAGACACTCGACCACGATCTCGACCTGGAAAAGCGTATCGGCAGCACCATCCCACTCTACGTCAATCATGCGCTCGGGATGCTCCATGAGGCCCTTGACGTTGGGGCAGTTGGCGCGATGCACCGAGACGCCTCGGCCGCGCGTGATGAAGCCGACGATATCGTCGCCCGTCACCGGATTGCAGCAATGCGCCAGACGGACCAGCAGGCCGCTGTTGCTCTCGCCCTTGACGATAATGCCGTTACTTGCGCTCTTGCCACGCTTTTGCGGCTTGCGGTTGGAGCCGCGGGCAGGCTGCTTGACGACCTCGGCAATGGCCTCGGCCTTGGTGAGCTGCTCCTCGGGCTTGGGGTCCAAGATTTGCTCGACCTTGTTGCCCACGGCGCGTGGGGCGACTTTGCCCGCGCCAACGGCTGCGAACAGGTCCTCGAGCTGTTTGTAGTTAAACTGCTCCGCCACGGCGTTGAGCGCACGCGTGGATCGCGGCGTAGAGATGCCATACCCGCGCTTGCGCAGGTCCTTAGCCAGTATATCGCGACCGGCGGCAGCGTCATCGTCTTTGGTCGCGGCGGCGAAGTAACGGCGAATCTTTGACTTGGCCGAAGGTGTCTTGACGATCTTGAGCCAATCGCGCGACGGCTTAGAGCTCTTGTTAGTCAGAATCTCGACACGGTCACCCGTCTTGATTTCATGCGTGAGCGGCGCCACCGCACCGTTGATCTTGGCACCGACGCAGTGGTTGCCGACCTCGGTATGGACGGCGTAGGCAAAGTCGAGCGGTGTAGAGCCGGCACGAAGCGCCATGACCTCGCCCTTGGGCGTAAAGACAAAAATCTCCTGGTCAAACAAGTCGACCTTCAGCGAATGCAGGTATTCCTTGGCATCGGTGATCTCGTCAGACGCCGCCCAGTCGAGTGAGTGCTTGAGCCAGTTAATCTGATCGTCCAGACGCTGCGCATCGTTGGTCTTGGAGGCAGACGATCCGCCCGATTTCTTGTACAGCCAGTGGGCGGCAATGCCGTACTCGGCCTGCTCATGCATCTCATAGGTTCGAA
>CALFDL010000036.1 GCA_937950415.1 uncultured Collinsella sp. | reverse complement strand
CCAGGAGGCTCTGGGAGGCGCTGCTGGCCTCGTCGCGCTCGGGAAGGCGGCTCCCGGCCGGCGAGGACGTCGCGGTCCGGATGCTCGCCCGGGAGATAGCCTCCCTCGACGCCGACATCGGGGAGCTCGACTCGCTCGTGGCCGACTCGCTGGCGGGCGACGAGGTCTACGAGTGCCTCCTCACGGTGCCCGGGATCGGCCCCAAGACCGCCGCGGCGCTGGTGACGTCGATCGACATATCCGCGTTCAGGGGGCACGACGAGCTCGCGAGCTATTGCGGCGTGGCGCCGTCAGACAGGCGCTCCGGGAGCAGCATCAGGTCGACGTCGCCGCAGCGCGGCGGGAACAGGCAGCTCAAGAACCTGCTCATATTCAGCTGCAACTCCCTCATCGGCACGGACAACAGGTTCGGGAGGTACTACGGGGAGTGCAGGGCGAGGGGGATGAGGCACAGCAAGGCGCTGAAGGCGGTCGCGAGGAAGAGGCTCAAGGTCATCTACGCGATCATGCGCGACGCCGTCCCGTACGCGGCCTAGCGGGCGGCGGAATCAACCGAAGAGGAAGCGGGGGCGCCAGGCGCCCGGATGCGTCATGCCGAAATGGCGCGAAGCACGCGGTTGACAAAACTATAGAGACACGTCCCAAATTAGCTACCCTGCCGGGTTGCTGCTGCTAGGCGAGGGCGGCCATGATGGTGCGGGCGACGCCGTCGTGGTCGTTGTCGAACTCGGTGATGGCGGCGGCTGCCTCGCGGTCTTCCGGCTCGCCGTTGATCATGGCCATGCCGTGGCCCGCCATCTGCAGCATGGGGATGTCGTTGATGTTGTCGCCAAAGGCCCAAGCATCGGCAAGGGGCTCGCCCAGATGCTCGCACAGCCACGTGAGGGCCGTTCCCTTGGTGGCACCCTCGCCCATGACCTCGATATTCATGTCGTACGAGCGTGTGACCTCAATGCCCCCGAGCGCGTCGAGCGCCGTTGCGATGGCATCGCGATCTGCCAGATCGTGCCAGTACATGGCGATGCGCTCGAGCGTCTCGACCTCATCGATCTTGCTATCGACATCGGTGTCGATGGGCGTACGCGTGCGCCTGAGTGAGCCAGCGATATGCGGGTCTCCACCGCAGAACTCATCCAGACGCTCGTAAAGCGAGCGGGAGAGGAAGCACTTGCCGTCCGCGAAGATGTCGAAGGTGACGTCGTGGTCGGCGGCGATGCGATGGATGCGGTGGGCGATGTCGCGATCGAGCGGACGGCTCAGAATGCATGTGGCACGCGAGGCGTCGGTGGGCGCATCGTCGTCGAGCTGCCAGACGCTGGCGCCGTTGGCGCAGACGGCATAGTGCACGGCGGGATGGGCGAGGATGGGCTCAAAGACGCCCGACAGCGGACGCCCCGTGCAGGGCACAAACTCAATGCCGCGGCGCGCGAGCTCGTCGAGCATCGCCCAGGTGGCGTCACTCATGTGCTTATCGCTCGTCAGCAGGGTTCCATCCATATCGGAAAACACAATCATTCGTTGCGATCCTTTCTACTGGCATAAAAAGCGTGGCCGAGGGCTGTGTTGCCCTGGCCACGCTCGTGGTCTATAGCTGTTCGCACGCTAGCGGTCGGCAAGCGGCTTGTAGTCCAGCGGCTCGATTACCGGGCGATAGGCCGGGCGAATAATGCGGTGCGCGCAGAAGAGCTCTTCCATGCGGTGTGCCGACCAGCCGGCCATGCGGGCGACGGCGAACATCGGCGTAAAGAGCGTCTCGGGTACGCCGAGCATCTTGTAGATAAAGCCTGTGTACAGGTCGATGTTGGCGCAGATGGGCTTGGTCATGCCGTGGTCGCGCATCACCTGCGGCGCCAGGCGCTCGATGCGCTCGATGAGTGCGAACTCCTCGCCCAGGTCCTTTTTGGCCGCCAGCGAGCGCGCGTAATGACGGCAGACCTCGGCGCGCGGGTCGCTCAGCGTGTAGACAGCGTGGCCCATGCCGTAGATAAGACCCGTGCCGTCGAAGGCCTGCTTGTCGAGGATCTTGCCCAGGTAGGCCGCGACCTCGTCCTCGTTTTCCCAGTTGGAAACATGCGCGCGGATGTCCTCGTGCATGGACACGACCTTGGCATTGGCACCGCCGTGGCGCGGGCCCTTGAGCGAGCCGATAGCCGCGGCGTAGGCGGAATACGGGTCGGTGGCCGAGGAGGACAGCACACGGCAGGCAAACGTGGAGTTGTTGCCGCCGCCGTGCTCTGCATGCAGCATGAGCATCACGTCGAGCAGCATGGCCTCATCGCGGGTGAACGCCATACCGCCGCGTAGGACCTGTAGGATGGTCTCGGCGGTGGAGAGGCCGGGCGTGGGGTGCGGCACGTGAACCTCGGAGCCGCGAAGCTTGGCGACCGATGCCATGTGTGCGAAGGCGGCGATGCGCGGGAGACGTGCGAGCATGGAAATGGCGACGTCGATTTCGTGCTCGGGCGTGATCACATCTGGTTCGGCATCGAAGGCGTAGAGCAACAGTACGGCGCGCTGGAGCACGTTCATGATGCTCGACGACACCGTGGTCATAGGGAACTCTTTAACGTACTCGTCGCTCAGATGTCTAAAGGCGCCCAGGCGCTCGCAAAAGCCGTCGAGCTCTTCCTTGTTGGGCAGCGAACCCGTGATAAGCAGATAGGCGACTTCCTCGTAGCCGTAGCGATTCTCGGCCTGGGCATTGTTGACCAGGTCCTCGATGCTGTAGCCGCGAAGCGTGAGCTTGCCCTGGTCGGGCACGACCTTTCCGTCGACCTTGTTGTAGCCGTGCACATCCGAGATACGAGTGAGGCCCGCGACCACGCCCGAGCCGTCGGCATTGCGCAGGCCGCGCTTGACATTGTGCTCAACAAACAGGCCCTCGTCATAAGGGTCGGTCGGCAGGCCGTGGTAGAGGCTTTCGCTCTCAGGCGAAATCTGGCGGCTTGCTTCGTAATCCAGAACCAGGCGGCTCAAGTGGTCATCGAAGCGGTAATAGATTTTCTTGGC
The DNA here is from genome assembly GCA_937950415.1 of uncultured Collinsella sp. GTDB lineage: Bacteria > Actinomycetota > Coriobacteriia > Coriobacteriales > Coriobacteriaceae > Collinsella. The sequence continues at coordinate 23,308 of CALFDL010000036.1, read as the reverse complement.
GTCGTAGGCCATGCGCGCTCCTCTCCGGGCCGCATCGGGGTGACTTGCATGGGCATGCGCGCGTCAGGCTATCCCCAGCGGCTTGCTCGCTACAGGCGGTACATAAAGTTGAAGACGTCCTCGCGCTGGATGGACACGTTGACGCCCGAAAGCTCGCCGGCCTCGGCCAGCGCCTTCTGCAGCTCGGCGAAGTCGAGCTTGGACTCGGCGGTATCGGCCAGCATGGTCATGGTGAAGATGTCCTCGATAATGGACTGCGTAATGTCGCGGATGTCGACGTTGGCCTCGCCCAGAACACGGGTGACGCCGGCGACGATGCCGGGGCGGTTCTTGCCAAGGACGGTGATGACGATACGGGAGGACGAGATCTCGGCCATGGGAAACCCTTTCGCGTGGTTGCGGCGCGCGCGGGGCGCTCCGCTACGGTACAGTGTTCATCATTGTACCTGTCTGGCGCAAAAAGAGGTGCGCTTACAGCGGCGTTACACGTCTGCAACATGGGCGAAGGGGCGACAAGGTGCGTGTCCGCTGCGGTTGGCCACGCCGCGTTGCACAAAGACCGTGAACCTTTTGTGGGACGCGCGGCGCCGTGGTACCATAGCCGAGTTTGTTGTCTTGGTCGGAAACCAAGACGCCTTATGCGCTGATCGGTAACCAGCGCCTGACCAATAAGGAGTCCTACCATGAAGCAGGGTATCCATCCCCAGTATGTCGAGTGCACGGTGACGTGCTCCTGCGGCAACACCTTCAAGACGCACGCTACCGTGTCCGAGATGAAGGTCGAGCTTTGCAACGAGTGCCACCCGTTCTACACCGGCCAGCAGAAGTTCGTCGACACCGGTGGACGCGTCCAGCGCTTCGCCGACAAGTTCGGTGGCGCCGCTGCCGCCCAGCTCAAGAAGGCCGAGGAGGCCAAGGCTGCCAAGGCTGCCAAGGCTGCTGAGGCCGAGGCCGCTCGCAAGGCCGCCGCTGAGGCTAAGGCTGCCGAGAAGGCTAAGCGTGCCGCTAAGTTCGCCGAGGAGGCTGCCAAGCAGGCTGCTGAGGCTCCCGCAGAGGCTCCCGTCGAGGAGGCCGCTGCCGAGGCCGAGACCACCGAGGCTGCTGAGTAAATAGCTCGCCGCGGAATCACTCGCATTCATGGCATGAGGGCCGTGCATCCATTTGGGTGCGCGGCCCTTTTCTTTTTATTGGTGCAAGCCAACCTGTCCCCATTGCACCAGATTGGTGCGAAGGGGACAGGTTAGTTTGCACCAAATGACAGAGAGGCGGCGTTTGCCCAGATAAAACCTGCCAAAATAAACCTGTCCCTTTTTGGCAGGTTGGTCGTAGTTATTACGTGGCGGTCGAGGTCGACCGTATAGGCCGCGCCTTGTTTGGCTAAAGTACAATCATCTGTGTTTAACTCGCCCGCAGCTGCACGGCGTGGGCGATGGCCAAAAAGGAAAACCACATGGGATTCATGTCAAAGCTGCTGTCCTTTGGATCCGATAAGGACCTTAAGCGCTACTACAAGATCGTCGACCAGATCAACGGTCTTGAGCCCCAGTTTGAGAAGATGACCGAGGAGGAACTCCGCGGCCAGACCGATAAGTTCCGCGAGCGTTACGCCAACGGCGAGTCGCTCGACGACATGCTCCCCGAGGCCTTTGCCACCGTGCGTGAGGCTTCCAAGCGCACCATGGGTATGCGCCACTTTGACGTGCAGCTCATTGGCGCCATGGCGCTGCACGAGGGCCACATCGCCGAGATGAAGACCGGCGAAGGTAAGACCCTCGTCTCCACGTTGGCCGGCTATCTCAACGCTATTGCCGGCAAGGGCGTGCACGTCGTTACCGTCAATGATTACCTTGCCAAGCGCGACTCCGAGTGGATGGGCCGCATCTATAAGTACCTGGGCATGACCGTCGGTCTGCTCCAGAACAACATGCCGCTCGAGCTCAAGCGCCCGGCCTACCAGGCCGACGTCACCTACGGCACCAACTCCGAGTTCGGCTTTGATTACCTGCGCGACAACATGGTCACCCGTCCCGAGCAGCGCGTGCAGCGCGGTCATAACTACGCCATCGTCGACGAGGTCGACTCCATCCTGATCGATGAGGCCAGGACGCCGCTCATTATCTCGGGCGCCGGCACTAAGTCCGCCAGCACCTACAAGGACTTCGCGCGCGCCGTGCGCGGCCTGGAGCGCGGTGAGGACGTGTCGCACGACATGCTTACCGCCACCGAGGACGTTGAACCCACGGGCGACTTCGTCATGGACGAGGCCAAGCACACCATCGCCGCCACCGAGCGCGGTCTTAAGAAGATCGAGCGCCGCCTGGGTATCGAGGACATCTATGCCGATCTCTCCGGCCAGCTGGTCAACCACCTGCAGCAGGCGCTGAAGGCCCAGTACATGTTCCACCGCGACAAGCAGTATGTGGTCACCAACGGCGAGGTCAAGATCGTCGACGAGTTCACCGGCCGCATTATGGAAGGCCGCCGTTACTCCGAGGGCCTGCACCAGGCCATCGAGGCCAAAGAGGGCGTGCTCGTACGCGAGGAGAACCAGACCCTGGCCACCATCACCCTGCAGAACTACTTCCGTCTGTATGACAAGCTCTCCGGCATGACCGGCACGGCACTCACCGAGGATGCCGAGTTCCGCGAGATCTACAAGCTGCCCGTCGAGGTCATTCCCTCCAACAAACCCGTTCAGCGTGTTGACCACGAGGACCTGGTGTACCGTACCATTCAGGCCAAGTACAACGCCGTCGCCGACGATGTCGAGCAGCGTCACGCCAAGGGTCAGCCGGTCCTGGTGGGCACCGTCTCCATCGAGAGCTCCGAGAAGCTGTCTGCCGCCCTTACCAAGCGCGGCATCGCGCACGAGGTCCTCAACGCCAAGCATCACGAGCGCGAGGCTCATATCGTTGCCCAGGCCGGACGCTACGGCGCCGTGACCATCGCTACTAACATGGCCGGTCGTGGTACCGACATCCTGCTGGGCGGCAACCCCGACGAGCTGGTGCGCGAGCGCCTTGAGTACGAGGGCCTGACCATGGAGGACGTGACGCCCGAGCAGCTCGAGCAGTTTAACGCCGAGGCCAAGGAGACCTGCAAGGCCGAGCGCGAGCGCGTGCTTGCCGCCGGCGGCCTGACCGTTATCGGCACCGAGCGCCACGAGTCCCGTCGTATCGACAACCAGCTGCGCGGCCGCTCCGGTCGTCAGGGCGATCCGGGCGAGACCCAGTTCTACCTGTCGCTCGAGGACGACCTCATGCGCCTGTTCGGTGGCGACAAGATGGACCGCGTCTCCAAGATGATGGTCACGGCCGACATGGGCGACGATATGCCCATCCAGCACAAGATCATCTCCAAGGCCGTCGAGAGCGCCCAGCACAAGGTCGAGAGCATCAACTTCTCCATGCGCAAGAGCGTCCTTGAGTACGACGACGTCATGAACAAGCAGCGCCAGGTCATCTACGCCGAGCGCAATAAGATTCTGGACGGCAAGGACCTGACCGACCACATCACCGAGGTCATGCACGACACCGTGTACCGCTGCGTGCAGGAGTTCTGCACCAAGGACAGTCACGATGGCGAGCGCGACCTGGAGGGCCTGCGCAAGTGGGTTGTGGAGCTCACCGGCCACATCGATACGCCGAAGTTCCCCGACGAGGATTATGAGGCCCTGGCTGCCGATGTCCTGGCTTACGTAGAGAAGTGCTACAACATGAAGGCCGAGCGCTTGGGCGAGGACCTGATGCGCGAGCTCAACACCCAGGTCATGCTGCGCGTCATCGATACCCGCTGGATGAACTACCTGCAGGAGATGGACTACCTCAAGACCGGCATCGGCCTGCGCGGCTTTGGCCAGCGCGACCCGCTGGTTGAGTACAAGACCGAGGCCTACGGCGCGTTCCAGATCCTTGTCGACACCATGTACGAGGATTACCTGCGCACGGTTCTGCGCATCGAGATCAAGGCTGCCCCGCGTGCCGTGGAGCACAAGGAGGAGCCCGCGCTCGAGGGTGCGCGCTTCTCCGGTCCTGCCGAGGTCGATGGTGACAACGGTGACTCGGTGCTGCGCAAGCAGGCGCAGGTGCAGGCCCGCACGGCTGTCCAGGGTGGTCCGGCTGCTGTCAACAACGGTGGCAAGGTGACCACCTATCGCAAGTCCGAGAGCGACGATCCGTACGTCAACGTGGGCCGCAACGACCCGTGCCCCTGCGGTAGCGGCAAGAAGTTTAAGTACTGCCACGGCAGGAATCGTTAATGGCTGAGGCTTTAGAGGTAACGCCCGCCGAGCTGGACGCGTTTGCGGACCGGCTCGGTGAGGTCGAATCGTATCTCCATCTGGACGAGAAGCGTACCCGCGTGTCCGAGCTCGAGGCCAAAAGTGTCGCCCCTGGCTTTTGGGATGACGCCGACGCCGCCCGTGCCACCATGGAGGAGATCGCGCGCACCAAGGAAGATATCGCTGCCGTGGACACCGCGCGCGGCGAGCTTTCCGATGCCCGCGCCGCGCTGGAGCTTGCCGAGGAGATGGGGGATGACCCCGATGCCGCCGCCCTTCGCGAGGAGGCTACAGCCACGGCTGAGCGCCTGGCCCGTGCCATCGATGAGCTTGAGCTTTCGAGCTGGTTTACCGGTGAGTTCGATCACGGCGATGCCATTGTGACCATCAAGCCCGGACAGGGTGGTCTGGAGGCCCAGGACTGGACCTTCATGCTCTTTAAGATGTACATGAAGTACTGCCAGCGTCGCGGCTGGAAGGTCACCATCAACGACTGTCCCGCAGCCGAGGTCATCGGCATCGACCGCGCGACCTTTACCGTCGAGGGCAAGGACGCATTTGGCATGCTGCGCGCCGAGGCCGGCGTCCACCGCTTGGTGCGCATTAGCCCCACCGACGACAAGAAGCGCCGCCAGACCACGTTCGCTGGCGTCGAGGTCATCCCTGTGCTACCCGATGATATCGACATCGAGATTAGTCCCGATGACATCCGCGTGGACGTGTACCACGCGAGCGGCCCGGGCGGTCAGGGCGTCAACACCACCGACTCCGCCGTGCGCGTGACGCATTTCCCCAGCGGCATTGTGGTCACCTGCCAAAACGAGCGCAGCCAGATCCAGAACAAGGCCGCGTGCATGCAGATCCTCAAGGCTCGCCTGTACGAGATTGAGCTCGAGAAGCGCGCCGAGGCGCTCGATGAGATTCGCGGACCCAAAACCACGATCGGTTTTGGCAACCAGATTCGCAGCTACGTGCTCTACCCGTACCAGATGGTCAAGGATCTGCGCTCGGGTGTGGAGACCAGCAATGTCGAGGCCGTTCTTGACGATGGCGACTTGGACCCGTTTGTTATTGGCTACCATCGCTGGGCCACTGGCAACGCTGACGCGGAGATTCCATCTGCATAAACCGCCCGGTTTATGTGGAAATGGATAAAACCCTCCGAGCAGGGTGGTTTTGCATCCAAAGCAAACCCTGCGCAGGGGTGGTTTTTGTTCGGCGAATCGGTAGAATCGAATACAGCAAGAAGTTCGAAGCGCATCCGTTTGGGTGCGCTTTTTTGAGGGAGGTAGCATGGCATATCGTCTGGACATCAAGCGCATTCTATCGATGAACTTCTTTCACGACCTGCCCCAGATTATGCTGGGGTGCGCTCTGGCCGCTATTGCGACCGACCTGTTTTTGATTCCCAACGGCCTTGCTGCCGGTGGCGTTACGGGCCTTGCCACCATTATCCAGGCGGTCGGCGCGGCGCGAGGCGTGTCGCTTCCCGTTGGTATTCAGACGATCGTGATGAACGCCTTGCTGTTGCTGGTCGTCATGCGCGAGGGCGGCATGTTCTACGTAGTGCAGACGGCGACGGGCTTTGTGCTGCTGGGCTTCTTTACCGACCTGTTCGCCCCGTTTGTAGCACCTCTGGCGCATGCGGACCTGATGCTTCCCGCCATGTGGGGCGGCATTATTACGGGCATCGGTTACGGCATGGTGTTGCGTGCCGGCGCCAACACCGGCGGCTCGGACACGATTGGCCAGATCATCTCGCGTAACACCTCGCTGCCGGTGGGCTCGACCGTTATGGCAATCGATGTTGCCGTATGCGCGGCATCGGCTCCGGTCTTCTCGCTCGAAAATGCCCTGTACGCAGGACTTTCGATGGTGATTAGCGGCTATGTGATCGATGCGGTGGTCGATGGCGGCAACAAGCGTCGTATGGTACTCATCATCTCGGACAACTTCCCCGATATCGCGGCCGACATCATGTATGGTCTGGGCCGCGGCTGCACCAAATTAAAGGCGACCGGCATGTATTCGGGCGCCGAGAAGCCGGTGATCATGGTCATCGTGAGCCGTCGAGAGCTCAATACCCTCAAGACGATCGTGCGCGAGCGCGATCCTCACGCCATTGTGACGGTCGCTGACGTTACGGAAGCCTTCGGCGAGGGATTCAAGGACATTAGCGCGTAGGGTCGACTGCGTTCCATCCAAAAGACGTTCACATTGATAAACCGTTTCATCAGCGGTTCTGCCTGCTCAATTGCTCAAAAAATGATAAAAAGTCTGGTAAAGCCATCAGTTTCCAGCATAATGAAGGACGTACGTGCATCGCGGCTGGGTTGGGACGACCTTCCGTGCCGTGCGCATTTTGTCTTATGAGGATGAAAGGAAGGCACAATGAGCGACGAAGAGCTCAAAAAGGTTGCCAACGAGGTAAGGAAGGGCATCGTCACCGGCGTGCACGCTGCCAAGTCCGGCCATCCGGGCGGTTCGCTCGGCGCTGCCGACATCATGACCTATCTGTACTTTGAGGAAATGAACGTCGACCCGGCCGATCCCCGCAAGGCCGACCGCGATCGCTTTGTGCTTTCCAAGGGCCATTGCGCTCCGGGTCTGTACGCCGTGCTCGCCGAGCGTGGGTTCTTCCCCAAGGAGGATCTTGAGACGCTGCGCCACATCGGCAGCCACCTGCAGGGCCATCCCAACATGAACGACACTCCGGGCGTTGACATGTCCACCGGTTCACTCGGCCAGGGCATCTCCGCCGCCGTGGGCATGGCCGTTGCCGCCAAGCACTGGGGCGACGACTATCGCACCTACGCCCTGCTGGGCGATGGCGAGAGCGAGGAGGGCCAGGTCTGGGAGGCTGCCATGTTTGCCGGCAACCAGCAGCTCGATAACCTCTGCGTGATCGTCGACCACAACGGCCTGCAGATCGACGGTCCCGTCGAGGAGGTCAACGACCCCATGCCGCTCGCCGACAAGTTCCGCGCCTTCAAGTTCCACGTGGTGGAGCTTGCCGACGGCAACGATTTCGACCAGATCCGCGCCGCCTTTGCCGAGGCCCGCGCCACCAAAGGTCAGCCGACCGCCATTATCGCCGAGACCCTGAAGGGCAAGGGCGTGTCCTTCATGGAGAACCAGGTGGGTTGGCACGGCAAGGCCCCCAACGATGAACAGTTTGAGCAGGCCATGGCAGAGCTCACGGCCGCCGGAGAGGAGCTCTAGGATGGCAGACGTCAAAAAAATCGCCACGCGCGTAAGCTACGGCGAGGCCCTCGTCGAGCTCGCCAACGAGCACGATGACTTTGTGGTCCTCGACGCCGACCTAGCCGCCGCCACGCAGACCGGCAAGTTTAAGGCCGCTTGCCCCGATCGCTTCTTCGATGTGGGCATTGCCGAGAGCAACCTGATGGGTGTTGCCGCCGGTATCGCAACCACCGGTCGCGTTGCCTTTGCGAGCACCTTTGCCATGTTCGCCGCTGGTCGCGCCTTTGAGCAGGTCCGTAACTCCATCGGCTACCCGCACCTCAACGTCAAGATCGGCGCCACGCACGCCGGTATTTCGGTGGGCGAGGACGGCGCTACGCATCAGTGCTGCGAGGATATCGCCCTGATGCGCGTCATCCCCGGCATGACCGTTATCGTTCCCGCCGACGACGTCGAGGCCCGCGCCGTGACGCGCGCCGCCTACGAGTGCGACGGTCCGGTGTACATGCGCTTCGCTCGTTTGGCCTCGCCGGTTATCAACGACCCCGAGACCTACAACTTCGAGTTGGGTAAGGGCATTGTCATGCGCGAGGGCGCCGACGTCACCATCATCGCCTGCGGCCTGATGGTCGGCGAGGCTCTCGAGGCCGCCGAGCAGCTCGCTGCCGAGGGCATCGACGCCGAGGTCATCAACATGCACACCATCAAGCCCATCGATGCCGACCTGATCGTCAAGAGCGCCACCAAGACCGGCCACGTCGTGACCGTCGAGGAGCACTCTGTGATCGGTGGCCTGGGCAGCGCCGTCGCCGACGTGCTCTGCGAGCAGTGCCCGACGCCGCTCAAGAAGATCGGCGTCAACGACACCTTCGGCGAGTCCGGCCCGGGTGCCGAGCTCCTGCACAAGTACGGCCTGGACGCCGCCAACATCGTGGCGACCACCAAGGAGTTCTTGGCATAAGGCAAGACGAGGCAAAGTATCGCTTCAGCAACCGTATGCAATCCATAACAGGGGCGTCCTCTTTGAGGACGCCCCTGTTTTTTGTCGGCAACAAACAAATTAGGCCAGCACCAAGTAAGGGCTTTTTCCGGGAAACGGGCCCAGACCAGCAAAGTGCAATTCAGACCCCAAGCACGGCGCTGCTGCACCCAAGTAAAACGCAGCGACCCCTTAGTTATCGCAGGCCGGACACAGGGTTACTTTCCAAATCTTTCCGCAGGACGGAGGAGCCCCCGCCGCACGTAGTGCGCAGCGGGGGCTCCGACATGTCCGAGGACGATTTGGAAAGTAACCCTGTGTCCGGCCGGAGGGACCCAAACACGGCCATGCTTCTTATGTGCAGCAAAGCTAATGCTGCTAAAATACAAAGCGCTCATGTAGTTTAAACGCACGACGATAAGGAGCACCAGTGGGTAACCACTTCCGTACCTCCGGTGCGGGCGATGATGCCCCCAAGACGCAGGCAGGCGTCCAGGGCAGTCGTTTCGCCACTCCGGATTCAGAGGGCCAGCCTGTTGCTCAGGCCCCCGCTCAGCCGGCAGATCAGGCGCAGCCGGCATCCGATCCCTTTGCCTACAATCCCAACAGCGATGTCGCGCTTTCCGGCACAGCGGGTTTTGAGCCCGTTCAGGCCGTGACCGCTCGCGTGGAGCAGCCTCAGGCTGGCGCCGCCACGCCGCAGCCTACCATGGCCGGCATTCCCGACCCCATGGCCCCTGCGACGCCGGTTCCTCAGCCTGCGCAGTCCGGTCTCTTTGCCGCTATTCCCGATCCCACTCAGCCTGCTGCCCCGGTGGTCGAGAGCGATCAGGCCGCCGAGGTCGCAAGCCTCGATAACGCGCTCAACAACCCCGATTTTACGTCGGTGTTTGCGCCCATCGATCCGCAAGCCAGCCGCAAGAAGATGGCCAAGCAGGCCGGTGTCGAGCCCGTCATCCTTATGGAGCATGTCACCAAGATCTATCCGGCACAGCCCAACAAGCCTGCACTCGACGACATCAACATCGAGATCTATCCGGGCGAGTTCGTCTTCCTGGTCGGTCATTCCGGCTCGGGTAAGACCACGCTGCTGTCGACGCTCAACCGCGACGTCAAGCCGACGAGCGGCCGCATCTTGGTTGCCGGTCAGGACCTCATGAAGATCAAGAACCGCAAGGTTCCGTTCCTGCGCCGCCAGATTGGCGCCGTGTTCCAGGACTTTAAGCTTCTGCCGCAAAAGACCGCCTACGAAAACGTGGCGTTTGCCCTGCAGTGCATCGGCAAGCCCAAGGGCGTCATTCGCAGCCAGGTGCCGGAGGTGCTGCGCTTGGTCGGTCTGGCCGATCAGATGGACTCGCTGCCCGACCAGCTTTCCGGTGGCGAGCAGCAGCGCGTCGCCGTCGCCCGCGCTATGGTCAACCGTCCGCCGCTGCTGATCTGCGACGAGCCCACGGGTAACCTCGACCCGGCGATCTCGCTGGGCATCATGAAGCTGCTCGAGCGTATTAACCGCACCGGCACCACCGTGATCGTCGCCACGCACGACCGCGAGATGGTCGATAGCATGCACCGTCGCGTGATCGCCCTCGAGGGCGGCCACGTTATCCGCGACCAGGAGAGGGGAGGTTACGGCAACTATGGCACCAACTAACGTGGGCTACTCCTTCAAAGAGGCAATCAGTCACTTCTTCCGTAACTGGACTACCTCGCTCGGCGCCGTCATCACGATCTTCCTTTCGCTGTTTATCATCGGCCTGTTCATCATGGGCTCCGCGATGCTGAACTCCGTGATCGGCACCGTCGAGGATCAGGTTGTCATCAACGCGTTCATTAGCGATGACGCCGATCAGGCCGATGTTCAGGCTTTTGAGGCCGAGCTTAAGACGTGGAATAACGTCAAGTCCGTGACCTATAAGGACAAGGACGACGCGCTGGCCGAGTATACGAGCAAGATGTCGGGCAACGCCGACGCTACCATGAGCGCGCTCGATGGCCAGAACCCGCTGCCGGCTTCGTTTGCAATTGAGATGGACGATCCGTCCAAGGTCGAAAGCACGGCAGAGAAGCTCAAGAAGAACGCCGACTTCCAGAAGATCGCGGATGACGGCGACGTCAACGCGAGCGTGCTGTACGGCCAAGAGAAAGTGAGCCGCCTGTTCCAGGTGACCAACTACATCCGCATCGCCGCCGTGGTGCTCGTTGGCCTTCTGACCTTTATCGCATTCATCTTCATCAACAACACGATTCGCCTGTCCATCACGGCGCGTCGTCGTGAGATTGCGATTATGCGTCTGGTCGGCGCCAGCAACGGCTTCATTCGCGGCCCGTTTATCACCGAGGGCGTACTGCAGGCCATTTTGGGCTCGCTGCTTTCCATCGGCGTTCTGGAGCTGCTGCGCAATCTGATGATTCCGCGTCTGCAGGAGAGCATCGGCTGGATGTCGTTTGCCCTGCCGACGCAGTACTACCTGGTGACCTATGCTGCGCTGATTCTGGTCGGTGTGATTATCGGTCTCTTTGGTTCTGCCATCGCCATGCGCCGCTACCTGCGCGTGTAGGCATGCCTGGAATTCATCCCTTCCAACGGGTCGTCTCTTATGGGGCGGCCCGTTTTTTGATTCCTAGGGGACGGCAGGAAAGCGAATCATTTGGGTAGACTCTTTGGAGTTCGCAATCGATAGTTAGGAGGCGCCATGGGGCGCAATAACAAGCATAAGCGTGGAGCTCGCAATAAGCGCGGGCCGGTGCGCAGCGAACGCCGTCCGAGCCTGACCGGGCGCGTGCAGCTCCATGAGCACAGTGCCTATGTCATAACCGAGAATGGCGACTACAAGGTCATGGGCCGCGGTAAGCGCGAGATCATGGATGGCGATACCGTTGCCGTGAGCATTAAGAACAGCCCGCACGGTGAGCGGCGCGCCGTGATCGAGGGCGTGGTCGAGCGTGCAGCCATAAGCGTGGTGGGCACGTACCAGACCGCCGGTCCGCTTGGTGTGATCGAGCCGCTCGATTCGCGCCTGAAGGCCGACTTCTTCATCCTGCCCGAGGATACCTCGGCGGATCGCCTGGGCGTCCGCCCGGGTGATGCTGTTGTCGCGCGCATTTTGACCTACCCGACGCGCCTGGAATCGGGCACTGTGACGATCGAGCGCCGCATTGGCGGAGATGACGCGCCCGATTTGGGCGTTCAATATGTGATGGCGCGTTATGGCTATACCGATAGCTATCCCGAGGCCGCGCTAGACGAGGCCGAGGGGCTTTCGCTCGATGTGTCCGCGGCGCTTAAGGATCCGCTCCGCCGCGATCTGCGCGACCGCTTTGTCATTACGATCGACCCGGTCGACGCGCGCGACTTTGACGATGCCATTTCGCTGGAGCGTACGCCCGAGGGTGGCTACAAGCTGGGTGTGCATATCGCCGACGTTTCACACTATGTGGCTTGGGACGGGCATATCGATCTTGAGGCTCGCCATCGTACGACATCGGTGTATCTGGCCGATCGTGTGCTTCCCATGCTGCCCGAACGCCTGTCCAATGACCTGTGCTCGCTGCGCCCTGACGAGGACCGTCTTGCGTTTACCGTCGATATCGAGCTCGATGCACAGGGTCGCGTGCGGCATTACGATCCATACCCCAGTGTGATTCGCTCGCGTGTGCGTATGGACTATGACGGCGCCGAGGCGCTGCTGGTGCGTGCCGGCGCGGTTGAGTATTCGGTGCTGGAGGGTGCAGCCGAGGATGTTGCGGCTGCCGAGACCTCGCGCGAGGAAGCGCTTGAGCGCGGTCTTGCGTGCGAGGAGACCGCCCGCGGTTACAACATCGACCTCGGCGATTTCCTTGTCGCCGCCAACGAACTCGCCGAACTCCGCCGTCGTATCCGTCGCGCCCGCGGCTCAGTCGATTTTGACACGGCCGAGATTCGCGCTCTATTGGATGAGGACGGAGTACCCGTGCAGATTGTGGCGCGTGAGCGTTCGTGTGCCACGTCGCTTATCGAGGAAGCCATGCTGCTCGCCAACGAGTGCGTTGCAGAGTGGCTGGCAGACCGTGATATCGAGGCCTGCTATCGCGTGCATGAGGATCCGAGCCCCGATAGCCTGCACGGTGCTGCCGTTGCGCTGGCGCAGCTAGGCATCATCGACGATCGCCGTGCTGCCGGTATTGCCCTGGGGAGCCCCGATGAGCTGCAGGCTGCAGTTGATGCTGCCGCCGGTACGGCCAACGCACCGCTCGTTAACACGCTGCTTCTGCGCAGCATGCAGCGCGCGCTGTACAAGCCGCGCAACGAGGGCCACTTTGCGCTCGCCGCGCCGTGCTACTGTCACTTTACGAGTCCCATCCGTCGCTACCCCGATCTGGTGGTGCACCGCGTGCTCAAACTGCAGTTGGCCTATGAGCAGCTCGGCGGCAAGGACGCCTTGGTCCGTACGCCGTGGCTGATCGGCAAGGGGCGCGAGTCGCTGCCACGCATTCTGCCGCAGATCTGCCGCGCATGCAGCGATGCCGAGCGCGCGGCAGATGCCGCCAGCCATGCGACGCAAAAGATCAAGATTGCCCAGTACTATGAGGACCGTCTGGGCGAGCGCTATGCCGGAACCGTCTCGTGGGTTAGCAGCATGGGCCTCTTTGTGCGCTTGGACCTGACGCAGGTCGAAGGCTTGGTTTCGATTAAGAGCCTGGGCAACGAGTGGTTCGAGTTCGACGAGGACGCGCTTACTCTGACGGGCGCCGACACAGGCACCCGTTACGAGCTGGGGCAGCGCGTGATCATCGAGGTCTCGCGCGTCAATACCACGCGTGGGCACTTGGACTTTAAGCTTATCCATTAGCCAAATCCCGACTCATGGTGGGGGAGCGGAGGGCGGCCTTTCGGGACCGCCCTTCGCATTTGAATCGTGGCTACCTTGCCGTCTGCTCGGCCGCCCGCTTACCTGCAATTTGAGAGGTAAAACCTACCAAAATAAACCTGTCCCTTTTGGCAGGTTTACAAGAAAGCGGGGATGAGATGGCGACGGTGTACGGGTATGCGCGGGTGAGTTCGCGCGATCAGAATCTGAATCGGCAGCTGGATGCGCTGGGCGCCTATGGCGTGGGCTCGGCGAATATTTATGCCGACCATGCGAGCGGCAAGGACTTCGATCGACCGCGTTACCGCGAGCTGCTGCACGTCCTGGGAGACGGGGACGTGCTGGTGGTGCTTTCTATCGACCGACTTGGTCGTAATTACTCCGAGATTCTTGAGGAATGGCGACGCATTACCAAGGAGCTCGGGGTTGCCATTGTGGTGTTGGACATGCCATTGCTTGACACGCGCGCTAGGGCCAGCGGCGCGCCGGATGTTACCAACGCTCTGATTGCCGATATTGTGCTGCAACTGCTGAGCTACGTGGCGCAGGTGGAGCGCGAGAATATCCATCGGCGCCAGGCGGAGGGAATTGCAGCGGCGCGGGCGCGAGGGGTCCGTTTCGGTCGACCTCGCAAGCCGTGCCCTCCTCAGTTTGAGCTGGTGCGCGATAGCTATGAGGCAGGCGATATTACCCGCAGCCAGGCAGCAAAGTGCCTGGGCGTGTGCGTGGGGACGTTCGATCGCTGGATGCGCGAGGCGGGGTAGGGGTTTGCGTTGCTTTGTCGCTTCCTGTTGCGATTCAAATTTTGATACGGTGACGATGTCATTTGGGGCTACACTCGCTGATATTCAAAAAAAAGGAGGTTGGCCCTTGGCGCGCGTAAAACAAATAATCGGATGGACCGCGATCGTTCTGTTCGCTGCAACGCTGGTGGGCATCTGGGTGCTGACGGAGCAAAATGCGGTGGAGACGTCGTTGCTGAGCGAGTCCACCGCGCGTGTGGTGGAGGGTCAGGCTACGGGCGTTCAGGCTGCCGATGCCACGGGTGAAGCCCAGACGGAGAACGGAATGACCGGGGGCACCGATTCGGCTGCCTCGAATGTCCGGTCTGGCCGACTTGCTTCCATTCGCATGTGGGCGGGCACAAACGTCCGTCGCGTTGCCCATACCGTAGAATTTTTCTTCGTCGGGTTGTTCGCCTCGGTGGTCGTGGTTTGTCTTTCCAGGCGTCCGTGGAGCGTATGCTCCCGTTGCGTGCCCGTATTGCTCTTTTGCGCCGCCTGCTCCGTTGGCGATCAGGTACATAAGATCTTTGTTCCCGGCAGGCATTTCGACGTTATCGATTTAGGATTCGATGCTGCGGGCTATGTCACCGCCATGCTGTTGGTATTGCTGGCAGCGGCGTTGGTACGCCATGCGATTCGGCCGATCGGCGCCCATGCGAGGCGCTAGCCGGTAACAAACCCGTTTCTGATAATGCGACCTTGTTGAATTATTTTGTGTCGCGCGTATTTCCGAGCGGTCGGATTTGAGGGGCGAGCGGTAGAACGCTCTCCCTTTGTGCGCCACGATGCGGCACAATGTACCGTAAAAGCTGTTTGTATCCGGTACGAATCGTTCGTTGGTCTTTAATTCTTCTCAACGGAGGTGTTTGAGATGGCAAACGGATTGCTTTTGCGGCTTCGCGAGCGTGAGCTCAGCGCGAGCCCGGCGGAACGCAATGTCATCGCATATGTAAGCGCTCATCCGCACGAGGTGGTCGGGCTGTCCGTCCGCGGTCTTGCCGATGCCACGTTCTCCTCGCCCTCGAGCATTTTGCGCTTTTGCAAGCGCTTGGGTTTTGCGGGCTACAAGGAGTTCCAGCGCGAACTGATTGCCGAGCTGGCGCTCTTGGGTGACAAGAAAGACGTTGCCCTCGAGGACATCTCCATGGATGACAGCGTTGAACGTATCGTGGGGAAGGTGATGAAAAGCAACGTGCGCACGATTGAAGCGACGGCGCGAACGCTCGATTACACCGTCTTGGAGCGATGTGCGGCCTATCTTAAGCGGGCACGCGCAGTCAATCTGTTCGGTATTGGTGCCTCTCGTTTGGTCGCGCACGATCTGGCGCAAAAGCTCATGCGTGTCGACAAAGAGTGCCATCTGTACGACGACTGGCATGATCAGCTCTTGTGTGCCAAGAACATGCATGAGGGCGATATGGAAATCGCCTTTAGCTACTCGGGCTTGACGCAAGAGGTGCTGGACTGCACCGCCGAGGCCCAACGTCACAACTGTCCCGTTGTGGCCGTGACCAAAGTAGATGGATCATCCAAGCTTGCCACCATGGCCGATGCCGTGCTCGGTGTCGCTGCGAGTGAGCCCTTGGTCCGCAGCGGTGCCATGGCTTCGCGTATGGCCCAGCTTATGGTTGTCGATGCCCTGTACGCTGCTTACGTTGCCAGCGACTACGAACGAGCGACGCATGTCATTAAGCAAAACTACATCGAGAAACGGGAAAGATGAGGTGAATGAAATGCTCGATTTAACAAAATTCACGACCGAACAGCGTAATCAAAGGTCAATGGACCTCGATACGATGACATCGCTGCAGATCGTCACGACGATGAACGATGAGGATCTTCGTGCCGTCCAGTCGGTCACGAAAGTGTTGCCCCAGGTTGCCACAGCAATCGACTGGGCTGCTGAGGCACTCGAGCGCGGCGGGCGCGTCTTTTACATGGGCGCAGGCACCAGCGGTCGTCTGGGCGTACTCGACGCTTCGGAGTGTCCGCCCACGTTTGGCGTGTCACCCGATCTGATTGTCGGGCTCATTGCCGGAGGCGAGACGGCGTTTATCAAGGCTGTCGAAGGTGCCGAAGACAGCGAGGAGCTTGGCGCGAGCGACCTGCGGGAGCGTGGACTCTCGGACAAGGATCTTGTCGTTGGCCTGGCGGCAAGCGGTCGTACTCCCTATGTGGTGGGCGGCCTTGTGTACGCCAAGGCAACTGGGTGCAAGGCCATTGCAATTGCCTGCAACCAAGGGTCGAAGATCGGGGAGAGCGCGGATCTTGCCATTGAACCCGTGCCCGGTCCCGAGGTGCTGACCGGCTCAACGAGGCTCAAGGCGGGAACGGTTCAAAAGCTCATCCTCAACATGATTTCGACCGGTGCCATGGTCAAGATCGGCAAGGTCTACCAAAACCTGATGGTCGATGTGCAGCAGACGAACGAGAAGTTGGTGGTGCGCGGCCAGAACATCGTGATGGAGGCGACCGGCTGCACGCGCGAGTGCGCTATTCAGGCGCTTGCAGATGCCGGCGGCCACGTAAAAACCGCTATTGTCTCGGTACTGCTGGACTGCGATGCCGAGCAGGCTGCGGTAGCTCTTGAGCGAGCGCGAGGCCATGTCCGTGCTGCGGTGAGTGGCCATGAGAAGAGCGATGCCGATGCCCAATAGGTGTACGGCGTGAGCTGATATGACATCCAGACGAGATACCCAATACAAGGAGGAGTTATGACGAACAAAGAGCTGGCTCAAAAGCTGCTGGACCTTTTGGGCGGTAAAGACAACGTGCTGGCAAACGCGGCGTGCATGACGCGCCTGCGCGTGACCGTCAAAGACGCGGGCAACGTCGACACGGAGGGCATTAAGGCACTCGACGGCGTGATGGGCCTAGTCGAGGACGACACGATGCAGATCGTGCTGGGGCCGGGCAAGGTGAATAAGGTGCTCGAAGAGTTCTCCAAGCTCACCGGCCTTGCGAAAGGCGTTGCTGACGAGAGCGTGGTCGACGCTGCGGCCACAAACAAGGCCGCGCAGAAGGCAAAGTACGAGTCCAAGCCGGTTCAGGCCTTCCTCAAGAAGATTTCCAATGTCTTCGTCGCCCTGCTTCCCGGCATCATTGCGGCTGGCCTCATCAACGGTATCTGCAACGTCATTAACGTCTCGACGGCAGGCGCGCTTGCGGGCGAGTGGTGGTACCAGGGCATTCGTTCCATGGGCTGGGCCCTGTTTGCCTATCTGCCCATCTTGGTGGGCTATAACGCGGCACGTGAGTTTGGTGGCTCCGCTGCGCTGGGCGGCATCGCCGGCATGATGTGTATCGCCAACAGTGCCATGCCCCTGCTTGCGCCTGGCGCGGCCGATCCTACCACTGCCATTCTGCTGCCGCTCACCAATGCGCAGTACAACCCCGCAGCGGGCGGTATGATCGCGGCTCTTATCGCTGGCGCATTTTTTGCCTGGATGGAGCGACAGATTCGCAAGGTTATGCCCAACGCACTCGACACGTTCTTGTCCCCGCTGCTGGTGCTCATCATCGGCGCCTTTGCTCTGATGCTCGTCATCCAGCCGGTTGGCGCATGGCTGACGACTGCCATCTTTAGCGTTTTGACCTTTATCTTCGAGAAGCTGGGCGTCCTGGGCGGCTATATCCTGTCGGCAGGCTTCTTGCCGCTGGTTTCTGTCGGCCTGCATCAGGCGCTCACGCCGATCCACGCTATGCTCAACGATCCCGACGGCGCTACCATCCTTAAGATGGCTGGCGGCGGTCAGGTCGGTGCCGGTCTGGCGCTGTACTTTAAGACCAAGAACGCCAAGCTCAAGAAGTACGTCGCAGAGTCCATTCCCGTTGGAATCCTCGGTGTGGGCGAGCCTCTGATGTATGCCGTTACGCTGCCGCTCGTTCGTCCGTTTGTGACGGCCTGCCTGGGTGCCGGATTTGGCGGCGCGCTCGCGGCGCTGCTTGACATCGGCACGGTTTCTCAGGGCGTTTCCGGTCTGTTTGGCCTGCTGATCGTCGTTCCTGGCCAGCAGCTCGGCTACGTTGCCGCTATGCTGCTTGCCTATGCCGCCGGCTTTGTCCTGACGTGGTTCTTTGGCGTCGACGAGCAGAAGATCAACGAGTTCTTTGGCGAGTAGTTTGATATCGCGAGCCGTGTTGCTCAGGGCTCGCGGCGCGCGGCAGATTTCTTGATGCTATGGTTGTGCCGGCGGGGCTAACTGCTCCGCTGGCCTTTTTTAAAGGAGTGTTGAAGCGTGAAAACGGGTATTTCGATTTATCTTTCCAGCCCTCTGCAGGATATTGAGTGGACAATTGAGCGTGGTGCCGCGGCGGGTGCGCGCTATGCATTCACCTCGCTGCATATTCCCGAGGATGGGGGAGCGGCGTATACCGATAAGGTCCGTCATGTGCTGTCGCTGCTTTCCGCCCGCGGCATTGCGCTCATTGCCGATGTGGGGCCGCGCACGTGCGATTTGCTCGGGCTTGAGCGCATCGAGGACCTGCGCGATCTGGGGTTGGAATACCTTCGTTTGGACTATGGCTTTAGCGCCCAGCGGGTCGCGGAGCTGTCCGGTGTATTTCGCATTGTGGTCAATGCATCGACGGTGAGTTCTGATGAAATCGCATCGTGGCGTGAGGCCGGTGCCGATGTGACTCGTTTTGCTGCCTGCCACAATTTTTACCCCAAGCCTTATACCGGTTTAGCTCTGGAGGACATTGCTCGGGTGAATCTTCGTCTTGCGGCGCTTGGATTCGAAATCATGGCTTTTGTGCCGGGCGATGCCAACGTTCGCGGGCCGGTATTCGAGGGACTGCCGACGGTCGAGGCGCAGCGCGGTCGCGCGTCAAAGGTTGCCCTCAACATGCTTGAGCTTGCACATGGCGCCGATTGCGACATTGTGTTGGTCGGCGACCCCGATCTTTCCGATGCGGGCTGGGCGCAGTTTGCTCAAGTTTCCGCCGGATACGTGGACCTGCAATGCGAGCTTGAGCCCGGTTATGCCTATGTGCGCGGGCAGATTCATCACGACCGGCCCGACTCGAGTGTCCTCATCTTTAGGTCTCAGGAGTCACGTACGAAGCTCAAGCCGGATTCCGTGCCGACGGATGCCGGAGCCGGCCTGCCGCGAAAGACGGGGTCGATCGCTGTGAGCAATAGCGGCTATGGGCGCTACGAAGGCGAGCTTGAGATTGCGCGGGTCGATCTTCCCGGTGACGAGCGCATGAACGTTGCGGGTCATATCACGCCCGAGGCAATGGAGCTGCTGCCGTTCGTCAAACGCGGATTCGGGGTACGGTTCGTTTAGCGTGTGACCCGTGGGCTACAATTGGCCCATCATGCGAAGGCGCCTCGTGTGGCGTGTGCCTGCGTTGGCCGATCTATATTCGGAGGATTCCCATGACCGTACTGTTTGTTGAATATCCCAAGTGCTCGACCTGTAAGAAGGCCAAGGCATGGCTGGACGAACATGGGGTAGAGTATATCGATCGCGATATCGTTTTGGACAATCCCACGGCTGATGAGCTTGCGACCTGGATTGCTCGTTCGGGGCTGCCGGTGCGGCGCTTCTTTAATTCGTCGGGCATGAAATATCGAGAGCTGGGCCTGAAGGCGCGTCTGGATGCGGGCATGACGGATCGGGAGTGCTACGAGCTGCTGGCGACCGACGGCATGCTGGTCAAGCGTCCGCTGCTGGTGGGCGACGACTTTGCGATTCCCGGCTTTAGGGAAGCGGCTTGGGCCGAGGCGTTGCTGTAGCGGCTGCGGAAAGTGCGACCCGTTTTAAGCTCGGATTCCGGGACGCAGTTTCCGGTTGAAGGGGCTAGCGGAAACCGTATCCCAGTTTGAGCGCGAAATCTGGGATACGGTTTCCGTTTGGGGCCTCTAGGGGAAAGCGCGTCCCGTTCTGGACGTAAATTCCGGGATGAGCTTTCCGGTTGGCGGGCATATGCGCTAATCCTCAAGCTGTGCCCATTCGTGCGGATCGTAGACCTTTACGTGCTTGTTGGGCTTGCCGCTCCAGTACTCCTCGTCCATAAAGGGCAGATATGCCTGAACGCCGGGGCAGATAAAGGGGATCCGCTGCTGTTGCAGTCGCTCGCGCTGGCGCTGCTCCAGGTGCGCCTCGGATATGACGGTCGGCATACCGGACAGCTCGACGAGGCTTGCCCGGATTCGCTTAAGGTCGGGGAGTCCCGCGTGCCATGACATCCGCATGATCAAAAAGGATGCACGGCGGTATTTTGCCTGCATCACCGTGATGGCGGGGCGCAGAGTGGGATGGATTTTGTCCCGTTCGGGCCAAAGGTCAGCAGTGATCTCGAGGCCCAGGGTCTCCCATAGGTAATCAAGCTCTTCGTCCATGGCGCCTCGATATCTACGCGATCATTGATACTTCGATTGTGTTGCCTGGTGCTATTGTTTTCGCGGTAGAATCTGCCAACGGTTGACGGCTACCGCTCGCGGCGTTTTGCCCTTCGTGTGCAGCGGTCGACTTCACAGGTCCTTCACGTGTTGGCCGTATTTGACTGAATTTCAAAAAAGTCAAAATTGGGGCTTGCGTCACGGCCGGACTTCCCGTATATTTCTTTCTTGCGCAAAGGCACAGCCGAGCGCAGCGATGCAGTCATTGGGATGTCGTCTAATGGCAGGACAGCGGATTCTGGTTCCGTCAATGGGGGTTCGACTCCCTCCATCCCAGCCATTGCATTTGCTACATATGGCCCGTTCGTCTAGCGGTTTAGGACGCCGCCCTCTCAAGGCGGAGATCACCAGTTCGAATCTGGTACGGGCTACCAAAATTGAACGCCCGGGCCTCGTAAGAGACCCGGGTTTTGTGTATTGACCGATATTTAAGGCGCGCGTTGAGTCTGCCGCCCGGACCGAGGAGTTGTCATGGACCTGCCTATCAGCTTGGAAGACATCACGTATGCCGAGAACTATCTGGCGCAGGGCGACCTGGCTACGGCGACGCCGCTGCTTGAGCGTCTGGTGGAGCTCGCTGAGGAGTATATCGACGCTGAGTGCAAGACGGAGGAGAAGCGCCAGTACTTTAGCTTCGACAGCAAGTTTGAGCGCCTGGCCTATCGCCGCGTGGAGAAGGATCCGCGCGAGCTGGTGCAGGTCGAGGTTCCCTTTGACCGCCTGTATTCCGACATGGCGTTTGCCTACATTCGCCAGCAGGATTATGTGAGTGCTCGCAATGCCCTGATGCAGGCCGTACGCTGGGATCCCATGAACTGTAACTATCGCTTGGACTTGGCCGAGCTGTTCCGCGCGCTCGAGGACAAGCAGGAGTGGGCATCGCTCTCGTTCTCGGTGCTGGAGCGCGCGAGCGACGGTAAGTGCGCCGCACGCGCCTACACCAACTTGGGTCAGTACTTCTTGGAGCCCGAGACCGAGAACATTTCGGCTGCCGTGGGCTGCGCGCGTCTGGCACTGCGTCTGGCGCCCAACGATGCGCATACGACGCGCCTGCTCAACAAGATCCATACCACCTATCCGGATGCCGCGGACGAGAGTGACGACCATGTGATGGGTGAGCTCGCCCTGCAGGGCGTGCCGACCTCGCCTTCGGCCGAGATCGCCATCTGCTTGATCATGTGCGCGACCGATGCTGCAAGCGACGGCGACAAGCAGGAGGCTACGCGTCTGACGGTCCGTGCCCGCGACCTGGTGGGCGAGGAGGCGTGCGCGGCGATTATCAAGCTGGTGCGCGAGAGCGATGCCGAGCTTAATGCCGAGCGCAGGGCAAAGCGCGAGGCTGCGGGCTCAAACGCCGATGGCGCCAAGGAGGCCGGCGATGCCCAGTAAGCGCGAGCGCAAGCTCATTTCCAAGAATCGCTCGGCACATCACGAGTACTTTATCGATGAGACGTTTGAGTGTGGTATTGAGCTGAGCGGTACCGAGGTCAAGTCGATTCGCGAGCGCGCGTGCCAGATTACCGATACCTTTGCACTGATTCGTGGCGGGGAGTGCTGGCTCGTCGGCCTGCATATTCACCCTTATAGCCATGGTGGCGTGTGGAATCGCGATCCCGACCGTCGGCGCCGTCTGCTGCTGCACCGCAAGGAGATCGACTTTCTTGACGGCAAACTTCGCAACCGTGGTTATGCGCTGGTTCCGTTGGAGCTCTACTTTAATACCGACGGCCGCGTAAAGCTGCTGCTGGGTCTGGGTCGCGGCAAGAAGCTCTACGACAAGCGCGAGGACATGGCCAAGCGTGATGTCCAACGCGAGATCGACCGCGCCCTCAAGGAACGCAACCGCTGACCGTCCTTCATAAGTTGCGGTGGAATACGGACTGGTTTGCCTGTTTGAGGGGCTATTCAGTCCCTATTTCACCGCAACTGCGGGCGTCTCATCTTTCTTACTGTTCTGACACATATGTCTCAAAGGCGGCGTCCGTTATGGGCGTCGCCTTTTTTGTGGGTACATACATCCATGAGGTTCCAACCCGAGCTAGGGGAGTGATCGTTATGGACAAAACTGCGTTCTTTACCATGCCGAGCGGCCTGTACGTGGTGAGCTCCGCGGCAGACGGGCTGCGTGCCGGCTGCGTTATCAACACAGCGGTGCAGGTGACATCCGCCCCGCCGCGCATCTCGATTGCCGTGAATAAGGACAATGTCACGTCTGGTGTTATCTCGTCTGCCAAGGCCTTCGCGCTGACCGTGATCGACCAGACGGCCGATATGCTCTACATTGGCAACTTTGGGTTCCGCACCAGCAGTGACTATGACAAGTTTGCCAAGTACGAGACGCGCGAGACCACGCTGGGCATGCCCTATGTGCCCGAGCACGCGGCAGCGCTGTTTAGTTGCCGTCTGATTGACACCGTGGACGTGGGCACGCATCTGCTCTTTATTGGCGAGGTTGAGGATGCCGAGCGTCTGAGTGGCGAGACTCCGTTGACCTATGACTACTACCACAAGGTGCTGAAGGGCAAGACGCCGCCCAAGGCTTCATCGTATCAAGGCTAGAAATGTTCTAAAAATACTTGCATTATATTATTGAGAACATATACTAATAAGCGAAGTACATCACCAGTCGCGTTCGAGAGGAGAACATCATGGCTGAGGAGAAGAAGACGTATAAGTTTGTGTGCGTCGTTTGCGGTTACGAGGTTGAGGTCGACACGCCCGAGCTGCCCGAGGACTACGTGTGCCCGGTGTGCGGCGTCGGTCCCGATCAGTTTGAGCTCGTCGAGGAGTAGCTCGTCGGCACGC
>CALFDL010000035.1 GCA_937950415.1 uncultured Collinsella sp. | reverse complement strand
TGCACGCCCTCGCCATCGTGGCGCGCCACAGCAAGACGCAGGCAGAGCATCCAGACTTCCTGTTCGTCCGGCGCATCTGCCACAAGCTGTGTGGTCACGGCCTCGGCCTCGTCCAGCTCGCCGGCATCGGCCAGCGCCGTGGCATAGCGAATGCGCAGCGCCGCCCCGTCCTCGCGCTCGCAACGACGCGCGAGCAGGCGGGCATACTGCTGGCGCTGAATCTGCGCCACGCGGCCCTCGGCCAGACCAGAGGCCAAATAGTCGCCAAGGTAGTCACAGTAATCATCCAGGTTTTGCGCGCTGGGATCGGCCTTAAACGCACGCTCCAGCTGCTGCAGCTTGAGGTCAGACTCCTTGGAGATCTGCGCCACAGCCGTCGCGGCATAGTGCGCGACCTCGACATCGTCGTTGAGCTTAGCGGCCTGGAGCTGTGCCAGATAGGCGCCCGGGTCCTCGGTGAGCATAGAGAGCATAAGGCGCCGGCGGTCGCCCGCGTCATTGACGATGAGCGCCTCTTCGAGCGGCACCACGCCGGCATCGGCCTCGCGGCGCTGAACCTGCACGCCGCGACGTATATCGTCCTTTAAGCGAAGCGATTCCAACGTGCTGGCACGAGACGCGTCGCCACATGCCTGGTCGCGCGCGCAGAGCAGCACCACCAGCAACGGGCCCCACAACGGCACGAGCACTATTACGGCAAGCATGTGCCCGTGGACCGGTAGCAGGCCCAACTTCATAAGCGTCCAGAGCACCAGGCACACCAGCGTGTGGATTATCAATAAGAGCACGGCGACAACAAGCGAGATCAAGCAGCATCCCCCTCGCCATCGGAGCCGGCGGAAGCAATCTGCCGCAGCAGTGCCACAACGCCCTCGCCGTCGACATGCTCAACGGCAATCTGCTTGGAGGCCATGCGTTTGCAAATGACGGGCAGGTCGGCCTCGGTGGCCTGTCGCATGAGCAAATACAGCGTGTCGCCGACCAGACCCGCGGCGTCGCTCTCGCGGATCGCCGACCCAATCGCCCCGACCAGCTCGCCGACGGGCTCCATGCCCGGCACCACGCGCAGGAGCAAATAGCTCCCCATCTTGCTGTCTGCGAGCACCTGCTCGGTGGCAAGCTCGCGACCGAAGGCATCCTGCTTAAGC
This sequence comes from uncultured Collinsella sp., assembly GCA_937950415.1. GTDB lineage: Bacteria > Actinomycetota > Coriobacteriia > Coriobacteriales > Coriobacteriaceae > Collinsella. The sequence goes on along the minus strand of CALFDL010000035.1, from coordinate 4,575 downwards.
ACACGCGTGCCCGCAATACAGCGCTTATCCTGCGCAACGGCCTCGTAATCGAAGGCGCGCCCCAGCGCGCTTTCAACCAGACCGCACAAAATGCGGAACAGGTTTTGGTAATAGAGGGTCATTTGGCTCTCGGCCACGTGGCGCACAAAGATAAAGATCGCCGGTGACCCGTCGCGTTCCATCACGTAGGCGAACATGGGCAGTCCTGGCACTAGCTTGCGGTTTACCCACAGGCCCGAGTGGTCCACTCCCTCCATCATGGCCTTAAGATCGTCGAGCGCCAACGAACGCAGCGCATCGGAAGAAATCGCCGGGCTCGCGGCGACCAGGCGCGTAAACGCCCCACCCGAAACGTAGTAGATCGTCACCGAGTCGTTTTCCAAAATCTCGCCGAGCAGCTCACAGCACTTGCGGTAGATATCACGCGGGTTGAGCACGTCGAGCTCCTGCGTCACGGCAAAGATCTTGCCAAAGCTGTCGTGGCGCCCCACGATTTGGCGCTTGTAGGCCTGTTTGTCCTCGATGGCGTCATGGTAGAGCCGGCCCAAAAAGTCATTGCGGTTGCGTACAAGCTCGTTCTCGGCGCGCTCGGCCTTGAGCGCCTCGCGGTTGCGCAGCTGCACATAGCCGCATACGGCGCCCACCACAAAGTAGGCGATGAACGGCAGCCAGTTAGAGGGCTCGTAGAACAGTCCCTGGAAGGTATAGCCATACTGGGTAAAGTAGCTCGCAGCCAGGCCAATCGAGGCCAGCAGCGCCGCGACCAGCCCAAAATCGAGCCCGTAGAGTGTGCCGATCAGTACCACATACAGCAGGCGGTAGTCGAGAACGTTAAGCTGTGCCGACTGGGAAAAAACCCGCTCCAGGCACTCAAAGAGCACCAAAGCAAGCGCGGTCTCCGCACATATGATGGGCAACGCGTGCTCGCGCATACGGTCGATGGCATGGTGCAGCGGATGGCGCTTTACCGCGCGGGATTGCTCCCAGCGGGCATGTATGGTCGAAAGATCGGTGAGCACGTCGTAGCGCTGGAACCAGCCATAGCGCTTGCGGATGGCATCGCTCGGCGCCACGGAGGCTTCCGCGTCGTCACCATAGGTTACCTGGAGCCCCGGGAACAGCTGCTTTAGAGCCTCGCCCAGATCGCCCAACGTGTGTGCAAAGCTATCCGCAACGCCGAGCTCCTCAAACGCAGGGTCCCAGCTATCGAAAATACGGCGCACCAAGACAGCCAGCTCCTCGGCGCACAGGGCCTGGAGCGGAGCATCAGCACTGTTCTTAATTACGAGCGAGCCGTGCGAGCAAGATTGGAACAGCGGTACCAAAAACGGGTCGTCGAGGGCAGGCGAGGCGGTGTACAGATAGGGCACGCGCAAGATCTTAGCTTGGATGCCGTCGCGGGCCGCATAGTAGCGGCACAGGTCGTTGGCCGCGCAGGCAATGATGCCCTTGCCGGTTTGACCCGCGGCATCGACGTCGCCATCCGCCCCTGCCGGCCCCGTCACAAACAGCAGCTGGATCTGGCGGTCCATGCAGGCGCGAAAGACCGAGCGCAGCAGCTCGATGTCGCCAAAGGTCTCGGTATGCGGCGTGAGATAGGTAGAGAGATAGACCACGCGATCGAACTCGTAGGCCTGGTCCAGGTGTTGCAGCAGCTCATTCCAGGACGAGGGAGCCGGCGACCCATCGCGCTGGGCGTCGCTCGCGGCCACGACCTGCACATGGTCCCCCGGGAACGCCTTGGCACAAAAGACGTCATCGACATACGAAGTATTGCCAACAACCAGCACTTCCACCGTGCGCTCCCCTCCCCGAATTCACCTTTTGCCATAGTCAAACACGCGTATTCTACGCTGTCAATGTAGCCCAAAGGCAACTTTAAAGTTGTTTTAAGAACTTCTTCAGACGGAGCGGACTTAAGCAGAGCGCGTAAAACGCAACAGACTCAATCTGAATAGAATATTCATGTAACACAATTGGTTACATGCTATGATATATACGAATAAGATAATGTAACGCGATTGGTTACAAGAATGAAAATATCCTATGCCAATAAGAAGCTTGAGGGAATATGTACAGACGAAAAGAAGTGCAAGAAATTTAGGTCAGACATCGTGAGAGGCGTAAAACTCCGACACAACGCCCTAGAGACAGCCGATTCAATGGAGGACTTGAAAGACCTCGATCCGGGCGGAAGATGGCATCAACTTTGCGGCGACAGAGAAGGGCAATGGGCGGGAAAACTAAACAAAAACTACCGCATCATTGTCGAACCAACCGACGGCGGCTTAAAGATAACAAAGGTTGAACAAGCAGGTAGGGAAACGTCGGTGACAGTCCTATCCATCGTGGATTATCACTAGACATGTCGAAAAGGAAGCAAAACAATGGGAACCAACTACGCGGTTGCGCCTGGCATGTATTTGCAAGAATGGCTTGATGACGAGCAGATGACGCAGCAGGCCCTTGCCGACCGACTTGGCATCTCCCGCAAGACGGTAAACGGGATTCTAAAGGGCACGCAGCCGATTTCGCAGGACACCGCCATTAAGCTCGAAAGGGTCACCTCTATTCCCCGGGATAGCTGGGTTCGTTTTGAGGCAAAGTACCGGGAGGACCTTGCCAGGCTCGAAGATGAGCTAAGAATGGCAAGCTCTGCCGACATCATCACTCCGCCGTTAGGAAAATTTCTTCGCGATAAAGGACTTACCACTGCCACTAAAAGAAATCCCGGCAAGCTCGTCTCTGATTTTTTAAACGTTGTCGGTTACGGCAGCATGGATGCCTATGCGAAAGGCGTGGACTGCGTATTCTCTTCTATTGCGACGTTAAAAGAGTCGGGTAAATCCGTTGATCCTGCAAGCATGATGGCATGGATCTCCCTCGGCGAGAACGCCGAACCGTCGGCGAACAATGGAACCAAAGCGTATGACGAGGTGCTGCTCAAAGCCTCTTTGGCAACGCTGAAGCAGCGTGCAGCGACAACCGACGACGCCACGCTTATAGATATTGCACACCAACTAGAGCAATGCGGAGTCACGCTCCAATTCATCTCTGCGCCGGAGCAGTTCCCGCTGCACGGAATAACACGTTGGACCAAAGACGGAAATCCCGTCATTCAAATGACGGGCAGGCGCAAAAAGGACGGCTATATTATTTGGACGCTATTCCATGAGATCGGACACATACTGAATGACGGCAATATCGGAATTACCTTGAACTATATCGACGAAAAGCAGAGTTCAAAAAGTAAATCCGAGAAGCGCGCCAATGACTTTGCAAGAGAGATTCTTATGGGGTCAGAAGGGCTTTCACCCTATCGAGACTGCAAGACGTCGGCAAATATACAGCGCATCGCCCACGAAAGAGGCGCCTGCCCGGGAGTCGTGGTGAACTTGATGCACCGAAAGAGGATGCTCGACTATAGCTGGTGCAACGACCTCCTTAAGGACATGATGATCCCGTTTAAGATCTAAAACAGTCAGCTGGTCGCACGCAAAAATGCCGGAGCCCATCGCGAATGCTACTCAAACCGGAAGTATGCGGCAAATTATCGAACTGCCGACCACACCTGAAAGCGGCAACGCTTCTACCTGCGGTTTCTTTATTCGAAAACGGTTGTGTGCTCGGGGGTTCAGGAATTTGCCGCATACTTCCGTTCGGCGATTCCGGAAGTGCGGGGAAAATCCGAGATCCGCCGACCAGACCCCGGTTTTACGCTTCCGCGACCTGCGCTTTTGTTGCCAAAAATCGGGTTGTGCTCGGAGGTTTCCGATTTTTCCCCGCACTTCCGGAAAACAACCGCGACCATGGCGTTCATACCACCTGAAAGTTCAACAGTCAGCGCATGGCCTATTCACTTTGAAAGGGTACATCGCAATCTGCCGCCAGCTCCGCAGGAAGGATAGCAGGCAATGAGCATTGCTCTTGTACAGATTCATTGGATGAAAGAAACGGCAGCTCTTTGGAATAGCTAACGGCAACCTTAGGAACGATCCTAATACCCAAAGCGAGCTCGAACCTGGCGATCGTCTTCAGCGTCATATTGGGCTGAGAATTCAACAGCTTCGAAAGAGACTGAAGGCTCACGCCCATGCGCTTCGCCAAATCGCTCTTGCTCAAACCCTGACGCAGCATCTCGCGATGAACAATAAACTCAATATCTAGCGCATGTTCATATGCGCATGTTTCGCTGGTTTCTGTCTCGGAGTAAAAATCAGATAAATCTACTTTATTCATTGTGCCCCCCGTTTCGAAAGCCAAGTATAAAAGTCAGCGCTCAGATTCCAGAAGCTGACGTGCTATTACGGCTAATCGCTTGGCCCGATCGATTTCCCCTTAGGGTCTGACAACATTTTCTGGACTTGAGAGTTGTTAGGAGAAGTCGTCAACTCCCAAAACGGACGGCCCTTGGGATCCCCATATTCGACAAGGTCATATCCTTCAACCAAAGGCCACCTCCCATTTCTGACTACGCTTAACTTATAAGTTAAGCGTAGCTATATTGATACAGAATACAAGGGTAGTGTCGAGAAAGTTGGTGTAGAGCCCCATCCGAAGCGAGTCGGCCCGGCG
>CALFDL010000034.1 GCA_937950415.1 uncultured Collinsella sp. | reverse complement strand
ATTGAGGCGCTTTTGGAGGGAATCAGGGCCGGCGTGCCCGCCGACAAGCTCGCACTCGGCTTCCATGTCGCCGTTACGCGCTCTTCGGCACGAATCGCACGCGAAATCTGCACGCGCGAAGGCATCGATACCGTCGCGCTCTCGGGCGGCGTGTTCATGAACCGACTTCTGCTTCAGCTTCTCACCCGCGAGCTCAAAAGCGCAGGCTTTACTGTCCTTGTCCCCCACACCGTACCCGTCAATGACGGCTGCATCGCCTACGGTCAGGCAGCAGTCGCACGCACTCGCCTCGCACAGGTCGCGCCACAATAGGCTGTTCGGCCAGCCCGCAAGCCGCCGTCTCACAGGTGTAGCGCGTTTGCCCGCAGCGCCCGCGAGCGCTACCATCAACTGATGGATTATTGAGCGCCCGTCCAGCGCAAAGCGTATAAAAGGGGAACAATATGTGCCTTGCCGTTCCCGGTAAAGTAGTCAAACGCGACGACGACCTCAAGGCCACCGTCGACATGATGGGCATCGAGCGCCCCGTGTCGCTGCGACTCGTGCCGACGGCGCAGGTTGGCGACTATATTCTCGTACACGCCGGCTTTGGCATCCAGATTGTCGACGAGCAGGAAGCACAGGAAACGCTCGAGCTTGTTAATGCCATGTCCGAGCTGGTCGAAGAAGACCAGCTGACCACCAACCCGGCGGAGGCTTACTAGTGGCGCCCGAGCAGCCGGCGCGCTCCGGTATCGATTTCTCGGCATTCCGCGATCCCAAGCTGGCTCGCGAGCTCATCGAGCGCATTCATGAGCTTGTCGGCGACCGCACCATCAACCTTATGGAAGTCTGCGGCACGCATACCGTGAGCATCGGGCGCTATGGCTTTCGCTCCATTATGCCGGCCGGGCTCAAGCTGCTGAGCGGCCCGGGCTGCCCCGTCTGCGTCACCGCCAACCGCGATATCGACCACGCAATCGCGCTCGCCAACATAGACGGCGCCATCATCACCACCTTTGGCGACATGATGCGCGTGCCCGGATCATCCACCTCGCTCGCTGCGCAAAAAGCGGCAGGGCGTGACATTCGCATCGTCTACTCCCCGCTCGACGCGCTCGATATCGCCGAACACAACCCCGACCGCCCGGTCATCTTTATGGGCGTGGGTTTTGAGACCACAACGCCCACCATCGCCGCCGCCATTTTGGAGGCCGATGCACGCGGACTCCAGAACTTCTCGGTCTACTGTGCCCATAAGACCACGCCGCCGGCGCTGCACGCCATCGCCAACGATCCCGAGACCACTATCGACGGCTTTATCCTGCCGGGCCACGTCGCCACCATCACGGGCTTGGCGCCCTTTAGCTTTTTGGTCGACGAATTCAATACCCCGGGCGTGGTCACGGGATTTGAGCCGGTCGATATCCTGCAGGGCATCTGCATGCTGGTCCAGATGGTTGTCGAGGACAGGCCCGCGATCGACAACGCCTACCGTCGCGGCGTCAATGCCGACGGCAATCCCGTGGCACGCCAGCTAGTCGAGCAGGTATTTGAGCCGTGCGACACCACATGGCGCGGGCTGGGGCTGATTGCCAACTCGGGCCTTTCCATCCGCCCCGAGTTCTCGCGCTTTGATGTCCGCACTCGCTTTGACGTGCCCGTTGAGACGACGGTCGAGCCGCGTGGGTGCCGCTGCGGCGACGTGCTGCGCGGGGCCATTACGCCGAGCGACTGCCCTCTGTTCGGCCGCGCTTGTACACCCGAGCATCCCATCGGCCCCTGCATGGTGAGTTCCGAGGGCAGCTGTGCAGCATATTTCCGCTACCGAGGCTGTTAGGTTCCGCCGTTCTAACGAACGGCGGACCGGTCGACGCTGCACCTCACCCATATAATTCCGTCCTCGATTGGAGTTTTCGATATGTCCCGTACTGCCACCGATAGCACTGTCCTGTTGGGCCACGGCTCTGGCGGCCAGATGATGAAACGCATCATCGATGAGGTCTTTTTGGATGCCTTTGGGTCGCCCGAACTGCTCGAGGGCAACGATGCCGGCGTCGCTGCGCTGCCCGCGAGCGGGCGCATCGCCATGTCGACCGACAGCTTTGTAGTCTCGCCGCAGTTCTTCCCCGGTGGCAACATCGGCCGCCTCGCCGTGTGCGGAACCGTCAACGACGTCGCGACCTCGGGCGCTAACGTGCGCTACCTCTCATGCGGCTTTATCCTCGAAGAGGGCTATCCCATGGACAAGCTGCGCCAGATTGTGCAGGCCATGGCCGAAACGGCACATGAGGCAGGCGTGAAGATTATCACCGGCGACACCAAGGTGGTCGAGCGTGGCGGTGCCGACGGCGTCTACATCAATACCGCTGGCGTAGGCGAGGTGCCCGCAGGCGTGACGCTCAGCGGTGCCAACTGCCGGCCCGGCGACGTCATCCTGGTGTCGGGCACACTCGGCGACCACGGCATCGCCATCATGAGCCAACGCGAGGGCCTGGCGTTTTCGAGCACCATCGAAAGCGATGCCGCGCCGCTCAACCACCTGATTGCCGATGTGCTTTCCGCAGCACCCGACACACGCTGCTTCCGCGACCCCACGCGCGGTGGCCTGGCCTCGACGCTTAACGAGTTTGCGCAGGCCAGCGGCGTTGCCATGGAGGTCGACGAGGATGCCGTGCCCGTGCGCCCCGACGTGCAGGCCGCCTGCGAGATGCTCGGCTACGATGTGCTGCAGGTGGCAAACGAGGGCAAGATGGTCGCCGTGGTGCCGGCCGAACAGGCAGATGCGGCACTGGCCGCCATGCGCGCCGCCCGCTACGGCGAGAATGCCGCCATCATCGGCCGCGTGCTGCCACTTGCCGAGGGCGCCCATCCCGCCGTGCGCGTGCGCACCGGCTGGGGCTCGACCCGTATCCTCGACATGCTTGTGGGAGAACAACTGCCGAGGATTTGCTAACGACAAAGGCTCAGGGCTATTAAAGATATTCAGATTCCAAACATGCCCGGCACGCATGCCCAGTATCATGGGGTGCGTTTTACAACTCAAGCGGCAGGAGCACCCATGGCAGCAGCTTTTTCCCATGTGATCTTTGATCTGGATGGCACCATCCTCAACACGCTCGAGGACCTGGCGGCCGCCAGCAACCATACCTGCGAGATGCACGGCTGGCCCACGTTTGCCGTAGACGAGTACCGCTACAAGGTGGGAAACGGCATGCTCAAGCTGGTTGAGCGCTTTATGCCCGCCGAGTACGCAGGCGACGGCCGCATGTTTGAGCAGACGCTTGCCGAGTTTAGGGCTTACTACGGCGAGCACAAGGAAGACCGCACTGCACCGTACGCCGGCACGATCGAGCTGCTCGACTGCCTGCGCGCCGCGGGTGTGCAGCTTGCCGTGCTCACTAACAAGGACCACGTCTCGGCGGTTCCGCTTATCGAGAAGTATTTTGGTTCCGAGCGCTTTGCGCTGGTACAGGGCCGTGTCGATGCGTTTCCGCCCAAGCCCGAAGCACCCGTCACGCTACATGTGATGGAAGAGCTAGGCGCCGACCCGGCAACCACACTCTATGTGGGCGATTCCAATGTCGATGTTCTGACCGGTCACAACGCCGGCCTCAAGAGCGCCGGTGTCACCTGGGGCTTCCGCGGCCGCGCAGAGCTGGAGTCCGCCGGCGCCGACTACGTGGTGGACACCCAAGACGAGCTCGCGGCGCTGATTCTGGGCGAGTAGCGGGGCTGTCGCTCAACACGGCTGGACAGATTCTGTCGCGCGGAAAGCGCATCCCGTTTTGCCGCCTCAGAATGGGATGCGCTTTCCGGTTGAGCCTTGTCGGGGAAACGGCATCCCGTTTCAGAGCAATATTCCGGGTCGCACTTTCCACAACCCACCCCATCCGGAAACCGCGACCCGCTATTCGGCCAAATACCGGCTCGTATTTTCCCGACCGCTCGATGCGACACAGGCTCAAGGAGTGTCCCCAACTGCCGGCAGAAAAGAAACGTCCCCAAGTGCCGCCCCAATGACTACCATGGCAACGCCGCAGGTAGAGGACGGACAGCGAGCGGGCACCAGAGCGAACAAATTGGCATGAAAAGAGGACGGCATAGACCTTCTGGTCATGCCGTCCTCTTTGAATGACAAGTTGTCGCTCTGGTGCCCGCGCAGCGTCGAGCAGTTGCGGCGTTTGGTAAAACGCCGCAACAAACTAGCTCAGCATTGCATCCATCATCTCGGAGTTGACGGAGTCGTCGGCAGACC
>CALFDL010000033.1 GCA_937950415.1 uncultured Collinsella sp. | reverse complement strand
GACGCAAAGAGGCTCCGCCGCGCAACGCGCGCAGCGGAGCCTCTTTGCATGTCCGAGGACGTTTTGGGAAATAACCCAAAACCGGCCCCAGTAATCCTACAGGAGTTGAACCCTTTAGAACTTGTCGTGGAAGGTACGCGCAATGACCTCGTCCTGCTGCTCCTTGGTGAGCGTGTGGAAGTTCACGGCATAGCCGGAAACGCGGATGGTCAGCTGCGGGTACTTCTCGGGGTGAGCCTGAGCGTCGAGCAGCGTCTCACGGTTGAAGACGTTGATGTTCAGGTGGTGGCCACCCTTCTCGGCGTAAGCGTCGAGCATGTGGACCAGGTTATCGGCCTGGGTCTCGGAAACTTCAGAAACCTTCATAATGTGTCTCCTTCGATTAATAGGCGCCGGCCGAAACCGGCGCGCTAATCAGTAATCGTTATTGTTAGTATAGCACTAACAATAGTTACTCGCCCAGCTGATCAAGGTCGATATCACCAAAGAACACCTGGTCCTCCTTGCCGAGCGCGCCCGGGATGATGGAGAAGGTGTTGGAGATGCCGTCCTGAGCATCGCGGAACGGGAGCTTGGAAACCGAAGACAGCGAAGCGATGGCGCCGTGGCTATCGCGCTTGTGCATGGGGTTAGCACCCGGGGCGAACGGCTGGCCAGCCTTGCGGCCGTCGGGCGTGGAGCCGGTCTTCTTACCGTACACGACGTTGGAGGTAATGGTCAGAACCGAGGTCGTGGGCACGGAGTTGCGGTAGGTGTCGTTCATGCGGATGTACTCCATGAACTGGTGCACAACGTCGTGAGCGATCTGGTCGACACGGTCGTCGTCGTTGCCGTACTTGGGGAACTCGCCCTCGGTCTCAAAGTCGACGATGATGCCGTTCTCATCACGGACGGGGTGGACCTTGGCGTACTTGATGGCGGACAGGGAGTCAGCCACGACGGAAAGGCCAGCGATGCCCGTAGCGAACCAGCGATGCACGTGCTTGTCGTGCAGAGCCATCTGGATGCGCTCGTAGCAATACTTGTCGTGCATGTAGTGAATGATGTTCAGCGAGTTGACGTACACGCCAGCGAGCCACTTCATCATGTCGTTGTACTTGGCCACAACGTCGTCGTAATCGAGCGTATCGCCCTCGACGGCGCGGTATTTGGGGCCGACCTGCTTCTTGGAGACCTCGTCAACACCGCCGTTGAGTGCGTACAGCAGGCACTTGGCCAGGTTGGCGCGGGCGCCGAAGAACTGCATCTCCTTGCCGATGCGCATGGAGGACACGCAGCAGGCAATGCCGTAGTCGTCGCCGTGGTAGACGCGCATGAGGTCGTCGTTCTCGTACTGAATCGAGGAGCTGGCGACAGAAGTCTTGGCGCAGAACTTCTTGAAGTTCTCGGGCAGACGGGTCGACCACAGAACGGTCATGTTGGGCTCGGGGCTGGTGCCCATGTTCTCGAGCGTGTGCAGGTAGCGGTAGCTCATCTTGGTAACGAGCGTACGGCCGTCGACACCCATGCCGCCGATGGACTCGGTGACCCACTGCGGATCGCCGGTAAACAGGGCCTGGTACTCGGGGGTACGGGCAAACTTGACCATGCGGAGCTTCATGATGAAGTGATCCACGAACTCCTGGATCTGCTCCTCGGTGAAGGTACCGTTGGCAAGGTCGCGCTCAGCGTAGATGTCGATGAACGTAGAGGTACGGCCGATGGACATAGCGGCGCCGTTCTGCTCCTTGACGGAAGCGAGGTAGGCGAAGTACATCCACTGGATGGCCTCCTGCGTGTTGGTAGCAGGGTTGGAAATGTCGAAACCATAGGTCTCGGCCATCATCTTGAGCTCGCCGAGGGCGCGGATCTGCTCCTGCAGCTCCTCGCGATCACGGATGTTGTCGGCGGTCATGACCGTCGGGGTGGAAGCCTTCTGAGCCTCCTTGTCCTTGATCAGGTAGTCGACACCGTACAGGGCGACACGACGGTAGTCGCCGATGATGCGGCCGCGGCCATAGCCATCGGGCAGACCGGTGATGATGTGGGCCGAGCGGCAGGCGCGCATCTCGGGGGTATAGACATCGAAGACGCCGGCGTTGTGAGTCTTGCGCTCGAAGGTGTAGCGCTCGACAACGTTCTCGTCGATCTTGTAGCCGTGCTGGCTGGCAGCCTGGCAAGCGATGCGGATACCGCCGTTGACGTGCAGCGCGCGCTTGAGCGGCTTGTCGGTCTGGAGGCCGACGATGGTCTCCTTGTCGCGATGGGCGTTATCGATGTAGCCAGCGGGGTGGCTCACGATACCCGTGACGGTCTTGGTGTCCATATCGAGGACGCCGCCCTGCTCGCGCTCCTTGAGCAGCAGGTCGAGAACTTCGCCCCACAGCTCCTTAGTACGCTCGGTCGGGCCGGCGAGGAACGACTCGTCGCCCTCGTAGGGGGTGTAGTTCTTCTGGATGAAGTCTCGGACGTCAACCTCTCCCGTCCAGATGCCTTCCTTGAAGCCTTCCCATGCCTCCTGCATTGTGTAACCACGCTCCTAGTTACGTGTAATGCGGCGCTCTCTCACACCGCTGCTTATTGAATTCTTGAATTTTCGGCTTGCACTACCGGCTTCTTCCGTTCTTCACCACACGTTGGTGCAGGGAAAACGTTTGTCCACCTTGGAACTACAACCCAAAACCCAAGATTTCACCCGTTTGAGAAGGATAACATAGCGACCCTCTCCATCTGGGCTGTTATATGTTTCTTTTTTTATATCATAAAGGCGTTTTTTACAAACCCGCAGGAAATGCGAGCGCGAACAACTACCGTTCACCGATTTGTATGTTATTTTTCCTTGCCTTTGTACGACGTTCGCTCTAGCTGTTATGCCAGCTTTAGCAGGGTAAAGTGTCCCAGAGACCCTACAGAAACTGCAGGGCGGCCACGGGATTTCCCCCGGGACCGCCCTGTGGCATGGTTAGTTATTTAGCTTTGATTGTCGCTTGGCATTAGGCGGCTGCGGCGGCCTTGTCGGTCGTTGCCTTGCTATCGCCGTTGCCCTGGCCCTCAAAATGCTTGTAGCACCAGCTGGTGACCAGCGGGGTCAAAATAGCCGTCACGATTGCGCAGGCAGCAACCTGTGCCGTAGCCGTCGCGAGCACGGCGCCGCCGTACATGGCCCCGTTGACGCTTGCCATGGCAGCAGGCGTGGCCACATTGGCTCCGGCGCAGCTCGAAATGGCCGCACCTGCGACACCCGTACCACCCGTGAGCTTATCGACCGCGATGACGGGAATTGCAAAGACCACCGAGCAGATCACGCCGAGCAGAATACCGGGGAGACCGCCATTAATGAGCTGGCCAAAGGTCATGGTCGAGCCCATGGCAAAGAAGACGAGCACGATGATGGCGGAAAGTGCCGGTGCCATCATCTTCTTAAAGCTGGGGAACAGGTTACCCAGAATAATGCCGATGACGATCGGCAGAATGGCGCCCACGAGCGACCAGCCGATCGGAGCCTGACCGGCAGCGCCGAGCACGATCATCGTGACCGGAGGGCCGACAACGAGCGTGGTGATGGCGACGGCGCCACGCTCGGCCTCGTTGCCCATGGTGCCCATCAGACCAGCGTACATAGCGTTGTTGGCGCCGGTGCAAGCCGCCAGCATCACCATGGCAGAGATGCCAAACAGGTTGTCGTTGAACACATAAAGGATGAGCAGCGACACGGCAACGACCACGATCTGCTTGACAGCGATGATGATGGCGCCGCGTGCAGCGGCGGCGGGAGCACTCTTAAACGAAATCGTCGTACCGACGATGAGCAAAAAGGCGCCAACGAGCGGGCCTGCACCCTGCTGGGTCATGCCAAGCGTAAAGCTACCGAGCGTTTTAAACAGGTCGGGGAATAGCGTGTGAGCAGGCAGCCCAACAGAAGCGGCACCAAGATATTGGCGCCCGGGATGGAGGACATCTTAAAGAACGGCTCCTTTGCCGCCGGCGCCTCCACCGCAGTCGATTCACTCATATATATCTCCTTTGGATGCATGCGAATCGTAGCCGCACGCGCCTATGTCAGAAATAAGGCGACAACCCCGAGTCGCCAGGGTCGCCGCCAAACGATCACCGCGGGGTATTACCCGTCCAGGACGATGCCGCCGTCGCAGTCACCAATCTCGCCGTTCACGAAGCTGGCGAGGTCGGAAGCGAAGAACAGCACCATCTGCGCAGGCTCGCTGGCCTGGGCGGCGCGGCCCAGAGGAATACCGTTGATGATGCGCTGAGAGTTCTCGTCAGAGAGAATCGAGGTCATATCGGTCAACGTGAGCGACGGGCACACGGCGTTGCAGCGAACGCCAAACTTGCCGCCTTCCTTGGCGACTGCCTTGGTTAGACCGTTAACACCGGCCTTGGAGCTCGCGTAAGCCGCGGTGCCGAGCAGGCCACCACCGATCTTGCCAGCAACAGAGCTCACGTTGACGATAGTGCCGGCATGGGCCGCCTTAAAGTGCGGGTAGACGGCGTTCATCATGGTAAAGGTACCGTTGAGGTTGATGTCGATGGTGCGGCGCCACTCGGTGTCATCGATCTCGTCGAACTTCTTGGTGCTGATGACGCCAGCGCAGTTGATCAGGATGTTGGTTTGCGGCAGGTCCGTAAAAATCTGCTCGACGGTCTCACGCGCCTTGGGCGCATCGGCAACATCGAGCTGATAGAACTTGTTGCCCTCGCCAAGCTCGGCCACAGCGGCCTCGCCCTTAGCAGCGTTCCTTGCGATGAGCGCGACGTGTCCGCCGCCCGCGACGATGCCCTTGGCGATCTCGAGGCCAATGCCCTGAGTGCCGCCTGTGACAATCGCGGTCTTGCCCGTGAAGTCAAATGCCATGACTCCATCCCCCTTTATATAAGGTGTCTCCTTGCGGGAAGTTGGAGCATCGCACGTGGCGATTATATGAGTCCCAGTCGTCATGGTGGTGACAACCCCTCGCCTAACCGCGTGCATGATAATTCTTTGAAACGCTACAATTTTTGAATGATTTTAAGTCTTTATACGCTCTTTATATCGACTGGCAGCCACGTAGATTTTTGGGACATGCCTCAAAATCTGCCGGTTAGGGTGCGCGTACATGGGTATCATCTTTCACTGAAAATAGTTTCTAGTGTTAGGGGTTTTCGGTGGAAGATACCGATTTCCATGAGCTTGGGCGTCAGCTCTTTACCGAGTTTGGCAGCATGCACCAGCGCGTTTCGCGCTTTGCCGACCAGGCTCTGGGTGGCGAGATGGCCGTCATGCGCGCCCTCATGCGCGCCGGCGGCTCGCTCACGCCGAGCGAACTCGCTGATCGCGCCTGGGTCTCGAACGCCCGCATCGCCAATATCCTACGCGCTCTCGAAGCCAAGGGCTGGGTTGAGCGTGAGCACTCAAAGACCGACCGTCGTCGCGTACACGTCACGGTGACCGACAAAGGATTCCAGGTTATCGAAATCAAACGTCGGGAATTCGAGGACCGCACCGCGGCCTTCCTCGAGCAGCTTGGCGAAACAGATACCCAAGAGATGGTGCGCCTTCTTAGACGTGCCAACGAAATTATCGACCGCAACCAAGAAAGGAGAGATGTCGAGTGAGGATTCTCAAGCTCTTTAAAAAGCATGTCCTGGCACTGTTCGCAGCTATCGTACTTATCGTAATCAGCTGCAACGCCGATCTGGCGCTGCCTACCTATATGAGCGACATCGTCGACGTGGGCGTGCAGCAAGGCGGCATCGCCTCGCCCGTACCTGACACCATTCGCACCGAATCGCTCGACGACCTCAAGCTCTTTATGAGCGATAAGGACGCCAAAGCTGTGGAGGCCGTATTTAGCAAGGCAAACAATAACGGCATTCGAGCGTACAAGGGCACCGAGGAGGAGCGCGCCGACGGCGGCAAGATTGCCGACATTATGAGCCTGCCCGAGACCGTCGTCCTTTCTCTCAACCAGGGCATTGACGCCAGCTCCATGGACGACATGATGGGCACGTCCAGCGAGAAAGATAACAGCGCCGCCCAGGCCATGCCCACCCCGGAGCAGATGGCGGCGATGACGCCCGAGCAGCTCGCCGAGATGCAGCAGAAGGCCGCAGCGGCGCAGAATATGCAAAAGCAGATTGATGCCGACGGCGGTAAGATCACCATGAAGAGCCTGCGCCTGGGTGTCGAGGGCGGTCTGGTAGACCAAAGCAAGCTCGTCGAGGGCGCCAACCAAATGGCGGACAAAATGGGTTCCATGTCGGGTTCCATCGTCACCCAGCGCGCCGTGAGCTATGTACAGGACGAGTACAAGGCACAGGGCATCGACCCCGCCGACGTGCAGAACGCCTACCTGGGCCGCATGGCGACCACGATGTTTGGTCTGTGTCTGGTATCGTTGGCCGCCACCATCCTGACCGGTGCCGTGGCTTCGCGCACCGCCTGCTCCATCGCCCGCGACCTGCGCCGCGAGACCTTCAACAAGGTTATGCACTTCTCGCCGGCCGAAGTGGGCAAGTTTAGCCAGGCCTCGCTCATCACCCGCTGCACCAACGACATTCAGCAGATTCAGATGGCCGCAACCCTGTTTATCCGCATGTGCCTCATGGCCCCCGTCATGGGCATCGTCGCCGTCATGCGCGTCCTGGCCAACCACACCGGCCTGGAGTGGACCATCGCCGTGGCCATCATCGCGGTCTCGGCCGTCGTCGGCGTGCTTATGGGCCTCACCATGCCCAAGTTCAAAAAGATGCAGAGCTTTGTGGACCGCGTGAACCTTACCGCCCGCGAGCTGCTCGACGGCCTTATGCCCATCCGCTCGTTTAACCGCGAGGAGCATGAGCTCGAGCGCTTTGACCAGGCGTCCCTCGACCTGATGACCACGCAGCTCTACACCAACCGAGCCATGAGCTTTATGATGCCGCTCATGATGCTCGTCATGAACTGCATCACCGTACTTATCGTCTGGTTTGGCGCGCAGGGCGTGTCCGACGGCGTGATGCAGGTCGGCAACATGATGGCGTTTATCTCCTACACTATGCAGATCGTCATGGCGTTTATGATCCTCACCATGGTTTCGGTCATCCTGCCCCGTGCCGAAGTCGCAGCCGAGCGCGTGGAAGAGGTCATCACTTGCCCCACGAGCATCAACGACCCCGTCTCGCCCAAACTGCCCGCGGCCAACGCGCCGCGCGGTGAGCTCACCTTCCGCGACGTGAGCTTCCAGTATCCCGATGCCCGCGCCGACGTCATTAGCGGCGTGAACTTCACCACGCATGCCGGCCAGATGCTCGGCATCATTGGCTCCACGGGCTCGGGCAAGTCCACGCTTGTGCAGCTGATTCCGCGCCTGTACGACGTCACGGGCGGCAGCATTTCGCTCGACGGCATCGACGTGCGCGACATGACCCTTTCCGAGCTGCGCCGCCGCATCGGTTACATCCCGCAGCAGGGTCGCCTGTTCTCGGGCACCGTTGAGAGCAACCTCAAGTTTGCCGGCGACATGGTGAGCGACGAGGACATGCACCAGGCAGCGCGCATCGCACAGGCCGAGGGCTTTATCGCCGAACGTGAGGGCGGTTACGACTCCCCCATCAGCCAGGGCGGCTCCAATGTCTCGGGCGGTCAGCGTCAGCGCCTGGCCATCGCCCGCGCCTTGGCCAAGAAGCCCGAGGTCGTGGTTTTCGATGATTCGTTTAGCGCGCTCGACTACAAGACCGACGCGCGCCTGCGCGAGGAGCTCGCCAAAAACGTCACCGACGCCGCACTCGTGGTCGTGGCCCAACGCATCGCGACCATCATGCACGCCGACCAGATCATCGTGCTCGACGACGGTCACGTAGTGGGCACCGGCACGCACGAGGAGCTGCTGCACGGCTGCCCGGCGTACCTGGAGATTGCACAGTCGCAGCTTTCCGCCGAGGAGCTGGGGCTTACCCAAGAAGAAATTGCAGCCGTCATGGAAGGAGGCGAGCGCTAATGGCAGACGAGACCAAGACTCAGATTCCCAAGCCCACCCGCCAGCGTGGTCCCATGGGCCGCATGGGTGGCATGCGCCGTGGCGAAAAGGCCAAGGACTTTAAGGGCACCATGAGGCAGCTGCTCGGCTATATCGGCCAGCACAAGATTGCCGTGTTTGCCGCCGTCGCCTTTGCCGTGTGCTCGGTCATCTTTAACATTGTGGGGCCCAAGGTGCTCGGCCAAGTTACGACTAAGCTGTTTGAGGGCTTGGTTGCCAAGGTCAACGGCACCGGCGATGTCGACTTTGCCTGGATCGCCAAGACGCTCGGCTTTTTGCTCTGTCTGTATCTGGCGAGCTCTGCCTGCAGCCTGATCCAAGGCTGGCTCATGACCGGCGTCACGCAAAAGATTTGTTATCGCATGCGCAAGGAGATCGCCGCCAAGATCGCCGTCGTTCCGATGAGTTACTTCAACGGCCACAGCAAGGGCGACGTGCTCAGCCGCATCACCAACGATGTCGACACGCTGGGTCAGTCGCTCAACCAGAGCGTGACGCAGCTTATCACGTCGGTGACGCAGATTATCGGCGTGCTCGTCATGATGCTTTCGATCAGCCTGCCGCTTACCGGCGTCACCGTGCTCACGCTGCCGGCCGCCGCGATTATCTTGACCGTGATGATTCACTTCTCGCAGCCGTACTTCCGCGAGCAACAGCAGGTTCTGGGCGCCGTCAACGGCATTATCGAGGAGGACTTTGCCGGCCAGAACGTCATTCAGGTGTTCGACCGCGCCGAGGCCTCGATTGAAGAGTTCGACCGTCAAAACGACCGCCTCTTTATTAGTGGCTGGCGCTCGCAGTTCCTGTCGGGCCTGATGATGCCGCTTATGAGCTTGGTGGGCAACATGGGCTACGTGGGCGTCGTCGTGGTGGGCGCACAGCTCGCGCTGACTGGCAATGCCACGCCCGGCGACATCCAGAGCTTTATCCAGTACGTTCGCAACTTTACGCAACCCGTGCAGCAGCTGGGCAACGTGAGCAACACGATGCAGTCGATGGCCGCTGCCACCGAGCGCGTCTTTGAGTTCCTGGCCGCGCCCGAGGAGGAACAGAAGGCCGACGCCCAGATTCCCGAGAAGCGCCCTGGCCACGTTGAGTTCGACCACGTCAAGTTTGGCTACACGCCCGACAAGACCATCATCCACGACTTTAGCTGCGAGGCACAGCCCGGCCAAACCATCGCCATCGTCGGCCCCACCGGCGCCGGCAAGACCACGCTCATTAAGCTGCTGCAGCGCTTCTACGACGTGGACGGCGGTTCGCTGCGCGTCGAGGGCGTCGACGTGCGCGACTGGGACCGCGCGGCACTGCGCGGCGAGTTTGCCATGGTGCTGCAGGATACCTGGCTGTTTAACGGCACCATCCGCGAGAACATCCGCTACGGACGTCCCGATGCGACTGACGCCGAGGTCGAGGCCGCCGCGCGCGCCGCACGCTGCGACCACTTTATCCATACGCTCGCCGGCGGCTACGACTTTATGATCAATGAGGAGGGCACCAACCTCTCACAGGGCCAGCGCCAACTCGTGACCATCGCCCGCGCCATTTTGGCCGACCGTCCGGCGCTGATTTTGGACGAGGCGACCTCCAACGTCGATACCCGCACCGAGGAGCTTATTCAGCGCGCCATGGATGCGCTGATGCAGGGCCGTACCAGCTTTGTTATCGCGCACCGCCTGTCCACGATCCGCAACGCCGACGTGATCTTGGTAATCCGCGACGGTGACATCGTCGAGAAGGGCACGCACGACGAGCTGCTCGCCCAAGGCGGCTTCTACGCCGACCTGTACAACTCGCAGTTCGACGAGGCGGCGTAAATTCTGCCTCAGGGAACAAATAACGCCCGAGAACGGGGACGCAGGACAACCTGCGCCCCCGTTCTGTGTCCTTCGAGCCTCGAAACGCCTTCCCTGAGACCCCATTGACGGCGCCATCCAGACCCCGTGGACAAAATAGGGCAAATATGAGTACTGTTACCCTTTTAGTAACAGCCAAAACAGCCCCAAATGCCGTTTTCACGGCTTACACGCGTCCCTAAATTGATCAAACAGCCCTATAGCGGACTTATATGTGTTTGCGTTAATGAACATATTTTGCTGTTATGTCTATTATTTTGCGAAGGCAATATGCTACTAAGCTAGCAACCGTACTCATATTTGGCATTTTTTGCCCACAGGGTGTTTCCTGGGGAACCGACAATAGCCTTAGGGTCCCGCGCGACGCCACTCCCTCCCGGTATCCGCCGACGTTCCCCCATATAAAACCTGCCAAAATAAACCTGTCCCTTTTGGCAGGTTTCGGGGTGGCAAGGGCTTGCACTTTAGCGTGCAACAGCGGATAATGCCGAGCATTCGAGAATACGCTTATTGCTCTTTCTGTAGATTGAGGAGGCCCCTATGGCCATGGAATTCAAACGCAGGCTGCCGATCCCCATGGAGATTCGCGAGGAAATGCCGCTTTCCGCCGAGCTTACCGCTAAGAAACAGGCATTCGACTCCGAGGTCGCCAAGGTCTTTACCGGCGAGGACGCACGTAAGGTGCTCATCATCGGCCCGTGCTCTGCCGACCGCGAGGATTCGGTGCTCGAGTATATGAACCGACTGGCCAAGACCGCCGAAGAGGTCAAGGACAAGCTCATCATCATTCCGCGCGTCTACACCAATAAGCCGCGCACCAAGGGCACCGGTTACAAGGGTCTTCTGCACAACCCCAACCCCGAGGCTCCCGACGACCTGCTCGAGGGCGTCAAGGCCATCCGCCATATGCACCTGCGCGTTATTGAGGAAACGGGCTTCTTCACCGCCGACGAGATGCTCTATCCGTCCAACTACCAATACCTCGTTGACCTGCTGAGCTATGTCGCCGTGGGCGCACGCTCGGTAGAGAACCAGGAGCACCGTCTGGTGTCGAGCGGCATTTCGGTACCCGTCGGCATGAAGAATCCCACTGCCGGCTCTACCACCGTTATGCTCAACTCAATTTACGCCGCCCAGGCGCACCAGAGCTTCATCTTCCGCAACTGGGAGGTCGAGTGCGACGGCAACCCGCTCGCACACGCCGTTATGCGTGGCTACATCGGTCTCGATGGGCGCACCTACCCCAACTACCACTACGAACACCTGGAACGCCTGGCCGAACGCTATACCGAGCATGCCGGCTATGCCAATCCGGCAGCGGTCATCGACTGCAACCACGACAACTCGGGCAAGCGTCCGCTGGAGCAGTATCGCATTTGCAAGGAGGTGCTCGATAGCTGCCGCCGCAACGAGTCCATCTCCAAGCTGGTCAAGGGCTTTATGATCGAGTCCTACCTAGAAGACGGCAACCAGCCGGTCGACGGCGGCGTCTTTGGCAAGTCGATCACCGACCCGTGCCTGGGCTGGGAAAAGACCGACTACCTCATCCACGAGATCGCGGAGCGGGTTTAGAGTTACGGCGTTTTACCAAACGCCGTAACCGGCCGACGCTGCAAACCAGCCAGAGCGGCAATCTGCCTTTCAGCTTCGACGGCATGACCAAAAGGTCAATGCCGCCTCGCTTCAAGGCACCTTGCTCGCTCTGGCGGGCTTTCGCTGTCGTTGCCAAGACATCGGCGTTGCCAAAGCCGGCACTTGGGGACGCTCCTTTTGAGGTAGTCGTGACAGTTAGGGATGCGGCAGTTAGGGACGTTCCTTTTCTGCCGGCAGTTTGGGACATTCCTTGCACCATTAGTCATTTGGGACGTTCTTGTTTGACTGGTCGTTTAAGAACATCCCCAATGACTACCCAATTGCCACCTCTCCGTCCCCGAGGTATCGGGGCTCGTCTGCCGAATGATTGATGCGGGCGCCCTGCGGCCATGTCACACTCAGAAGTGGCCTGACCCAACTTGGAAGGAGCCCCCATGAGCCTTGACAACGTAACTCTGCGTGCCGCCACGCTCGATGACCTGGCCGGCATCGCCGCCATCTACAACCAGCTGTGGTGCAACACGCTGCGCAACCGAGGCGACGTCGAAGCCGCCGATTTCTGTGCGCGCTTTAACATCGCCATGCAGCTGCAGCGCTCCCCCATCGCACTCGTTGCCGAGGCCGAAGGCCGCATCATCGCCGCTTGCTGCATCGGCATCTTCGAAGACGGCAAACCACGCACCAATCCCACGTGGGAGCCCTGCTACAACGAGATGTTCGCCCAGGCAACCGAGATGGCAAAGACCGCCGATGCCAAGCTCGAAGGCTCGCTCTTTGGCGATAGCCGCGAGAAGGCAACAGCCGACCGCTTTGCCGCCACGGGCAACGAATATGCCCAGGGCCAGCTCAACCTGATCATCATCGTGCCCGAATGGCAGGGCAAGGGGCTCGGCCGTGCGCTCATCGACCTTGCGCGCGCCGAGCTCGCCAAAGCCGGGTGCACCAAATTCTTCCTGATGAGCGACTGCAACTCCGATTGGCAGTTCTACGAGCACCTCAACATGAAGCGCATCCTGGAGGATCACAGCCAGGACACCGGCGACGGATTTATCGTCTATATGTACGGAGGCACGCTCTAAGTACCCCTTCAATCAAGGCGAGCCGGGCACCCGGCCCTTGGCCTCTGCCCAGGAATAACCCAAGGGGCCGGACCGCCCGTCCCTAAACCTGTCCGACAGCGCGATATCTCGTCGCCCGAGCGCGCCCCTCTTTAACGAGTGCGCCTTCCTCAAGCAAACCGTTGATAACCCGCAGCGTCACGTCGCGCCCAGTCCCCAGAGCGTCCGAAGCATCCTGGCGCGTAAAACCGCGGGGCCGCTCAAGGGCAAAGCGAATCAAGGTGCGAGCGTATCCACCACGTCGCTCGTCCGAGACATCCTGTAGCATCGCGGACGCCTTGCACGCAACATCAAAGCCAAGCTCCTCCACGAGCTTGGCACGCACCTCGTGGCCGCAGTCGCCATTCATCGACACGCGCCCCTCTCGCTGCGCTCGCACGGATGCAAACGCCTGCGAAACATCGGGCGGCAACGCCCCTTCCCGCTCGAGCTGCTCATAATCGCTGTAATCCCCACGCAAGTTGGGACCGCTATTGCCACGAGGCGTCAGATAGGAATTGCGCACGGCGTTGACGTTGGGCAGCGACAACCTAAACATTGCAGGGTAGGCGCAGACCTCGGGTTCCAACCCTTCTGCCTCATAGAGCGCACGGATCCCCTTGAGGCCTGTTCCAAACGCCTCAACCATCCCCAGACGCAAAAAGAGCAGTTGCAGCTTTGGATTCCGAGCGTCCGAGCCGCCCGCAAGCGCCTCCTCGACGCTGATGTGCTGCGGCCCTCCCGCATTGGTAAATTCAAGCGCCGTACGGCTCATCTTGATAAGAGACGCCACCGAAGATTCGTAGTCGCGATGGATAAACAGGTTCAGAATTCCCTCTCGAACAGCCTCGCGGGGATAGTCGTCCTTATCTATGCGATCGAGCCTTCCCGGCACAAAGTACATACGCGTTGCGTTCGATATATTGAGGAACCGTTCGATATCCTCTATCTGCCTGAAGATCGAGCCCTCGCCATCCTGACGGTCGATAAACTCGGTATACGCATCGTCGTTGAAGAGGCCAGCGCGGACTG
Source organism: uncultured Collinsella sp. (assembly GCA_937950415.1). Classification (GTDB taxonomy): domain Bacteria; phylum Actinomycetota; class Coriobacteriia; order Coriobacteriales; family Coriobacteriaceae; genus Collinsella. The sequence continues at coordinate 15,671 of CALFDL010000033.1, read as the reverse complement.
CAAAGGGGTTTTGGTCAGAGACCAGCAGTGCCAAATTGGTGTAAAAGCCCAGCTCATCGATAAGGCCGAGATTCTTTTGAGCGGTTTGGTCAAACGTAATCTCCGCGCGCCTAAAGACCCGCTCGGCTTCAAAAAACGTCAAGCTCTGTTCATGAGAGCGCGCGGTCTCAAAATAATCGCCGTCGGTGCGCTTGATCATCGAGCGGATCTGGGCCATCTCGATGGGCACGTTTGCAGGACCTAGGCGCCGATATACCCCGGCGGGAACAAATCCCTTCGAGCACAGGCAGTACGGCTTGTGAGGACCCGCTTCCACCTCGATTTTCACCAACGCTACGCCATCGATGTCCAATGCGGAGACCGTCGTGATTTCAGAAACGTCGGGATACACGCCATCGGTTATTGCATTAGAGCATTGAAGCATGGTGGCATCGATATCGTCCACGCCGACGATGCTGCCAAAATCGTCGATTCCGATATACAAGGTACCGCCATTCGAATTGGCAAACGCCACCACAGCTTTGAGCAGCTTAGGGGTAAATGTGCACTTGAACTCCACGGTCTCACTTTCAACAAGCTGCATGCTACCCCCTATCATCGACTATCGACGATTCTAGACTAACTATCGACGATAAGCAAGGCCCCTGGTACCCTCGCTTAGACCCGAGTGCCCGCGTGCAACGCTGCCCGCCGCACGCAAAAGGGCCCGCCAGCGTGTGCGCCAGCGGGCCCCAGGTCATATCGACACTACCCCGTGTGCCTGCAACCGCCTCTACTTGCAGCGCGCCTTGGGCTGCTGCTGGGTGATGCAGTGGATGTTGCCTCCGCCGTAGATAACCTCGCGAGTCATGATACCGATGACTTCACGGTCCGGATAAGCAGCCTGGATATCCTTGAGCGCCTGGGCGTCATTGGGATCGCCGAACTGCGGTACAAGCACTGCGCCGTTGATGGGCAGGAAGTTGAGGTAACTCGGCTCGAAAGCGTCCTCGGGGGTACGCGGCAGCACGCCCTCGACGGGGTCAATCGTGCTGGCCTCCTCTTCGGTCATATATACCGAGGTCGCAGGCATAATCACCTTGTGGATCTTGAGCTTGCGGCCACGGGCATCCGTCGTCTCGGAAAGCGTCTTATACGCCTCTTGGCACTCCTTGTAGAACTTATGGTTGGGATCATCGGTCCACATGCAGCAGACCTCGCCGGGCGCACTAAAGCATGCGACGTCGTCCACGTGCCCGTTGGTCTCAAACGGGTCGATGCCATCCTTGATCCAAATGACCTTCTCGATGCCCAGGTACTCGGCAAGCTTCTCCTCGATCTGCTCCTTGGTGTACTGGGGGTTGCGGTCCTCGTTGAGCAGGCACATCTCGGTGGTCACCACGGTGCCCTGGCCGTCGCAGTTAAACGAGCCGCCCTCGAGGATGTAATCCTCGGGACGATAGCGGTTAACCTGCTCAAGCTGCGCCACCTGCAGGCCAATGGAAGCGTCCTTGTCCCACGGGAAATACAGGCCGTCAATGAAACCGCCGTAAGCATTAAAGTGGAAGTGCGAAAGAGCAACCTCACCATTGTCATTAACAAGGAACGCCGGGCCGGGGTCGCGAATCCAGCTGTCGTTGTACTCCATGTGGATAACGCGCACGTTCTCAACGCCGTCGAAGATCTCACACACCGCGGGGAAGTCTTCAGTGTTGACGCCCACAGTGATGGGCTGAAAACGTGCAACGGTCTTGATGATCTCGGTGAAGACCTTCTGCGCCGGCTTGGCGCCGCAGCGCCACACGTCGGAGCGGTGCGGCCACAAAATCCAGGTGCGCTCCTGCTCCTCGTACTCGCCGGGCATGTAGAATCCGTCCTTCTTTGGCGTAGACTCGCTCTCGTAAATGGTCTTCATGTTGGCTCCTAACGATATGGACGACCCTTTGTGATGACGGCCCCATTGTGCGGCTCCGGAAGCCCACTCTCAATGGGCCTAGGGGACCCTTTCGCCACCCAAAAGGACACCGTTCACTGACCTAAAGTTCTAGTGGCGCGCGAGACGTGTCATACTGACAAAGCCGCATGAAAGGACATCCATGACCAATACCACGCATACCCGCTTTAACCCCGATGAGATCCACGGGGGCCGCTGGTCCGCCCTCAACGAATGCGCCTTATGGATTCATGGCTGCGGCGACTTCGCCACGCTTCAAGCCGGGCTTCTTGATAGAGTTAATCAGGTGATATCGCACCGGGCCTCGATGTTTGATATCGCACGCGCCGGCACACACGGACAGACAGAATTCGTAAGCCCCGTTGCCCGTGGCATGGCAGAAGACCAGCTCGAGAGCTACTACGAACGCTATGCCGCCTTTGACTACACCCTTTGGAGCTTTGACGTTCACAACGTGCATGTTTATCGCGACCTGGACCTCGTGGATGTCGAGCGCCGCAACGCAACGCCCATCTATCAGGAGTGGATGAAGCCGCTCGGCATCTACTATGGCTGCACTGCCACGCTCGCGCACGGGGGCACATCCCTGGGGTCGCTCACGCTGTTTCGCGCACGAGAAGCGGGGGATTTTTCGGACGAAGAGCTCGAAGCCCTACGCCAGCTCGCGCGGCACCTGAGCCTGCGCCTGTACGAGATCCTTGCGCAGAGCACCGCACAGCAAGCTTGCGAGAACCCCTTAGAGGCGCTCATCAGCGAGCTCGAAGTCCTCCCCCGCGAGGCAGAGGTGCTCAAGATGATGCTTGCCGGCAAGACCAACCGCGAAATGGCCGAGGAGCTCTATATCTCGGAGTCGACCGTAAAAAAGCATGTCAACGCCCTCTATCACAAGCTCGGCGTCAAAAACCGCCTGGGCCTCATGACATTGGTTCGAGAACAATCATAAGCCGGCCTCTAATTTGAAAGTAGCGCTGGTAGATTGCTTATTTGAACCTCGCTGCAAAGAACCGCCGCAGACGCCTTGGGAGCATCTGCGGCGGCTTACATTAAACAGTCGCTGTCATGTGTCGCAAGCGCGCGTTGGCTACGCGGGAAGCCCGCTCAGGCGCTTGGACTCGTGCGCGGCGAGCGCAATGGAGATGATGCCGGTAATGGCATCGGCCACCACCAGGGCGATCCACACGCCCTCGACACCCATCATGTTGCCGAGGAGGTACATAAGCGGCACCGAGCAGATCACATAGCGAAGCAGGCCCGTAAATGTGGCGACACCCACCTTCTCGACCGCCTGGAAATACATCGACATGGTCATGGCAAGATAGCCCAGGGCAACAGCCAGGATGACAGTACGCGTGGCATTGGCGGCAACCTCAACGAGCGCAGGATCGCTGCCGGCAAAGAAGGCGCACACCGGGGTGGCGGCAAGCCAGAGCGCGACGGTGACCAGCGCCAGCGTCACAACCTGGTACTTAAGCGTGCAGGAGAGCGTCTCCTTAAGGCGTGCCCAAGCCTTTGCGCCGGCGTTGAAGGCAGCGATGGGCTGCAGACCGTAGGAGAAGCACTGGGCAACCATCATGGTAATGTAGAGGATGTAGCCGTTGATCACGCCAAAGGCTGCGATGTAGAGCGAGCCCATGTCGCCACCGAGCGAACCCAAAAGCGAGTTGGCAACGGTATTAAAGATAAAGGTCGCGCCCTGGACCAGGAAGAACGGGAAGCCGATCTTGAAGATCTGGCCGCAGATGGCGAGGTCGAGCTTAAGGTCGGCAGGGTTAATCTGGAGCTGGGACTTTTTGCCCCCGATGAACCAGAAGATACAGATGGCCCAGATGCCGATGGAAAGCCCGTAGTACACGCCGGCGCCCATAACGCCAAACTTGAGCACAAACGTGGAAAGCGCGAGCCAGCAGATGGCGACGATAGCCGAAACGGTCATAAGGTTGGCCTGGATCTGAACCTTCTCGTCCACACGCATCACAGCGGTGATCATCTGGCCAATGACCGTGAGCGGCAGCAGCACGGCGAAGGTGCGCACGCCGGCAACGGTATCGGCCATGATGTCGGGCGTGGCGCCAAAGAATGCGCAGATGGGCTCGGTAAACACTGCCATCACCACAGCAAGCAGCACACTCACGATCGTGGTGAGCCAAAAGCCCTGGCTAAAAGCCTTGCTTGCGCCCTTGATGTCGCCGGCACCCAAAAGGTTGCCCACCACGGCGGGCACGCCGGTGCCAAACAGGTTGCCAAAGGCCAGGTTGATGTACTCGACCGACATGATGATCGAGACACAGGCCAGGCCGTGGGCACCCAGGCCCCAACCCATCACGAGGCCCTCGAGGACCACCATGATGATCTGGGCGAGCATGCCCTGGCCGGTGACGATGGTGTACTTACGCACCAGGCCGGGAATCGGTTGGGAGGCGAGCTCGCGCTCCTCCTCCACGGCGGCGGTTACTTCTTCTGCCATTGTTCTCCCCTTTCCTTGAGAGAGTAGTGCTGAATGGATGTCAGGCGGCTGACAACTGGCACCAAGCCGCCCAATCAAACGATGGCGCTATGCCTCAAAGACCACCTTGCCGGCGATCATCGTGAGGGCTGCGGTAGCCTCGAGCACCTCGGCCGGCTCGCAATCAAAGAGATTGCGGTCGAGCACGCAGATATCTGCCTGTTTGCCGCACGCGAGCGTGCCGATGCGGTCCTCGGCATGCATGGCGTAGGCGCTGCCATAGGTGTAGGCGCGCAGAGCCTCGGCCATGGTAATGCGCTCCTGGGGGAACCAGCCCTCGGGGTTGGAGCCGTCCTCGAGCATGCGGAAGACCGCGCCGTACACCTCCTCCATGGGCTCCAAGCCCACAACGGGGAAGTCACTGCCCAGGTGCACCACGGCACCGCTGGCAAGCAGGCTATGCAGGGGCCACGAAAGCGCAGCACGCTCGGGGCCCACGGCATCGTCCTTGGCAAGGTCAGCCATATCGAGCAGCATGTGCCACGGCTGCATGCCAGGGCATATACCCAGCTCGGCATAGCGCGGCAGATCCTCGGGCTGAACCGTCTCGTTGTGCTCCATGGAGTGGCGACAATCCCGCTTGCCATGCAAGCGCTCGCCCTCCTCAAAACAATCGAGCACAAAACGCACCGAGCGATCACCAATCGTATGGATGCGCGTGTCAACGCCCCATTCCTGCGCCCTGAGGATGGCAGCGCGGATGCGCTCCGGCTCCTCCGCGGGCTCACCACAGGTATCGGGCGCGTTGCTATAGGGCTCAAGCATCCAGGCGGTATGGTCGGAGCACACGCCATCAAGGAACTGCTTAAAGCCGTGCCACTCCACCTGCGTACCCGGGAAGGCATATTTCTCCTTGATCTGCTCGAGCGTCAAGGACTCGTTTTCGAACAGGTCGGTGTACAGCAACACACGCAGCGGCAGGTCGCCCTTGGCATTAAGACCTGCCAACACCGCATACGGGTTTTCCATGCTCACAAACGTAGGATTGACCATGCCGACCGTAGTGATTCCCAAGGCATTGGCGCGCCGGGCGGTTTTTGCAAACGACGCGTCAACAACCTCGGGCGCCGGGTCGTAGACCTCGTCCATAAAGAAGACGCCGGCGTTGTTGGAAAACACGCCCGTCAGATTGCCCTCGGCATCCTTAAGGATCTTGCCGCCTGCGGGATCGGGCGTCTGCGAAGTTACTCCCACCTTGTTGATGGCGCAGGTATTGGCACTAAAGGTATGCAGGTCAACCTGCTGCAGAAAAACCGGGCGGTCAGAGATGTACTCATCGATCATCGCGGCTGTGGGCATCTCGGGGACATCCCACTGGAACTGGATAATCTGGCAGCCCAGAATCCACTCGTTATCGGGATGGTCGGCCGCAAACGCCACGACACGTTCCATCGCCATCTCAAAACTGGTGCAGTCGATGAGGTTGACGGCAAAATCGGGGTCGGTCATGAACGCGCCCTGGGCAAAATGCGTGTGCGAGTCAATCAGGCCGGGCATGACGAGCTGGTCGCCAAAGTCGCGCACCTCGGTATCGGGGCCGATAAACGGTGCCAGGTGGGCATCGTCACCGCAGGCAACGATTTTATCGCCCCGCACGGCAACGCCGCCCTTAAACGGCTCGAGCCCATCGCCGGTAAAGACGGCGTTGCTCTTGATAACTACATCAGCCTTGTCCATGTGAGCCTCCTCAGGCATCTTTGGTTGCAACGCGGACGCACCGCCCGCGTGGGCACTCGGTTGGGAGCGTAGCGCTCCCGCATCGGCGCGTGCCTACAAGCCGTGCTCGGACGTCTGTCCCACGTCCGCGGCTTCGCGCTACACCCATTGATACACAGGGGCAAATCCGTGCCAAGGCCAGGGACCGCAAACGGTCAGTTTAAGCAGGTTTACACGCTTTACCTGCAGGTTTATTGTCTGAGATTATTACCGCTTCATTACGCCCAACGGTATGGCCGCCCACACGGCAAGACCCGCATGCGAGGAAGAATGGGGCTAGGAACGCCAAAAGGTATCTATGAGGTCATCTCGGTTGGAGACACCGCTTTTAACGTAGATGCGATGCAAGTGAGCCTTGACCGTGCCAGGGCTGATGACCAACTCGCTGGCGATGTTTTGGGCGTCGTTGCCCTTCAGCAGCAGCGTGAGCACCTCCTGCTCGCGCCGCGACAGCTTATGGGCATCGGCATAGATCACCACACGCGATGCGAGGTCGTCCTCAGAGCTTGCGCTCTGGGCCGCCACGTCCTCATCGGCACGCGGATGACGGGCATACACGCGCAGGATATGGCTAAACTGGCAAAAGAGTTGGACCGCGCATACCACGAGCAGCACGTTTTCGGAGATATTGCGCTCGGACAGATACCACAAAAAGAGGCTGATGACGGGGTTTTGAGAGTCGGGGCGGCAGAGCAAAATCATGTAGGTGTCCTCGGCGATTACGCAAAACGCAAGAACGAGGGCCACCTTCCAAAAGAGCTTTGAGCGGTCGAGGTCGAGTTTCTCAACACGCGTGGCTCTGTACCGGTAATGCCAGGCGGCATAGGCAAGACATCCTACATTGCCCAGGTCACGCGTGAGCCAAAAGAGATACTGCTGCATCTCTCCGGCAGCGCCGCTGCGAGGCACCAGCAGCAATTGCAAGATTGAAAACGGCACGATAGCGAGTACGAGCATGCGCGACGTCGGCCTTTTGCGCAAGCGCGCAAACATCCACAGTACCACGCAGGCATAGATGGCAATACCGAGCACGCAGCGCAGCAAGGGGTGCTGCAACGGCTCGCTAAAGGTAACAGCGTAGTCGTATTTGAGCCGATTGTACTCGTCAAAAAAGATAACTGACATATCGAGCATGTAGAGCAAAAAGCCCGCCGCGGCCACCAGGCTGTCGCGACGGCGCGTCATGAGCCAAACCACCAATGCCACGGCACTGGTCACCAGAGCCACACCCATGACAATCGTGGTGTAGATATAGAACGCGAAACTCATGCCCGCCTCCCCTGTCTAGATGCTGTGAGGATGTTGACAGATTCTTTGCCGCAAGATTAGACTCACCGATTAAACGTACTGTATCGTTTAGATAAACAAGCTGTGTCTCACCGATGAAAGGAGATGCCATGACACCGATCGCTCCGCTCAAGATGCTCGTCGCGCCCGCCGCCAAGGCCATCACCCGACTCGGTTCTTCCATGACCTACGACGATGTCCCCTGCGCCGTTGAGGCGCGTTCGGACAGCTGCCCCTACCTGGGCCACGTCCCCTACTTTGCACCCAAGCTCGCATCTGATCCCGAGCAGCGTGAGCAGTAATCCAAGATGCAGCCAGCGCCGCACAACTCGCGGCGCTACTGTTTTGGTGCGAAGCGACCGGTCCCCCTTGCGCCAACGCCGGGATTATCGACACTGCGGCCGCGGCGCGATATGAGGCGCGAAACCTCGCCCAGCAACACGCCGATCACCACACCCATGAGGATCGGCAACTTTGACATCTCGGCGGGCGAGCTGTTAAGCGGCACGATTGTCGCAACAATCGAAAGCACGAGCTCTACCACCGGCACCGCAAGCGCTACCGCAAGCACCTTGCCCTCGAAGGGCGCGCGGAACACACGTGGGCGGTCGTCGTATTTACGCAGGCGCCAAAACGCCGGGAACATCGGGATATAGCTCATGAGCAGAAAGACGACGTTCATCGAGAAGAAGACCCAAAAGACGTCGGAACCTTCGCCCAGCGGAATCTGAAGTAGCAGCACCAAGCTGGCAAAACAACCGTTAATGAGTGCCGAGCCGTTGGGCATGCCGGTCTTCTTGGACACCAGCGCAAAGGGACGCGGCATGTTGCCATGGCGCGCGGCATAGCTCGCCACGTTGTTGACGCCAAAGCTCCAGCAGATCATGTTGGCGAACAGCGTCACCAAAAAGGCCACGCCCACGACCATCGTCAGCGGGTGAGCGCGCCCCACCATGGCGGCGACCGCGTCCACAATGCCCGAATCGAGCGAAAGCTGCTCGGTGGGAACCGCAGCCCCAATGCCGATGCCGCAAATGATGTAGATTGCCGCAATGGCAACGCCACCGGCGATAACCGCCTTGGGGATATCACGCGACGGGTTTTTCATCGTACTAGCAAAGGTCGCGACCACTTCGAAGCCCATAAAGTTGAATAGGATGATCGAAAGATACGTCAGTGAGTTAGTGTCTCCAAGATCGGGGACAAAGGTCTTAAACGACATATCGTTGGCAAAGCCGTTGTTGCAGGCAAACCAGATGCCGACGATTCCCACCACGGCGGTAATGAGCACCTTGATGACGGCGCCGCCATCCATGACCCAATCGGCCTCGGCCACCGGCTGCATTGCCATGACCGTGACGCCCCACACAAAGGCAAGCTCGATGGCAATTCGGACCCCAAGCGAAAATTCGATGCCCCATACCGCATTGATGACACTGGGGAACATGCAGGCGATACTTGCCACCCACAGTGGAAAGTTGACCCAATAGCACCAGGAGCAGCGGGCGCCCCAACGGTCGCCCAGGCCCAGGCGAACCCAATCGTACAGGCCGCCCTCGGAATCGAACGCCGTACCGAGCTCGGCCACCACCAGGCCATAGGGAAGCAAAAACGTAATGATGAGGAAGATCCACCAGAAGAACTGCACGTTACCCATGGCAGATGCCGGAGCGGCCGCCTCGATGGTAAAGACAACGCAGATAACCGAGAGGATGACCTCGAACAGGGAAAACTTTTTACCTGCCACGACACGCTCCCCCTACAGCAAAAAGGATGGCATCTGTACCGAAGGCGCAGCCCAAGGTAGGGTTGCAGGCCGCGTCACCGGTGCAGGTGCCATCCCAAAGAGAAGAGAGGATGCAATTGTTGGACCAACGCTCGCGGAACAGGCGCGTGTAGATAACGATACGCTGGTACATAGATACTCCGATCAAAACGGTCGCGCTCGCAACCGGAAACTATCAGCAATTGAATACGCGTCTGACCTGGGAAATTCAAGCGAACAATTGGCCTAACCCGCAATAAATCCCAGATCAGACGCGTACTCAATCAAAGAGGCGGGCACTCCGAAGTGGAGGCAACGGAGTGCCCAAAGAAAAACCCAGCCGACCAAGACATCAAGTGACCAGACCATCAATGCCCCGAGATGGTCACGGTGCGATTCACCAACTGTCCGATTGATCGGCTGGGTTTCTGAGGTGCGGCAGATTCCCGTGAAAGAGGAGCGCCGCGTACTTTGGTACGCAAGCGACGAATGAACGGGAAGGTGCCGTGCCTCAGGAAGACAGACAATTACGCGGACGGCTCCTGCTGCGTGATGCAGTGGATGTTGCCGCCGCCGAAGACGACCTGCTCGGACTGAACGCCGACGCACTTGTAGACGCCCTCGCCCCAGACCTCGTCGTAGATCTTCTGGAGCGTGTCAACGGCCAGCTGGTCGTTCTCGTCGCCGTACTGCGGGACGATAACGCCGTGGTTGGTGACCAGGTAGTTCATGTAAGAGGCGATCAGCGGCTCGTCGGGGACGCGCGGCTCGGCGTTCTCGTCGGCGTCGATGGTGTCGCAGGAGGCCTGGTCCATGAACAGCGGGTTCACGGGCATGCAGAGCTTGTAGACCTTCATCTTGCGGCCCTTAGCGTCAACCGCGTTGGAGAGGGTCTCGTAAGCAGCGTGGCACTGATCATAGAACGGGTACTCGGGATCGTCGGTCCAGATGCAGGCCATGACGCCCGGGGCGATGAACGTAGCGACGTCATCGATGTGGCCGTTGGTCTCCTCGGGGTCGATGCCCTCCTTGACCCAGATGACCTTCTCGACACCCAGGTAATCCTTGAGGTGCTCGTCCATATAGGCGCGAAGCTCCTCGCTCCAGGGCTCAAACTTCTTGTGGTACTTGGGCCAGATGGACTCGGGATCCTCTTCCTCCTCGAGCACCGCAGAGCAGGTGCGGCCCGGGGAAAGCAGGCACTGGTCGGTCACGACAAGGGTGCCCTCGCCGTCGACGGTAATGGAGCCGCCCTCGAGGATCATGTCATCGGGACGATAGCGACGGCAGCCGGAGAGCTCAGCCATCTTGAGGGCGATCTGCTCGTCCTTGTCCCACGGGAAGTACAGGCCATCGACGAGGCCGCCGTAGGCGTTGAAGTGCCAGTGGTTGGCGCGCTTCTCGCCCTTGCCGTTGATGACGTAGGTGGCGGCGGTGTCGCGGAACCAAGCGTCGTCGGTGGTCATCTCGATGACGGTGACGTTCTCGTCGTTCTCGAAGACGGCCTTGCAGTTGGCGTAGTCGACCTGGTTGGCGCACATATAGACCGGGGTGAACTCGGAGATGGCGCGGGCGATGGCGGCATACTGCTTCTGGGCCGGCTTGGCGCCGTGGGCCCAGGTGTCGGTGCGGTGGGGCCAGCCCATCCACACGCGATCCTGCGGGGCGAACTCGGCGGGCATAAAGAAGCCATCGGCCTTGGGGGTGGACTCGGACTCGGTGATCGTACGCATAAGATTTCCTCCAAATCGAACGATCGCTTGCTGCGGGCGGGTTACCCGCAGCCTAAAACCAAGAGATGGTAGGCGCCCGTTCCCCGGCAAAGGTCGGGGCGCCCGGCGCCGGTTTTCACGGAGTCGCACCGGCAAGCGACGACGTAACCAAGTGCGCGGAGACAAAACGCACGAAGGATACGGAAGAGAGATTGGGGTGGGCGGTGGTTACCGGAGCTATCGCTCACACCCACCCCGGGGAATGGTTAGCAAACCTGTCGCTTGGGCACGCCTCCGAAGAGGCTAGAGTGCCCGGAGTCGGGAGCGACAAGCCCGACGAAGCGCACGTTGGTACGCGAGGAGGGTTGGAGCCCCAGAACCGGGTGCTCTAGTTCTCCTCGGCCTCGGCAGCCTCCTCAGCGAGACGCTGAGCAGCCAGCTCGGGGGTGAGACCCTTGTACTCTTCCTTGCGGCCCTTGGCGCTGACGACGCGGACGACCTCGCCGATGAGCACGAGCACGATAAAGATAACGATCATCGGGACCTTGTCGCCAATCTCGGCGGCGGAGAACGGCACCAGCGTTGCGACGATGGCCAGGACCAGCTCGATGCAGGGGATGGCCAGCATGACCTTCATCATGGCGCCCTTGAACGGGAACGTGAAGATGCGCTCGCGGTTGGGGTCGTTCTTACGAAGGTTGAGGAACGCCGGGAACATCGGGATATAGGTGAGCAGCAGGAAGACGACGGAGGTGCCGAAGAGCATCCAGAAAACACCGTTGGAGATGGCGTCGATGGGAACCAGCTGCAGGCACAGCACCAGGGAGGCAACGATGGCGTTGACCAGGTTGGCGCCGTTGGGCATATCGTCATCCGAGATCATCGAGGCGAAGACCTTGGGCATGTTGCCGTGCTCGGCAGCGTAGCGAGCGACGGAGTTGACGCCGAAGGACCAGGCGGCCATGTTGGCGAACAGGGTGATCAGGAAGGCGATGCAGATGACCTTGAAGATCATGGAGTCGCCCACCATGGTCTGGACTGCGACAATCATGCCATAGTCGGGGTCGATGGAATCGGCCGGCACAGCAGCGCCGATGCCAAAGCCAGCGAACAGGTAGATCACGGCGATGGACAGGCCACCGACGATGATAGCCTTGGGGATATCGCGAGCGGGATCGGCCATGTCGTCGGTCATGGTGCAGATGACCTCGAAGCCCATGAAGTTAAAGATGATGATCGACAGGTAGCCGAGAGCGTTGGTGTTGGTGAGCTCGGGCAGGAAGGTGGCAGCGGACATGTCGTTCGCAAAACCGTTCTCCATGGCATACCAAATGCCCAAAGCGCCAACGATAACGGCGACGGCGACCTTGATGATGGCGCCACCGTTAAGGACCCACTCGGAGTCGGCCGCCTTGGAGCGGCCCATGAGGTAGACGATCCACACAAAGGCAAGATCGATACCCATCTTGGCGATCAAGTTGAACTCGACGCCAAAGACCATGCCCAAAATGTCGGGGAACATGGTAGCCAGCGAGGCGATCCACAGCGGGTAGTTGACCCAGTAGTAGTACGAGATGCGGGCGCCCCATTTGTCGCCCAGGCCATCGCGTACCCAGTCGTAAATGCCGCCCTCGCCGTCATAGGTGGTACCGAGCTCGGCGACAACCATGCCGTAGGGAAGCAGGAAGGTCAGGATCAGGAAGATCCACCAGAAGAACTGCTGGTTGCCAATGGCAGCAGCAGGAGCGGCGGCCTCGCAAACGAAGACGACGCAGATGATGGTCGAAATGACCGTCAAGAAGGAAAGCTTTTTCTTTCCGTCGCTCATGATGAGCTCCTTCGCTCAGTCTTGGACAGATCCGATGCCCTAAGGTATTAAGGCAATTGCTTGGGCCTCGGTGAGCGGGCGACAGGAGACGAGCATCCGCCGCCCGCAAACGTGCTTTTAGAAGCCTTGAGGCTTAGAGCTGCTCGAGAGCCTCGAGAGCGGCGTGGAGCTCAGCCTTGGCGGAGTACTCGACACCCTCGTCGTTGAGCGGGGTGCGCTTGCCCAGGGCGGCAAGGAGAGCACGGATGGAGTGCTTGCGGTTCTCGGCCTCGACCCAGCACAGGGAGCGCTCGGGATCGTCCATGACCTCGTCGACGACCTCCTCGTTGCGGGTGGCCGGCAGGCAGTGCATGAACTTGGAGTTGGGGCCGGCAAAGTTCATCATGTCCATGGTGACCTGATACTTGGGATAGAACACGTCCATGTAGCTCTCGCCCGAGACCTCCTCGTCGTACAGGCCATACCACACGTCGGTGTAGATGAAGTCGGCGCCCTTGATGCACTCGATGTCGTCGGAGATGACGACAGAGCCGCCGGAGACCTTGCAGTTCTCCTCGGCGATGGCCATCATCTGCTTGCCGAACTCGGCGCGCTCCTCGACGGTGCCAACGTGCAGGCCGCCGTCGGGGATCTGGTGGCCCTTAGGTCCAAACTGGACGAACTTCATGCCGACCTTGGAGGCGATGAACATGAGGGAGACGCAGACCTGGGTGGCGTCGCCGATGAAGGCCAAGGTGCAGTCCTCGATCTTCTTGCCCTCGGGGAGGTTCTCGAGCATGGTCATGAGGTCGCCCATCTCCTGCGTGGGGTGGTTGAACTCAGACATGCCGTTGATGACGGGCACAGCGGAGCCCTCGGCGAGGCCGACGACGTCCTTGTGACGGTCAACGCGAGCCATCATGATGTCGAGCAGCGAGCCCATAACGCGAGCGGTGTCGCCCAGGGACTCGTGACCGCCGAGCTGGATGGTGCCAGGGCCATAGAACTGAGCATGGCCGCCGAGGTCGGTCATAGCGGTCTCGAAGGAAAGACGAGTGCGGGTGGAGACCTGCTGGAAGATCATGCCAAGGCTCTTGTTGCGGAGCAGGTGCGGATAATAACCGTCAACCTTGATGGCCTTCTTCATTGCCAGGCCAAGATCCTCGATAGCCAGGATCTGCTCTTTGGTGAAGTCGTTGGTGTCGATGAAATCCTTAGGCAGTGCCATGTCGATTTCCTTTCCGTCGGTCTTGCCGACTATTACTATGAGGCGCTCGAACATCACGCCTCGTGTTGACAAGACCATCATTCACCCGTATGCAATTTTTACCTAGTTTATTCGGGATTAAAGACCGTTCACGGAGTTACACCCTCTCTAATCCAATATAAACCCGCAGGTCAAGAGTTTACAGGGGGTTTACTATCTAGAACCGTGAACGGTATACAGCTATCCTATATCTCGGCGCCTAATCTGCAATGGAACGAAGGGTCGAGACGTCTATACCCCACAGGATATACAGGATTCGGCCATAGATTAAATGAGATGGGACGGTGACAGATGAACACTCTGATGTTCTTCTATACCCTAGCAATACTCGTAATCTGTATTGTGACGGCAGTGCTTTCGCTTGCCGCCTATGCCTCGTCTCGTCGACGCTTCTTTATCTATGGCAGCGGCGTATTTATCTGCTATGCCATCGAGATGACCGAGATCTTCTTTTTTGAATACACATTGCAAAACCAGAGTTTTCCGGCCAGCGACTATTACTCAATTACCATGCCTGTAATGCGAACCCTTGTGGCGACCGCTTCGCAGGCTTTTATTTGGCTGATTGCCATGGACCTGCTCGACAAACATTCTAAAAAGCAGTTCGCTATCCCCGTCTTGACGTTTTTGCTGTGCGAGTCGCTGATTATCGTCGCTGTCCCCTCCGGCCCCATGCATCAATGGCTCTACTACACGATGCGTCAGGTATTCCTTGTCTTTGTGGGACTGTATATCTTTTGGACGGCGCATAAAAGCACGAAAGTTGAGCTGAAGGCACGCGTTAACAACCAACGAAAGCACCTGATTATCGGCGCAATTCTGGTCGGTTGCATCGTTGCCGAGGATTTCTACAACATCCTTGTTGTCCCCATGAGTCTGGCGCCCTCTTGGCTGCAGCTATATCTGTCCGAGCGCAACTTTAGCGAAAACGTCTTTGCGTGCTACTTTGCGATTCTGCTGATTATCTACTCCTACCACGTGCTTTCAATCCGCATGCAGGAAGCGCCCGAGGAAAAGAACGTTAGCGATCTTGACCGGCATATCGAAGAGCAGATGCCTTTCTATCGCAACGCCTACAAGCTCTCCAACCGCGAGACCGAAGTCATGCGCTTGGTTGTGCTGGGCAAGTCGAACCAAGAGATCGCTGACGAGCTATTCCTTGCCGTGGGCACCGTCAAGACCCACATCCACAACATCCTGGTCAAAACCGAGCAGCAAAACCGCACCACGCTCATCCTGCATTTTTGGAAACGTTGAGGTTACGCGGTTTTGCCAAACCGCGTAACGGCTCGACGCTGCAAGCGCCCCTAGGCGGCAATCTGACGTTCAATCGTCGGTCGCGTACCAAAAGTACGCTTCCCTCCTCTTCCACGTCACCTTGCTCACCTAGGGGCGCTTTCGCTGACTTATGCTCAACTTACGATAATTCCGAGCTGAACGAGTTATTCGCTATAACGGGTGGCGATGGCGGCTTGTACCATGCCGGTGCTCATGAGGTAGGTCACCAAGAAGTAGCCGCCGTAGGCCGCCAGGAAAATCGCACAGGTGAGACCCACCGTGCCGCCGATGCTCATGTTGCCGAACGTGCTCACCAGCTCGATGATCACCTTGAGCGCCACAAAGGAATGCGCCAGGCCCACTGCCAGCGGGAACAGGAAGAATACCGCTTGCTGCGCCATCA
>CALFDL010000032.1 GCA_937950415.1 uncultured Collinsella sp. | reverse complement strand
GGCGTATCGCCATGCACCTGAATCCCGCGCACGCGACAGACCGTACGCGACGGCAAAGCCATCAGCTCATCGCCCACCGCAACCGGCGCATCGTGCAGCGTTCCCGTCACCACGGTACCGACGCCCTTGATCGTAAAGCAGCGGTCAATCGGCAGGCGAGGCGCGGCATCGCTCCGATCGGAACGGTCGCGGCAGGCATCCCAGCAGGCACTTACCTGCTCGTCGAGCACCGCAAGCAGCCCGTCGATCCCATCGCCCGTCTTAGACGACACGGGTAAGATCGGCGCGCCCGCAAACACGGTACCCGACAAAAAGTCATCGACATCGAGCTCGGCAAGCTCGGTCATCTCGGCATCGGCCAGGTCGCACATCGTCAGCGCGACCACCATATGCGTAACGCCCAGCAGCTCTAGCACATGCACGTGCTCGCGGGTCTGCGGCATCACGCCCTCGACAGCCGAAACCACCAGCACGGCCACGTCGATACCCGTGGCGCCCTGCACCATGGCGCGCAAGTAATGCGCGTGACCCGGCACATCGACCAGGCCAACGATCTTGCCACTCGGCAGTGCCAGTTCGCCAAAGCCCAGCTCCACCGTCATGCCGCGACGACGCTCGACCTCCAGGCGATCGGGATTCTTGCCTGTCAGCGCCTCGATCAGCGCCGACTTACCGTGGTCGACGTGGCCTGCCGTGCCAACGATAACGGGACACTCCACCAGCGCTTGAACCTCACTCATCGTGCAACCGCCTTCTCAACGCACGCGACGAGCGTCGATGCCGCCGTCTCGATATCGCGGTCGCCCACGAGCGTACGGACGTCAAACAAAATGCGATCGTGCGAGGTTCGTGTGACGACCGGAGTGTCGAAATCTTGGACGAGCAAGCGCTTGAGTGCGTCAACGGAAAGACGCTCATCGACAAGACGCACGGCAACGCACATCGTGGGTAGCTCCATGGTAGGCAGCGAACCGCCACCGGGTGTCGAGGACTCCTCGACAATCTCCAACTCAACGGCGCACGGGCAACCGGCCTTATCGAGCCCGGCGACCATACGATCGCGCAGCTTGCGGGCGCGACGCTCCAGATGAGCCTGCGGAAGCGTCAGCATGCTGAGCACCGGAATATCGCGATGGGCCACATCGGCGCCGTCCATGTAGATACGCAGTGTGGCCTCAAGCGCTGTGAGCGCCAACTTGCCCGGACGCAGGGCACGCATAAGCGGATGCGACCCGCAGGCCTGAATCAGGTCGCGACGGCCCATGATAATGCCCGCCTGTGCGGCACCGAGCAGTTTATCGCCCGAGCACGACACGATATCGAGCCCGGCAGCAACCGAAGTCGGCGTGGTCT
>CALFDL010000031.1 GCA_937950415.1 uncultured Collinsella sp. | reverse complement strand
ATGCGGCTCGTATCCACACCGTCGAGCGTAATGCGGCCGCCGTCGATTTCGTAAAAGCGCATGAGCAGGTTGATGAGCGTGGTCTTACCCGCACCCGTTGTTCCCACCACCGCAATCTTCTGACCCGGTTCGGCGGTAAACGACACGTCGCGCATGAGCGGCTTTTCGGGCGTGTAGCCAAAGCGCACATGCTCAAAAGCGACGCGGCCCTCCACGCGACCCGGCAGCTTGGCGGCCTCGTCCGGCAGCGGATTGGCTTCCATCTCGGGCTCATCGAGCAGGTCGAACACGCGCTCCGCACTCGCCAGCGCGCCCTGCAGCGAGTTGAAAGTGAACGACAGCTGCGTCATGGGTTCGGACGCCTCGTAGATAAACTGGAAGAACGCCTGGAACACGCCGACGGTCATGTGACCGGCAACCAGCATGCTGCAGCCCACGAGCGCAATCACGATCTGCGCCAGGCGACCGATAAAGCGAACCGCGGGTCCGACGGCGTTGATCATAAAGTCGGCCTTGGTACTCACGCGTGCCAGCTCGCCCGAGGCCTCGTGCACCTCGGCAGAGCTCTGGTGCTCACGGTTGAATGCGCGAATCACCAAACGGCCCGAATAGCCTTCCTCGACCGCGCTCGTGATTTTGGACACCCACTCCTGACGCTCGCCCGTCACATCATGCGTACGGCGCGAAACCACCTTGGTCACCAGCAGCGATACCGCCGTAAAACCCAAAAAGATCAACGTGAGCTTGACGCTATAGACGAACATCATGATGATGGCGCCCGTCACGGTACCGATCGATACCAGCAGCTGCAGCAATCCGCGCTGCATGCTCTCGGACATCTTGTCCAAGTCGTTGGTCGCACGGCTGACCACCTCACCGGGGCGATGTGCGTCAAAGTAGGCGAGCGGCAGGCGGCTGAGCTTTTGCGCGATGCGGTTGCGCAGACGCAAGTTGAGTCGCTCGGCCACACTCGACATCAAAAAGCTCTGCAGTGCATAGAACGACCCGGCGGCCGTCCAGATCAAGAAGTAGACAAAGATGGTCTTGCCGCATTGGTCCCAGGTGATGCTGAAGGTGGTTCCGCTGGCAAACGCCACCTGTATATGGCCCCACAGCTCGTCGATAACATGGGCGCTATATGCCGGCGCGGCGGTGTTAAAGATGACGTAGAACACGATGCTCGC
>CALFDL010000030.1 GCA_937950415.1 uncultured Collinsella sp. | reverse complement strand
GCTGGCAACGCACGGCCTTGCGCGTAACCGGCTTGATGGACGAAGAAGAAACGCTTCCCTTAGGCGGATTCGAAACAGCCACAAGAACCTCCCATGAACGACCCGGCCCAACAAGCCCGGATGAAACACGTGCTACATCAGTATACAGGGAAGTGGGGTAGCGGGGTACAAGCGCGCCAGCGGCAAACCGAGAGCATCAACGATGTGCCGATCGCGGAATGAGATCTCGTAATAATTGACTCTCGGCCATATTATTGAGGGGCATGACTCGCGTTCGTATGGTTGTAGGTGCTGGCGATGAACGACATTGACCTTGCTGTTCCGTTGATGGATGGACCAAGCTATGACCGCGCCTGCAGTCTCGTGCCTTCCGAATACGTTGAGGCATGGGAGTGGTTTCTGGGTGAGGAACAGCGCGGCGGCGTTTGGACCAGCCTTCCGCACCACACCAAGGAAGATAGTCCTCAGTATCAGTACCGTTTGAGAATTGGCTCGGACTTCTTTCCCGTAACGCGGGATTCAGGGATCTTCTGGCCGGGCCAGGATCGGGTGAAGCAAGATCCCAATAAGATCTTTGCGCTTTCGGTCCATAACTCTAAAAAGAGCTTCTACACCGATGTGCCTCCGCTCTATTTGGATGACGGTACGTGGGTCATTAAGTATTCGGTCCAAGCGCCAGGAGCCGTTGGTTCTCGAGACCAGAATTACAACCGTAAAATGCTCAACTGCATGGAATGTGGCGTCCCAGTCGGAGTCATATTTGCAACCGAGGTGGGCTATAAGGTGCTCGGCCTTGCGTTTGTTGAGCGGTTCGAGCCCGAAAATGGATGGTTTGTTCTGCACGGTCCTGTTCATAAAGGCGGACCGGACCCTCGTTTTGCGCCCGACATGAGTTATCTGAAGCACATACCCGTCGATATTGAGTTTGCCGGACAGGGTGCGACCGACGACGAAAAGGTCCGCTATGCGTTAAGGCGCGAGCGATTGGGGCAGCAATGGTTCCGCAAACAGCTCGTTGCCGCCTATGATGGCCGTTGCGCGGTGTCGGACTGCGGCGTCAGTGAAGCTCTGGAGGCTGCACATATCGAGAATTACTCGGGACCCAAATCGCAGGTTGCCAGCAACGGTATTCTGCTTCGGCGCGATCTTCATTCCCTATTTGATGCTCACCTGATTTCGTTTGAGCCTGTTTGCGGCGAATATCGGCTGTGCGGATCGTACCTGCTGGATAAGACCGACTACGCTTCCTTTGCGGGTGCGACGCTAAGGCAGCCGGATGAGCGTCAGTGGCGACCCGATACGGTGTTTCTTGAGGCCCATCGCATTGAGTTCGATCGCTCGGAAAAGAAGCGTGAAAAGGCGGGGCTTCTGCCGTATTAGCGTATTTGGCTTTGGCATTCTTTGACGATCGTGTTGTTTGATCGGATCGCGTGGCGATGCGATCTCGCGCACGCCCGCCGGTGCATGCTCTTCCTGATTTGTATAGCGAGAGGGGAGCGTATATGAGCTGGCGAGGCGATATTGCGATGGGGAAGTACGGAAAACTGCCGTGTGCCCTTATAGACAACAATATGTTTCCGAGCGTAGAGGTTGATTGCGCGTCGTTTGTCGTCACCTGCCCTTGCTGCGGCTCGCAAATACCGTGTCTCGACATTCGGTTTATCGATGCGCGCGACAGACTCAGCGACGAAGTGAGAAAACGGACAGGCGTTCATATGCCGGTGTATCCGGAGAAATGCCCTGTTTGTGGCCTCGATATCGTGTACGACGCCGGCGACGAGGGATAGGTGATGCGGAGGAGTTGGCTGTGAGTGTCTTTTGCCTCTACAAATAAACCCCCTCGCCGAGTTGCCTGTGGAACTCGGCGTGATGGTCGCGTGCCCAGGTAAAGAGCGCCTGGTCAAAGTCGGTGCGCGTGGCCGGGACGCCAAAGACGCCGGCAACTTCGACGCGCACAAACTCCAGTGCCGGCAGCTTGTTGATGGCGGTGAGGGCAAACGGGGACGTGGGTTCTTCGAACAGATAGCGGCTGCCTTGCAGCGCGTCGCAACTGGCGCACGTGTTGCCGAGCGACGGGGCTTTGGAGGCTCGTGCGACTACGGGTTTGTAGCCACAGCGCTTAGAAAGATAGTCGCGGATCTCGCCCGGGACGCAGCCAAGAGCGGGAACAATGGCGAGCGCGTTGGCGTTGGCCGTGTCGATGGCAATGTACCCGGCTTCGTTGGGCGCGTGCGCGATGGCGATGCTCTCGTCGTTATCGGTTCGATAGGGAATGCCGAAGGCCGCGACCGAGGTCTCTTTGTGACACTTCCAGCACTCGCGCTTGCCCAGTACTAGATATATATACGGCGCTGAGGGGTCGGATCGGTCAACACCGGGCAGCCACTCGGCAAAGGGCTCGGGGTTGACGCCGCTGGGTACATACCAGATCTTCTTGGTCCGGTCCCATTTGGCGCCCAACGCCTTGGCTTCTTCTTTGTGCGAAAAGGGAACATCGAGCTCGGTGCGCATGGTGGCTCCTTGGTGCTGCAGGTGTAAGTGGCTCAAGGATACCGCAGGGCGCAGACATCGTGGCGTTTTGCCGAGAAGTTGCGGCTCGGATGGGTTCGAGACGTGTTGGTCTCGGCCTCGGTGACTATTGGGGCGGTTTTGATTGACTGCGGAGTCAGCCGGGATAGGCACTTGGGTCGCTGACGCGGTTTTGTGTATGGGCAGGGTGGTTGCTTGGACGGTTGGAGCTGCCAGCGGATTTGGCGACATAAAACAAAACAGCCCAGAGGACATAGCCTCTGAGCTGCGAACATTTGGTGGGCGTTAGAAGATTTGAACTTCTGACCTCTTCCGTGTCAGGGAAGCGCTCTCCCCCTGAGCTAAACGCCCGATCAAGGGTGCGCAAGCGCGCAAGGGATAATATAACGGAGCCTGAACTCGGTGGCAAGAACATTTTTAAAAATCGCTTACATTGTGGAATTCGGGGGCTTTGTCGCATCCATTTCAAAAGAGCCTGCTGCCGCGATTTGGCTGTCGCATAATGCAAGGCCATTGCGGTATCGAGCTATGGAAAGACGCCTGCGGAATTGTCCTACCGATAAACGGACAAGCCTCCAGCTGGTGCCTTCGCCGTGGTAAGGTAAGCCGAATTGTTTCCAGGCTGCTTCGAGGGAGTGGAATGAGCAAAGAGCGTGTCGAGCAGGTCGAAGGCGCAGGGGCTTCGGTGCCGATGACCGATATATCGAACATTGATGTGCCCGAGGGCACCGACGAGCTCAGCCGTAGCACCCGCCGCGCTTGGCGCGAGCGCCTGAACAGCGCTTCGACGCGCAAGATGATCACGGGTGTCTTGGCTACGCTGGTGGGCGGTTCGTTTTGGGGCTTCTCGGGCACCAGCGCGAGCTTTCTGTTCGATACCTACCACGTCGACACCTTGTGGCTTATGAGCGTGCGTCAGATTCTCGCCGGTCTACTCTTTATGGCCGTGGTTGTTACGCGTGACCGCGAGCGCCTGATTAAGCTCTGGACCACACCCGCCGATCGCAAGCAGCTGCTGCTCTTTACCGCCTTTGGTCTGCTGTTCAACCAGTTTTGCTATCTTTCGGCCGTGCGCCTGACGAACGCCGGAACCGCGACGGTGCTCCAGTGCCTGCAGCTCGTTATCATCATGGGCTACACCTGCGCGATCGATCGCCGCATGCCGCGTACTCGCGAAGTCATCGGCATTGGCCTGGCTCTGGGTGGAACCTTTTTAATCGCCACCGGCGGCGACCCCACCAGCCTGAATATCTCGCCGCTTGGCCTGGCAGCAGGTCTTATGTGTGCGGTCAGCGCCGCGTGTATGGCGGTGATTCCCGCCAAGATCCTGCCCGAATACGGCAGCCCCATCGTCACGGGCTCGGCAATGCTCACGGCGGGCGTGGTTTCATGTGTCTTCGTGCGGCCCTGGGCGCATATGCCGGCGCTCGACGCTGCCGGCATCGAGGCGCTCGCGGTGTTCGTGGTTATCGGCTCGTTTTTTGCTTACATGCTTTATATGCAGGGCGTTAAGGACATCGGCTCGGTGCGCGCGAGCCTCATTGGAACTGTGGAGCCGGTTTCGGCGACCATCACCAGCGCCGTTATGCTGGGCACGGTGTTTTTGCCGACCGACCTTATCGGCTTTGCCATGATCATCGTGATGATGTTCCTCACGGTGTAGCTGGCGCCGCTGCCAAGACGGAAAAGGTGTTGTGCCGCATTTTCGCCAATTGATGTCCGTGTCTGGAGTTTAGCTGTCGATGCTCAAAATGCCATAAACTAGTAACGTTATGGACTTTTTCATTGCGACTCAATTGCGAGGATTTCTTTATGGCTGGTAATCACTTTAAGGGCAGCGATAGCGGCCGTCCTGCAGTTCCGCCGCGTCCGAACGGGGCTGGTAAGGCCGGCACGCCGGGCGGCGCTGGACAGGGCGGTTCCGGTAAGCGCGTGTCCCCGGGCGAGACGGCGATGTTTACCGCTCTGTACGAGCAGTCTCAAAAGGCAAAAAAGACCGGCCGTGCAAGAGGGAATGTCTTTGCGGGCGGTGCAACCTCCACGTCGCAGCCGAGCGGGGCTCCTTCGGCACCTGAGAACAATGCAGGTGCTGCCAACGCCGCGAATGCCGCCGGCAACGTTAATGCCGGCAAGGCCGCCAACAATACTCCCTCTGCCGGTGGCGCGGGGCTTACGGGTAACCTTGGCACGATTTACACCGGCGCCTCCGAGACTGGCACGTTCGCCCGCCTGGATGATAGCGGTGCCGAGTTTGCGGGCTCGGGTTCCAAGGAAGATTATTACGATTTTGGCTTGAACTACGGTAGCGACGCTTCGTCGAGTTCGACCTCTGACGGCCTGGTCCGTCATCGCCATCGCAAGGGTGAGCGCAAAAAGCGTCACACCGGCGCCATTATTGCCGCTGTAGTCGCGGTGCTTCTCGTTGTGCTTGGCGCAAGCGGCTTTATGCTGCTTAACTCGGCAAAGACCGTAAAGAGCGAAGCGAAGGAAGCTGTCGAGATCGTCGGTGGCCTTAAGGACAAGGTCACGTCGGGCGATTTTTCGACGCTGCCTGACGACGCGAAGAAGATCGATGAGCTCTGCAACAGCATGAAGGCGGAGACCTCGAGCCCGCTGTGGGCGGCGGCTTCGTTTATCCCGGTGTATGGCAGCGATATCAATGCGGCCCGCACCATGATCGACGCCCTGTCCGATGTCTCGAGCAATGCGCTGGTTCCCATGGCCGATAACCTTTCGCAGGCTACGCCCGGCAAACTGTTCCAGGACGGCATGATTAACGTGTCCGCGCTGCAGGCGGTCGCCGATTCGCTTTCCAGCAGCTCGAAGGTGTTCAAGAGCGCCAACGAGAAGGTCCAGGGCATTGGCGATACTCATATTTCCCAGGTGACCGAGCTGGTCGATAAGGCCAAGGACGGCTTTGCCACCCTCAACGGCGCGGTTGACGCGGCGGAGAAGGTCGCCCCCGTCCTTCCCCAGATGCTCGGCGCCAACGGCCAGACGCGTCATTATCTTGTGCTCGCGATGAGCAATGTCGAGATCCGCGCCTGCGGCGGTTTCCCCGGTTCTCGCGGCGTGATGTCGGTGACTGACGGTAAGCTCGAACTGGGCGATTTTGTCAAAGTCGACATGATGAAAGAGCCTTTGAGCCCGCTTCCCATCACCGATGAAGAGGCAAACTTATTCACGACCGGATGGGGCCTGACCGGATTCAACACGCTCGGATACACGATGGGCGACGTTACGATGACGCCTGATTATCCGCGTGCGGCTCAGCTTGCCAGCGATATGCAGAAGGCCATTGTCGGAGATGACATCGACGGCGTATTTGCAGTCGATCCGGTATTTTTGCAGTATATGCTCGGCGTTGTAGGCGGCACACAGCTTCCTGACGGCACCGTCGTTGATGGAAGCAACGCTGCGAAGGTGCTGCTGCACGATATTTATTGGAATTACCCGGTAGAGGAACAGGACGCCATTTTTGCGGCGGTTGCCGGATCAGCTTTTAACAAGATCGTGGACGAACTGGGCTCCAGCGATATTACTAAGATTGCTGCCGCCATCGAAAAGGGCGCTTCCGAGGGTCGCATCCTCATGTATTCGAGAAACGATGACGAGGAAAAGGCCGCGAAGGCTCTTGGAATATCGGGCGCCCTCCAAACCGATACGTCGGAGGCTCCGATCTTGGGCGTCTATGTGAACAACTACAGCTATTCAAAGATGGATTGGTTCCTCGATAAGCGAGTCACCATCGATTCTTCGGTTGAAAATGCCGATGGCTCGACGACGTATCGAGTGACCACCTCGCTCAAGAACACGATGACCCCCCAGGAGAAGGCCGAGATGCCTGGTTATTTCCAGGGCCATAACGGCATTAGCCAGGATATTGATGATGAGGTGCTGAGGCTTTATCTCTATGCTCCTGCGGGAGGCAGCATTTCGGACATTAAGACTTCGGGCTCCGGTTCTATCGAGATGAACGAAGCGACGCACGATGGCTTGAAGGTTGCATGGGGCGGTGTCCACATGCTTCTTGGACAAGACATAAAGGTCGAGTACACGGTCACGACTTCGAAGGACTCTGGGCACAAAGAGCTTAAGGTTCGTACCACGCCAACCGCTCAAACGTTCGAATAGGATAAGTAAGATATGAAGTACTTTGGCACCGACGGCTTTCGCGGTGAGGCCAACGTTGGGCTGACGG
>CALFDL010000029.1 GCA_937950415.1 uncultured Collinsella sp. | reverse complement strand
AATATCCTTTCTGCCGCCACGTCGACCAACCGCGAGGGTATTGCGACCCTGCGCTTTATGGTCGAAATTTCGGATGCGAGCGGCCTGGATCCGCTGCTGGCTTCCATCAGCAGTGTCGATTCGGTCTACGACGCTCGCCGTCTTATGCCCGGCGAGGGCGGAGCGCAACTCAAGCGCCGTGTGTAGGTGCGAGAGCCTCTCAGCATCATAGATATTGGTTACGTTCGAGGCATCGTTTGGTGCCTCGAACGTATTTTAGAAGGAGGGTATGCGCATGGACGATATGACTTTGGACCTGACACCCCGAGGCGCGGCTTCGATTGAGGCGCTCGTCAACGGCCCGATTCAGACTAACAGCTACGCCGTGATTTCGAATGACGAGTGCTTAATCGTCGATCCGGCGTGGGAGGGCGAGCGTCTTGTGGAGCATATCCGCACCGCGCATCCCGAGGTGCGCGTACTCGGCTCTGTCTGCACGCACGGTCATGCCGACCATGTTGGCGGGGTTGCCGGGGTTCGAGCTGTCGTTGGCGACAGCGCGCTATATGAGTTGTGCGCTAAGGACGTGACGGTACCTCGCGCAAATATCGAGGAGCAGCACGCCATGTGGGGTATCGAGACACCCGATCCGGGTGAGCCGACGCGTTTGCTTGCCGAGGGCGATACAATCGAGGTGGGCGACGTCTGCCTGCAGGTGATCGAGACGCCGGGGCATACGCCGGGCGGCATCGTCCTGTTCGCCGCGACCGAGCAGGGGAACATCGCCTTTGTGGGCGACACGCTTTTCCCGGGCAGCCACGGTCGTACCGATCTTTCCGGCGGTGACGAGGCGGCGATCATGCGCTCGCTCTCCAAACTTGCCAAGATGCTTCCGCCCGATACCGTTTGCTTGACGGGCCATGGCGATTCGACCACGATGGCGCGCGAACTTATGCAGAACCCGTTTATGCAGATGTAGGCTCGAAGCCGTCTTCCGAACCACGAAGACCGCTCAATCGTCAAGCTATTTTCCCCAGTGGGTCGATTCTGTGGGGCAAACGGTCAAAATTTGTCCAATCGGATGGTATTCGTGAACAAACGAACGTTTATGCTCGGGTATGTCGTGGTAAAATCTCAGGCGTTATCGGAGCAACCTTACAGGAGGTTTCTTTTATGC
>CALFDL010000028.1 GCA_937950415.1 uncultured Collinsella sp. | reverse complement strand
GCTATGGATACTCAGGACCCAACATATTCCGATGACGAGCTGACTGCTTCACTTGCCGAGCACCTGGCGTCGCTCGATCGCGAAGACAGCTATCGCGTGGAGCGCGTACTTAAGCGCTCGGACGTCGAGACGACCGAGCTCGTGTACTTTGAAGGCTCCGGCGGTGGGTCGCTTGGCCCCTTCGTCCGTAAGCGCATTGACGCTTCGGCCCAGATTGGCGGGGCCTACGAGCGCCTGTTTGCGGCCCAGCGTACCGGGCGCCGTTTTGAGCACCTACCCCGAATCGTTGACTGTCTCCGCGTGGGCGATGAGCTGGACGTGGTGATGGAGTATGTTGAAGGCGAGACGCTCGAGGCCTTAGTGGGGCGCTTGGGCGCGACGCCCGATTATGCGCATGAGTTATTTCCTGCTCTCTGCGATGCAGTCGGCGAGCTCCATGCTGGTTTTGTGACGGCGGGGGAGCCGGCCTCGCCGGTAATCCATCGCGACCTTAAGCCGTCGAACATCATCGTGTCGGGCGTGCAGTATGCGCCCGATGCCGGTATGAGCTTTTCGTCGCTGGTGATTATCGATTTGGGAATTGCGCGCGTGTGGCGCGACGGCGCCGATGCCGATACCGTTAAGTTTGGTACGCGTCCCTATGCGCCGCCCGAGCAGTACGGGTTTGGCCAGACCAGCGTTCGCAGCGATGTCTACGCGCTGGGCGCCCTGCTGTTCTTTTGTCTGACGGGAGTTGACCCCAAGCCAGGTTTGGACATGCGTGTGCAGTGTGAGTCTCATGGCGTCCCCGCGCCACTGGCCGATGTCATTTGCATGGCGATGGCTCTCGATCCGGCAAAGCGCTTTGCAAGTGCCGCAGCGCTGGGAAATGCTGTACGTGCATCGTATGCGTTGTCCGCTCCGGTGCCCTCACCTGTGCCGAACGCTGCTTATTCCCAAGAGTCTCCGGAGCGACAGACTGTGCACCCCGCGTCCGTGCTTTCCGCAGATCAGCTTCAGGACGGGCTACCGTTGGTGTCCGAGCGTCCGAGCCTGCTTTCTCGCATCCCCGATGCCGTCGGGCGCATTTGGAACGCATTAGTCTATCTTTCGCTGCTTGTTTTCTTTGCCGGGAGCCATTTCGCCGTTTTTCATCCCACCGGTGCTAACCAAAACTACCCGATGTGGTTTCTCGCGATTGAGTACTTTGTCTTTGTCGACGGTCTCGTGGTGCTCATTCATTTCGCGATGCTCGATAAACGCCGTCTGCGTCGGCGATTCGAGGTGCTCGATAGATATCGCGGCAAGAGGCTTGCAGTGCTCTGGCTCAAGGCCATGGGCGTGCTCTTGTTGACGATGATTCTCATCGTTGCCATTGCCAATGCGACCGGTGTCGTCGATACCAGCGTCGCGTAAACGAAAAGGGCCCCATTGGGGCCCTTTGCAGTTAGATTTAGATGCGGTTCATCTGAGCGGCGACCTTGTTGTACCAATCCTGCCACGTGGGCGGGCAGTACTTTTTGGCCGCTGCCGGGGTAAGGGTGGAGCCGTAGTTGGCGCCCAGATAGGCAACGTGAGCGGAGATGCCCTCGCTCCAGCTGCCAAAGCTGCGCCAACCGCCGCCACGTGCACTCCAGCCCCAGGCGTTGTAAGAATTGGCGCAATAAGCACCCTTGGTGCTCTCGATGCAGGCGATGGCGGGGGACCAACGGGGGTCGACACCGGTATTCCAAGCGGCGACGGCAAAGTTATAGCCCTGGCCTGCCATGGGGGAGCCGGCGAGATAATTGTCGATACGGCCTGTCCACTCATTAATGAACGAATCGTAATCGGAGCTACCGGTATTGGCGTTGTTCACCGTGGTGTCGATGGTGGTGTTGGTGTTGGTGGCCTGGCTGCTGGAATTGCTGCCGCTTACGCCCTCGCCCGAGAGCTTCTCGGCGGCAGCGGCCTTGTCGGCCTCAAGCTTGGCAAGCTCGGCGGCATTTTCCTGCTCGGCTTTTGCCTGCGCCTCGCTGCGGAGCTGCTGGGCCTGCGCCAGCGCATCCTCGGCGTTTTTCTGCTCTGCCTCAAGCTGGGACTTGGCCTGCTGGAGTTCGGCCTTGTTCTGCTCGAGTTCGGTTTGCATGTTGTTGAGCTCTTCGATCTCGTCGACGCTCGAGCTCGTGATCTGGTTGGTGTATTTGCAGGTGGTGATGAACTCACCCAGGCTCTGCGCGTTGACCAGGAAGCTCACGATGGGATTGGTGCCCTTCTGATACTTGTACAGATCGCGCATGGCGGAGCTTGCCTTGGCCTGTTGCTCGGGAAGCTTAGCCTCGATTTCCTCGATGCTCGCCTCGTTGGAGTCGATTTGCTTTTGCAGGTCGTCGAGTTTGGTGCGGGCATCGTTGTAGGCGCTCGTGGCGGCTTCAATTTTTTGCTGTGCGGCGGAAAGCTGATCCTGCGTTGCCTGCGAGGCGGCATACGCCGCAACGGGGGAGAGCATCGGCGTGGCCGTCAGCGCAACGGCGAGCGCGGCGCTCGTGATGATACGAGCCGGCTTCGACGCAATGAGCGCTGCGGTGCGATGATTCGAATGCTGCATCCAGTCCCTCTGCAATCAATCGTAGGTTATGGTTCGA
>CALFDL010000027.1 GCA_937950415.1 uncultured Collinsella sp. | reverse complement strand
CGCCAGGTCAGGTTGCTGCGGATAGTGCCGCTTACCAGCGACGCGCGCTGC
This sequence comes from uncultured Collinsella sp., assembly GCA_937950415.1. Classification (GTDB taxonomy): domain Bacteria; phylum Actinomycetota; class Coriobacteriia; order Coriobacteriales; family Coriobacteriaceae; genus Collinsella. Next base: position 1,193 of record CALFDL010000027.1, on the reverse strand, counting down.
GGAACGGTCGCGACCACACGGCGCAGCTGGTCGAGCGGCCAGGTGCGCACGTCGGCGCCCATCACGCTCACGCTGCCGGTGCCCGCATCGTACAGGCGCGGGATGAGCGAGACGAGCGTCGACTTACCGCTGCCCGTGCCGCCGATAATGCCGAGCGTCTTGCCCAGCGGCAGCTCCAGGGTCACATCGTTGACGGCGTTGGCCGCACCGGCGCCAAACGAGAAGCTCGCATGGCTCAAGCTCAGCGCAGGAACTGGAGCGACATTGCCCGGCTTGGGCAGCGCGACCGGCCGGTTGCCCTCGTCGGTGATGCTCGGCTCGCAGTTGAGCACCTCGTTGATACGCGAAGCACTCGCGCTCGCCTTGGTAAAGACCACGACCAGGTTGGCGACGTATACGATGGAGGTCAGGGTCTGCGTCATGTAGTTCACAAACGCCATGACCTGGCCCTGCGTAAGCTCGCCCACGTTGACCTGGATGCCGCCCACCCACAGGATGGCGCACACGCCCAGGTTCATCACCAAAAACGTGACGGGATTAAGGATTGACGAGAGCTTGCCCACCGCGATGGCGGTATTGGCCTGGTCATCGGCGGCTTGGGCAAAGCGCTCGCGCTCGTGATCTTCGCGTACAAAGGCGCGAACCACGCGGGCGCCCGAAAGCCCCTCGCGGCAAATGAGCGCGATGCGGTCGAGCTTTGCCTGCAGCTGCTTGTAGTACGGAATGCAGCGCGCCATGACAAACCAAAACACCAGGCCAATGGCGGGCGTGCAAATCAAAAAGATCATGCCGAGCTTAAGGTCGATGGCGAGGGCCGCGCACATAGAGCCCACCGCCAAGAAGGGCCAGCGGATGAGCATGCGCACGCCCAGCGCCACGGCAAGCTGCACCTGGTTGACGTCGTTGGTGATGCGGGTGATAAGCGACGGCGTGCCAAAGCGGTCGAGTTCGGCATAGCTCAACTTGTTGATGTGCTGGTAGAGCGCACCGCGGATATCGGTGCCCATGCCCTGCGAGGTGAGCGCCGCCATCTTTTGGCAGACGAGCGTAAACGAGATGCCGATCACAGCCATGGCGCCAAGCAGCATACCGTAGTGGACGACGGCGTTGACATCGTGTGCGCCAATACCCTTATCGATCATCTGGGCAATCACCAGCGGCGTCAGCAGGTCAAAGATCACTTCGATCAGCTT
>CALFDL010000026.1 GCA_937950415.1 uncultured Collinsella sp. | reverse complement strand
GGCCTGCTGCTGCGCCTGGCCGGCGGCAAACAGCTGGCTGGCGTTCATGCCACCCATGCCGCCTGCCATGCCCATGCCCATAAAGCCGGCCATCGCGCCGTTGGGGTTGGCCGCCGCGGCGCGCATCGCGTCGCTCTGGGCGCTGGCGATATTGGCGGCCGCCATGGTGGGATCGCGCATGACCGCGGCCTTCTGCAGGTCCTTGATCATCTGCTCGTCTTCTTGCGAGGCGGCGATGGAGTTGACGCCAAAGCTCACGATCTCGACGCCGCGCAGGTCACGCCAGTCGGCCGAGAGGACCTCGTTGAGCGCGCGGGCGAGCTCGGTGGTGTGGCCGGGGATGGCGCTGTAGCGGATGCCCATCTCCGAGATCTTGGCAAAGGCGGGCTGCAGGGCGGTGAGCAGCTCGGACTTGAGCTGACTGTCGATCTTGTCGCGCGTGTAGCTATCGGTTACGTTGCCGCACACATTGGTGTAGAACAGCAGCGGGTTGGTGATGCGGTACGAATACTCGCCGTTGCAGCGCACGGAGATGTCGACGTCCAGGCCAATATTGTTGTCGACCACGCGGAAAGGCACGGGCGAGGCGGTGCCGTACTTGTTGCCGATGATTTCCTTGGTGTTGATGAAGTAGACGCGCTGGTCCTTGCCCGCGTCGCCGCCAAAGGTAAAGCGGCTGCCGATATTGGCGAAGGTCTCCTTGATGGAGTCGCCCAGGTTGCCGCTAAAGACGCTCGGCTCGCTGCCGGTATCGAAGACGAACTCGCCGGGTTCAAGCGCGACCTCGATGATCTTGCCGTTTTGCACCACGAGCATGCCCTGGCCGTCGTTGACGGCGATGACGGAACCGTTGGAGATGACGTTGTCCTCGCCGTGCGTGTTGGAGCTGCGGCCGCCGGTGCGCTTGACGCCCTTGCAGGCCAAGACGTCAGCGGGCATCGATTCGCAATAGATAAATTCCTTCCACTGGTCGGCCATGACGCCGCCGGCAGCTCCCAATCCAGCTTTCAAGAGTCCCATGGTGATCTTCCTTTCTCGTTAAAGTCGGGGTGGTATTGGTCAGAATGGTTAATCGTCCTTGTTGTCCTTCATGACAACGGTGGTCTCGGTATGGCTGAAGGTGTCGTGCTTTTCGACCAGGTCGAGCTCGCCGCAGTACTCGTCGGCGTGGGTCGCCTCGTTGGCCGTCTTGAGCTGGCTTACCAGCAACACGTCTCCGATAATCACGATGATCAGCGGCGCCACGATGTTGATGAGGATGCCCTCGATATCAAAGGTGAGGTAATCCGGATCGAAGGCGTATTCGCCCATAAAGAGAATCTGGGAGAGGATAAATCCGATCACAAAGAACAGCACCGAGGCGATGATGAGCTTGGGCTTGGAGCAGGGGAGCTCGCCGACCATGCGGCCGGTCTGGCCGTTCATAGCGAACAGGTAGCTCTTGCCGTTCCACGAGGTGGAGAGCATCCAGACGGGGAACAGGGCGTAGTCGCTGTCTTCCCAGGTGTAGTCGAGCTGCTTGCTTTCGACCGTGGCGTCGTCGTATTCGTCGACAACGGTCTCGCGCAGGGCCGAGATCGTGCTCTCCTCCATGCGGCGCTCGGCACGCGCCTTGCAGGTTCCGCAGTCTTCGTCGTAGCGGTTGGCGATGTAGCCGGGCATGTAGGCGACCGAGAACGGGCGCAGCGCGTCGTAGTCAAACGCCTCGATGGCGTCCATGTGGCCGTCGGGCATCTTGGATGATCCGTCGACGGGCACGCGCTCAAACGAGATATTGCCCTTACGGTAGGCATCGTAGTGGTCGGTGGTCGTGACGGTGCGGTCGGATTCCTCGGTCACGGTCTCGTTGGTCGCGTCAAAGTACACTTCGCCGTCCACGCGGGCGCCGTAGAGCCAAAACGGAACGTAGACGCCTTGGACCTCGTCGATATGGTTGCCGGTGACAAAGCTCTTGGGCAGCAAGATCTTGCCCTTGTAGTGTTCCTTGAGTGCGGCCGTGACGTCATCGCGCCCGAGCTTAAACGGAATCACCAGGTCGGGCGAGAAGTCGCCAGAGAGCTGGCCGGGCGCCACGGCGGAGTTGCCGCAGTACGGGCAGGTGGTGACGGCGACGGTGCCGTCGGACACGAGCTCGGCGCCGCACGACGAGCAGATGTAGCCGGCGTTTTGGGCGAGCTCCTGCACCGCGTCGTCGGCGACGGGCTTGGGAGCTGCGGCTGCGGCATCGGCTTTGGCATCTGCCTTGTCCTGGCGCTCGCGATAGAGGGCCTCGACTTCTTCGACTTCAAAACGTGAGTCACAGTAGTCGCAGACAAGCTTTTGCTCGGCGCTGGCAAAATGCAGGGGACCACCGCAGGCAGGGCACTGATAGTTAACGCTCTCGAAGGCCATGATCGGTCCTTTCCGTGCCGGAGGCTATGCGCCGATGGCGCCGCCGCAGTATTCGCAGCGCCCACTGGCATCGGGAATGGTGGTGGCTCCGCAGAAGGGGCAGGTCACCGCGGTCTTGGGGGCCTTGGCGGCCACGACGCTGTCGCGCGTCTTCTGGCGCAGCTGCACCAGCGCATCGCGGACTTCGGTTGCCTGGCGCTTGGCCTCGCGATATTCGATGGAGCCGCGCTGATCGATGGTGGAGTCGTTCACGCGCAGGTTGATCTCGGTAAAGTACGGCGTGTTGACGTGGATGGTCAGCTTAAAGTCGTAATCCAGGTCGTAGCGCGGCGGGTTGTAGCTCTCGCGCTCGCCGTCCTTGGTCTCGCGATAGATTTCGGTGCGATGCTCGTCGATATCCATATCGCAGCCGAGTACCTGCGAGAACTCGATGATGTCGGGATTGGCGTCGCGCCAGCGGCTCTGCGAAGTGATGATCAGCAGGCCCGCGTCCTCATCGAGCATAATATTGGTGCGCCCGGCAGAAAGCGTGCGCGTGGGGTTGAACGAAGACAGGCGCTCGGCGTTGGCCTCGCGGTAGGCGAGTTGCTCACGGATATCGTCCGCGGTGCTGGAGCGATAGCCGTGAAAGTAGGGGGAGAGCTTGCCGGCGCACTCTTTGCACAGGTAGCCTTCATTGATTTTTGTCTTACCTAGAAGTCCCAGCTCGGTACCGCAAATCGCGCACTCTTTCTTCTCGAACATCTTGTCAAAGAAGCCCATGGCTGCCTCCCATCAACTGGTAGCGTGTGTCACTTTTGATGATGGGGGAGTGCGCAGCCTTTCACGATACCCAGACGGCTCAACGAGTCTCCACAACTGGGACACATGGCCCATTTTCCTACTCATTGGGGACGTACTTAAATGAGTGAAACTACTCATTTAAGTACGTCCCCAATGAGTGCCTGCAAAATGAGAGTGGAAAATCTCCCGTTTTTGGCCTGCTTGTGGGCTCAAAGTGGGAAATTATCCACTCTCGTCATTTGGGTGTCCAAAAATCCTCGCTCGTTTGGCGCCTGGGGACACTCTTTGTCGAATGCGGCGGCTGCCGAATGTGGGCGCCGTCCTTGCTATGCCACGGTTACGGCGATCTGGGCGTAGCGGGTGCAGGGGCGCTCGGCGCGCGTCTGCACGGTGAGGGTGAGCACGAAGTGGTCGCCGGGTCGTGCGTCGGCGGGCACGATGAAAGCGGTGCCTACCGTGCATTCTTGCCACAGCGACAGATCCTGGACGCCTGCATAGCTCGATGGGTCTACGGCCACATCCCAATGTGCATCGAAGCCCTTGCCGTCGGGGTCGACGATGGTCGCTGTAAGGTTGACGCGCTCGCCGGCTGTGGCGCTGCGGTCGGCCGTGACCTCGACAACATGCGCCGGATGCGAGCAGGCTGCCGGATCATGGGCACACCATTGCGCGCGGGCGGCAAAGTCTTCCTGATAGGCACGCAGATAGGGATTGAGATTGTCGTCTGTGGGCGTGCCGATGGAGGCAAAACCGGCGGGCGCGTTCGCATCGGGATGCCCATCAAAAAACATGCGGCCCAGCAGCGTATCGAAGTCGCGGTCGTCGATACCGCGCAGGCCAAACGGAAGCAGCGGAATATAGGTCATGCTGTCGCCTTCGGCCATAAAATCGCCGCGCTCAAACTGCACCGCGGGCATGCCTTCCAGGCCCCAATCCAGACGGGCATGCTTGCCAAACTGAAAGCGCTCGGGCTCGTTTTCGTAGACCTTACCATCGCCATAGAGCATATAGCGTGCCATGAGGGGTCCGTTGCCCTGCGTGAGATTCCGCTCAGGCCAAGGAGCCTTAAACAGCGGGAGCGTATCGGGCTGAGCTGTTTTGGCGTCGAAATAGTTGCCATACATATAGGGCGTACGCCAAAAGATGAGCTCGGGAAAGAGCTCACGTCCATGGTCGAGCCACGAGTTGTCCTGCCCCACGCCATCGGCAACGCCCATAACGCGCACCTTCTGATAGACCCGCTGCTGCACGGCGGGCCACTCGGGTGTGGCGCGATAACGCTCGGCAATACTCATCAGGGCGCGAACGATGGTGTTCATGCCACCCCAGCTGAGCAGCCATAACGTACACGGATCATCATCCAAAATCGCCTGCGCAATTACGCGAGACCCCTCAGTTTCCTCAGTCACATCACCCTCAAAGGCAACATTTCCCACAAAGGTGCGCTCGATCATCTGGGCGGGCGTGGGAAACGGCGGCTCACCGGCAGCGGCCGCATTTGCCTGCAACTGCGGCCAAGCCTGGGCATATTCATTGCTCCAGAGGCTCTCAATCCAATGCTCGGGAAACGGACGATACTCACGAAGCTCCCCTGCCAGTGGATCGGGTTCATGAGGCACAACAGCCCACTCATAAGAGCGCCGCCCTTTGGTCCGCCAATGCGAATTCACCTCGCCGAGCGTATGAACCCCATCCCCAAGAAAGTGATACTGCGAAGCCGTATACACCACAGCCTGAACATCAAGCAAGTTGAGATACAGAGCCAAATGAACAAGCGAGTTCATATCATCGACTTCCATATCAGTGGTAACAATCACTCGAGTCAACTTCTGGGACATAGGAACAGCTCCAATCAAAATCAATTCAGCCAGTTACGCGCAAGGCAAGACGGGGCCCACGCCCCCATCGCCCGCGACCCGGCGGCCCGCCGGAAGCGGCCGACCAGCGTTTCGAACAACGTTAACTTAGAGGGCTCTGACCTTTAGTTTTGTAAACATTCCGCAGCGCGAGCCCCGCTTATCCGATGCTCCGAAGGAGCAGGATAAGCGGGGCTCATGCGCGAGGACGTTTACAAAACTAAAGGTCAGAGCCCCCGATGGGATGGTTACCTCGAAACCCTGGCCGACCACTCCCAGCAGCCCACCGGCTCGCCGTCGATGAGTACGTTGCCCCCGTCGAAGTCTTGATAACACAGGTCGTTGAATTGGTGGATCCACACGCCGTGGTTGAACGTCTTTTTGGCCGAGCCGTCGGCTTCGCGATACACGCCGGTCAGGTCTTCGACATGGCTAAAGTAGGTGAGGTGCACGTTGGCGCCGGCATCGCGCAGGCGCGCCGTGAGCGGCAGCACGGTCTGTTGCGGTGACACAAGCTCGTCGCCCTTGGAGTGCGTAAACCACAGCGGCGTCTTGGCGAGCGCGGCCACGTCCTCGTCCGTGGCGTTGTACCACGGGGCGCAGCAGGGAAGGCCCGCGGCGAAGAAATCGGGGTAGTCGGCGCACAGGCGCAGGGTCATAAAGCCGCCGTTGGAAAGACCGGCGACCACGATGCGGTCGGTGTCGATGCGGTCGGCATGCTCGGCGACAAACTCGTCGATAAGCGCCTTGAGCACGGAGGAGTAGATGCTCTGGTTGGAGCGACCGAGTTGCTCGACGCCGTTGTCCATCCAAAACGTGGGCGACTGCGGCACGAGCACCCAGGCAAAGCCGCCAAAGTAGCGCTGGATCTGCGCCTGGCTAATGGCCGTCACGCGGTTGCCGATATAGGCGCGCGTAGCGCCTTCGCCTTGCGTGGCGCCCTTGCCCTCGCCGGCGCCGTGCAGATACACCACGAGCGGTGCCTTTTGGGGCACGACCGTCGCCTCGGGCGCAAAGGGGTTGAAGCATGCCGAGTCTTCGGCCTTAAAGCTGGGCTCAAAGAAGCCGTATTCGAGCGCGATGCCGTCGACGGCGGTCTTTTGCGTGGCGTTGCTCCAGCCTTTGAGCGCGGGGCAGATGTCGCCACGGCAGGTGTCGAAGACCAGGCCGCAGGTGGGATCGTCGCCGTCGTTGCCGGGAAGAGCTGTGAGCTGCGTGATGCGCAGCTGGTCATCGAGCATGCGCGAGCCCATGACGCCGCCTTCGATGGTCTTGGTCAGGCGCTGCTCGGCGACCTCGAGCGCCACATGGGTGCCCACGGCGAGCTTACGTCCGTTCTCGTCGCACGGATATGCGGCGAGAATGTCGATGTAACCCACGGAGGGCGCGGCATGGTCGGCGCCGCGCTCCTTGCGCATCAGAACCTCGCCCGAGCGCTCGTGACGCTCTACATATATATGGAAGGTGTTCGCGTCGATGTCGTTGGCGCGCACGGTGCAGGGCAGGTCGAGTACGACCTTGCTGATCCAGGGGCCAAAGTCGCCCAAGGTGGTGACGGTTGCGTAGGTACACAATTTGAGCTCCATGAGCTGCCTCCCTTACGCCGCGAATGCCTGGCATCTGCGGCAATACAAACTAAACATGTTTAGTGTAATCTAGAATTGAAGAATAACCAGATGAACTCGGTAAACGGCAAAATTGAACACGTCGTGAGCTACTAAACATATGTTTACTAGCTTCTAGCAGGGATTCTGTTGATGAGTTAACAGATCAGTGAGGTGTTCATCAAAATAAAATCCCACGTAAATGGCTATATATCAATAGAGGGTCAAAGAGACCATTTCCCGCCATTCAAATACGTTCACCCCCGATTTCCTACCGTTCACCGGACTGTAGACGGCAAAATTGCCATAAATTCGGCGCTCCGTGTAAACTAAAGCCCGTAAACGTTCAGTAAACACCTTGTTTACAAAAGCGTATCCAAGGGTCCGGCAACCGTAAGGGGTTATAGTCGCCGGGCCAAAGGCGTGCCTAAGCCCAAGGGGGCTGGCACACGAAGATATGGGGAGGGGTCCCATGGCAGTAGATAACAAGCAGATTGCCACCGATGTCCTCGAGCTCGTGGGCGGTGCGGAGAATGTTTCCGTCGCCACCAACTGCATGACGCGCCTGCGTCTGACGCTCAAGGACAACAACAAGGCCGACGTGGAGAAGATCAAGAAGGTCAAGGGTGTTCTGGGATGCCAGTTCGCCGGCAGCCAGCTCCAGGTCATCATCGGCCAGAACGTGCCCAAGGTGCTCGCCGAGTTCGTTGCCATCTCCGGCGTCAAGCAGGGTGCCGCCGTCGACGAGAACCTCGATGCTTCCAAGCAGAAGTTCGAGCTCAAGAACCTGCCGAACATCATCCTTGACTATCTGTCGGGCTCCATGACCCAGCTCATCCCGCTGCTCATGGCCGGCGGTCTGTTCCGTACCATCGCGGCCGTCCTCGGCCCCACCATGCTCGGTGTGCTCTCGGCCGACGACCCGACCTATACGTTCCTCTACACCACGCTGTACGAGGCCACGTTCACCTTTATCCCCATCTACCTGGGTTATGCCGCGGCTAAGAAGCTCGGCGCCAGCCCCGTGCTCGGCATGCTGCTCGGTGGCGCCCTCATGGCTCCTTCCGTGGTGAGCGTCGCCACCCAGGAGGGCGGCGGAATCATCTCCGTCTACGGCATCCAGATCGCCGCTGCCAACTATCAGCAGTCCGTCCTGCCGATCATCCTTTCGGTGCCCGTCCTCTACTTCATCGAGAAGTTCTTTAAGAAGGTCATGCCCGACGTGCTCTCCACGGTCTTCACGCCGTTCTGCACCATGATCGTCACCATCCCCATCGCCTTCATCGTCCTCGCCCCGATCGGCAACGAGATCGGTACGCTGATCGCTAACGCCCTCTTCGGCCTTGCTGACCTTGGCGGCATCGGTATCCTGATCGTCATGGCCGTCCTCGGTGCCTTCTGGCAGCTCTTCGTGGTCTGCGGCATGCACATGCCCGTCATCCTGCTCGCTCAGGTTCAGATCATCGCTGCCGGCTACGATCCCTTCGTCTTCGTTTCCACCAACTGCGCTATGGCCGCTGTCTGGGGCTGCGCCTTCGGTGCCTTCCTCAAGATGAAGAACCCCGACGAGAAGTCTCTCGCCATCGGTTACGTCATCTCCGCCATCGCCGGCGGCGTCACCGAGCCCGCGCTCTTCGGTATCCTCATGCGCTTCCGTCGCACCATGCTCGGCATGTTCATCGGCGGTGCCATCGGTGCTGTGTTCTCCGGCCTCATGGGTGTTACCTACTACCTCGCAGGCGGTGCGTCCAACTTCCTGGTCTTCACCAACTACCTGCAGGGTGGCCAGATGAACACCGTCTGGGCTATCGTTGGTATGGCAATCTCCTTTGTCATCGCCGCTGCCGTCGTCTTTGCCTGCGGCTTCTCCAAGGAGGAACTCGCCGAGATGGAGGCCTAAGGCCAAACCGTTCGGTCACATATGACCTCACCTACACGACAGGGCCCCGTCAGGCGTAAGCCCGGCGGGGCCCTTCTTGCAAGGTAGACTGATGGGGCGGACGGGATTCGCCCGCGAGGGTTTGCCAAGCGGCGGGGGCTTTTCGCACGGGGTTACCGCGAAAGCCCCCGGCGGTTCGCAAATCCTTTATCAAACGAAAGGACATGCAGATGAGTTTGGGAAAGCTGACCGTCAACGGTCGCCAGGACGGCTTTTTGTGCGAGGGCAAACCGTTCTTCTGGTTTGCCGATACGTGCTGGAGCGCATTTACGAGCATTGCAGAGGATGACTGGGACTACTACCTGCCCCGCCGTGCCGAGCAGGGCATGAATGTGCTGCAGATCAACACGCTGCCGCAGTGGGACCGCTGCTGCCCCGACCTGGGTATTTGGCCCTATGCCAGCGAGGACGGCGTGCACTTTGATTGGTCCCGTCCCAACCAGGCATATTGGGACCGCGCCGCCGCCATGTGCCGCGCGGCCGTCGAGCACGGCATCCGTCCGGCGCTCGTGCTTATGTGGTGCAACTACGTGCCCGGTACCTGGGGTGCCAAGATCGCCGAGCGTTGCGGCGCCGAGGTTATGCCGCGTGAGGAGGTCCGTGCCCACGTTGCCCGCGTCGTCGAGAACCTGGGCGAGTTCGACCCCGTCTACGTGGTGACGGGCGATACCGACTTTGCCGGCGACGAGGCGATCACCTATTACGAGGACGCCCTCGACGAGGTCGTTAAGCGCGCGCCCGACGCGTTGCGCACCATGCATATCAATCGCGGCAATCGCACCATTCCGGCGCAGTATCTGGACCGTCTGGACTTTTATATGTTCCAGCCCGGCCACAACTACGAGGGCCAGCCCGAGGCATGGCGTCTGCCGCAGGACTTTATCGCCAACTACCCTAAAAAGCCGATGGTCAACTCTGAGCCTTGTTACGAGCAGATGGGTGCGTCGCGCAATGTGTACTGGCGCTTCACCGCGCAGGATTGCCGCGCGAGCGTATGGTCGTCGATTCTTGCCGGCGCCAGTGCCGGCGTAACTTACGGCGCACACGGCGTTTGGAACTGGCAGACATCGCGCAGCCAAGGCTCGGTGCTGGGCGAGGGCTTCGACATGCCGTTCCGCTGGCAAGAGTGCCTGCAGTTTGCGGGCGTGTGGGACTTTGGCGCGATTGAGCATGTGCTTGCCGGCCTGGGTGCCACGGCTGCCGACGACGCGCTTGCCGTGGTTCCGGCGCAGGAGCTCCTCGATGACGCGCGCGAGGCCATTCGTGTGGCGCGCGTTGGCGATCGCGTCGTCACGTACCTGCCGCGCACCACGGCGCTCAAGTTTAAGCTCGACGGCGCGCGCGGCTGGACGGCGACGGTCCTCGACATGGAGGACAAGCGCATCGCCAAGCTGCCCGTCCGCGATAATGGTGACGGCACCGTGCGCGTGGCTCAGCATCCCTTTGAGCACGACGCGCTGGTGATCCTGGCCCCCGGGCGCTAACGGCTCTTCTCCAACATTTACAGCCCAGTCCCTTTCATTAGGCTGCGACGGAATGGTTCCTGCATGACGGCTTTAAGCTGCCAAGGGGAGCCATTCCGCCACGCTCATTGGGGACGTACTTAAATGAGTGGTCTCGTGAGTTTGAGGGCGAGTCGGGCGCTCGGTGCAAGGTGAGTGTCGTGGACACATGGGGCATGACGGAGGAGGAGCTTCCCGGAACCTTTGAGGGCAAGTTCCGCATCGATCTCCCAAGTAAGCAGTATATGATGCTTCGCCTGACCATATTAGAGGCGTAAAACAGAGATAATCGGCACCGGGCGTGACTTGCTGCACGACCATCGCAGGGGGGGTAGCCCCTGTGATGGTCGCGGCGATGCGCGTCCGGGGCTACGCTTGTAAGGAGTGAACATGCAGGAGTTTTTTGGAATCGATGTGGGCGGTACGGCCGTTAAATGGGCTGTGCTGGGCGAGGATTTTTCCATCCGCGAGCGCGGAAGCCTGCCGACGGGCTTTACCACGGCTGAGGAGACGGTCGCGGCGCTGATCTCGCTCGTCGAGCCGTGTCGCGAGCGCGTGAGCGCCGTGGGCGTGAGTGCGCCCGGCGGCATCTACGAGGGAGATGTCACAGGAACGATCCATCGCGGTGGTGCGCTCACGTTTATGGATGGCTGTCCGCTCGGAAAGCTCATGCGCGAGGCACTGGGGGTGCCGATTGCCGTCAATAACGACGGTAAGTGCTGTGCACTCGGTGAGTATGCGGCTGGCGCTCTGCGCGGGACGCGTTTTGGCGTGGTGCTCGCTATCGGCACGGGCATCGGCGGCGGTATCGTCATCGACGGCAAGGTCCTGCGCGGCGCGCACTGCTTTGCAGGCGAGTTCAGCTTCTTGCGCAACGATGTCACGACTGCCGCGAACATGGGAAACTCCTTTGCCGATTCGGGCGGTTGGCGTGCGCTCCGCGATGCTGCCGTTGCCGAGAAGGGCCTGCCTGCGGGTTCTCCGGTGGACGGCCGCCGCGTCTTTGAGTGGATCGCGAGTGGTGACATGGCGGCGCAGCGCGCACTCGACCGCTACGCTCGCGCCTTTGACGGACAGCTCATCAACTTGCAGGCCGTGCTCGACCCCGAGGTCTTTGTGATCGCAGGCGGCATCTCGTGCCATCCCGAGCTCGTTGATGCCCTGCGTGCGCAGATGCCGCTGGCCCTCGCGAGTTACGAAGGGGCCCTTGCCGGCATTCCTGTGCCGCAGATAAAGGCGGCCGAGCTCGGCAACGACGCCAACCTTTACGGTGCCGTCCAGGAGGCCATACGCCTGGTGTAGCGCATTGGACATAATCATTGGGGACGTTCTTGTTTGACTAGTCGTTTAAGAACGTCCCCAATGACTATCCACAGAATGAGAGTGGATAATCTCCCGTTTTTGGCCTGCATGCGGGCTCAAAGTGGGAGATTATCCACTCTCGTCATTTGATTGGCACTTGCGGCACTTGCACTCATTGGGGACGTACTTAAATGAGTGACAGTTGGGGACACTCCTTGCCGAGCTAGAGACCGCGCGCCCCTTCTGGGTCATGCGGCTCAAAATCGCGGCGTCATGCGGACGGCTGGGGTCGAATTTACAGTATTTCGAGCTCGGCTTCGATATTGAGATTGGTTCTTTATTAAAATGGTGTTCCGGACAACAAAGCGGGTGGGGGTTACCATGAGGGACCTGGGAGACACAACCGCATATTTGCGCCGGGGCATGCGGGAGATTCTGTGCCTAGCGCTGTTCTTCTTCACGTTTTTGGCGTGCGAGTATCTCTTTGATGCGCGCATGGTCGAGTTCGTGCCATCGAGTGAGGTCGTCATCTACGAGAGCATCGTTGTCGGCGCGAGCGTGATTGGCTTTTTCGTGCGCCCATTTCTGTACTATCGCTGTCCCCAGACGATCGATGCGACGAGCGATATTACGGGCGTGCTGTTGGTATCGGCGTTGCTGCTGATGATTATGGCAGTGCGGTTTGAGGTAGTAATTGCCGGCGGCCTGGTGGCGTGCTGCGCCCTGGGCTATTGCGGATCGACCGCCCATGCCAATCTTGCGCGGCGTTTTGCGCAGACGCCCTGCCTGGCGCGCGCCGTGGCGGTTTCCTATGCTGTGGGCATTTTGGTGCAGGTGCTCAACCATATGGTGATGCCTGCGGGCATTCCCCAGCAGTCTGTTCTCATTGCCTGTGCGATTGCGCTGGTGGGGCTGCTTCACGGTGTCCGCCGCGCTAAATTGCGTGATGAGCCTGCGCCCGAGTTCGAGGTCGAGATTGCCGAGCTATCGGTCGATGCGTCGGAGCGTGGCGCCAGGTGGCACGATGACCCCGAGGCAAAGGCGGCCTTTCAGGGTGCCGTGGTGCGTCTGACGGTGGCGACTGCTTGCCTCACCGGCGTGTTCGCGGCCCTCAATGCCGGCCTTACGACCTCGCATGCCGCTGGCGCTATCGACCTGGGCGACTGGCCGCGCTTGCTGCTGGTTGTGAGCGCCCTTGCCGCCGGCGTCCTGTATGACCTGCGTGGGCGTTCGTATATGAATATCATCATGACGTGCGCCGCCATGCTGTCCACGCTCTCGTTCTTTGTGCTTATCACCGATGGCAACGGTGGCAACACGCTTGCCGCCACGATTATCTTTTACCTTGGCACGGGCTTTTTCGTGGTGTTCTTCACCACGAAGTTCGCCGCGATTTCGATGTATGCCCGCTGGGCGTATCTGTGGCCGTGCATGGGCCGTGTTATCAACAACGTTTGCTCGATGCTCGTGACGGCTCCGGCGGTGGCGATTATCTCGAGTCAAAACGTGCTGGCGGCAGTGAGCGTCGTGCTCGTGCTGTTTGTCGGCATCGCGATTTCGCTGTTGGGACAGTTTGGACAAGACGGTGAGGGCGAGGCGACGCGCGGCGGGCTGGCGCTTGCCACCGACGATCTTGGCGTGAGCTGTGAGCCCGGCCAGGCCGACACGGTGCCCCTGGAGGCGCCGGAGCTTTCGTTTGACGATCGGCTCGATGGCTTCGTTGCCGCCTTTGGGCTCACCAAGCGCGAGCGCGATGTTCTGGAGGCGCTGGTCGTTTCGGACGACAGCGTGCAGGACGTGGCGGCGGCACTCTTCCTTTCGCGCTCCACACTCTATCGCCACATCGCTTCGATCAACAAAAAGACCGGTGCCTCCTCGCGCGTAGCCCTCATCAACTTCTTCTGGTCCTGGACACCCCAAGACTAGCTAACCACTACAAAGGTGACAGGCACCTTTGTAGTGGTTTTTTACCTGCAAAAATATGAATATGAGACATTTGTCACCTGCCGTTTTGGTGCTCAAAGGCATATGAATGTGATGCTGAGCAGAGCAGAACGGAGGGGGGTGCACCTATGGCGTCTCGGGATTGCGCGTCTAATAAAATTGCGGGCGCGCTTATCGCCGTGGTGGTCTTTGCCGCGGCGGTGACACTCTTGCGAGTTTACGTTGCCGGCGACCATGGCGCTCAGGGAAAGACTGCCGCGCAAGTGTCGCTCAACGATTGCGCTGCCGTTCCGGTGGCGGTCAAGCTTATCGAGGACGGGGAGGCGCGGACGGTCTATGAGACCGACGATGCCGAACTGGTCGCATCGACTTTTGCTGTGCTCGATGGCTGCACCGTGGGGGATGCGGTGGATGAGCGGACGAGCGATGCCGGCCGAACGCTCGTCTTTGTCTATACGGATGGCTCGGAGCAATCGGTGGAACTTGAGGGCAAAAACATCGTGCTCGATAAGACGGCGTACCGACTTAACGGTGCCGATGAGTTATGGCGGCAGCTTGCCGCGATCAAAAACAGCTAACGAAATTAGGGATGTACGGGATGAGTGACTTGAGATTCTGCCCAGCGTGTGGGGCGCAGCTGCCTCGGGTCGCCGGCGTGCCGGTGCGATTTTGCCCGGGGTGCGGCGTCCGACTTGAGGGCGTTGTGGGCTACTCGGGCGCCGTGGGGGCTACAGATGGGGCGACTGCCGATGACGATGCGGACGAAGGCGGCGACCCGAGTGTGGACGCGCCGGCCGATGCGCCGGTGGAGACTGCCGGCGTCGCGTCGTCGTCTCGTGACGCGGCCACGACGGATATGCCTCACATCGGTGACCTTGAGCTTCATGCCGCACGCGATACCTCTGGCGGCCAGGCACTCGCGCAGGTGGCGCTGCCGCGGGGCTGGCATATCGAAGAGGCGCATCTTGAGCGCAGCGGCAGTTTCGACTGCCCGATTTCGGTTGGCGTGACGGCGGTGGGTCCGATGGGTGAGCGGATTGTGTACCGCTCCGAGCTCTGCTACGTGGATGCGGGCGCCGTTGCCAAGCGTATCCCCACGCAAACCGAACGCAAGGTGTTTGTGCACGTGGAGGCAGCTTGCGACGAGCTGGCTCAGGCCTGTGCGGCACGGCTGGGCGCGCGGGCAGAGGTTGTTGCCGAGCAACCGTACCCATCGAGCGCGGCGGTCGATATCGAGCGCGAGCGTGCCCGCGTAAAGCGCGAGGCGGCAAACGACTTTGCGATCCAGGGCTTTTCGATGGAGCCGAGTGATGTGGTCTATGAGTGCCGCATGCGTCGATATCGGCTCACGGGCGCTCCGGTGCCCACCGAGCTCGCGGTGGCGGCCAAAGTCGAGAGCTATATGTTTTCAATCGGCGGCGTCGCGGGTTCTATGGGCAAAGGTGTTGCCGCTGGGGCCGAGGCGCTGCTGGGCGCGGGCCTTTCGAGTGGACTGATCGGCGGTGTTTTGGGCAAGCGCCTGCGCGAGCGCCAGACGGCGGCAGCGGTGGGACAGGGCGTCGCGCAAGAACAGCCTACGGGTCGAGGCGGTTGCCCGGACGGAGCGTCGTTCGAGCTGGGCGCGGCCGACCTGCTGCAGTGGCGTATCAGGGACAGCTTCTGTTTGGTTGCGCCAGAAGGTTGCCTGGACGAGGCGGCCTCCACGGCGCTTGCATCAATGGCGTCGACTCTGCGGCTCAATCCGGCGATTGCACGCGAAGCGTCAGCTCAAAAGCAACAGATGGTGCTTGAGCAGCGCCAACGCACGCAGATGAACATTGCCCAGCAGCAACAGCAGTTTGCAGCCTGGCAACAGATGCATGCCTCGCAACAGGCGGCGTTCGACAGCTACCAGCAGGCGTGGTTCGATCGCAGCGACCGTCAGCACGCGGCGAATATGGCTGCCAGCGCCGCCAATTTTTCCAGCGCGGGCGTGGGGACGGGCGCCGCCTCGTATTCCGATGCCATTCGCGGGGTCAACCATTACACCAGACCCGACGGCACCGATGTCGAGGTCTCGGTGATGGCCGACCAGGCCTGGGTCAACGGTTCGGGCGATGTGATCGGTACACGCGATGGTTTTGAACCCGGTTTTGGCTGGACGGAACTGCCTCGTCAATAGCGTGGGGTGGCTTATGTGTGAATCGATGCCGGGTGTGTTTCTCGGCATTGTGCTAAAGAACGGGAAAGGAACAATGATGAGGGAGACGGTACTTTCGCGCACGGCATTTGTCGCGGCGGCGGGAACGGCGCTGCTGACGCTTGTGGGGTGCGGCGGACAGCGGACGCAGGATGCGACGGGTTTTAACGACGACCGCCCGGTAAAGGACAAGATGGACGCGGGTGCGACGTCGGGCGATTCCGGCGACGCGGACAGCGGCTCGGGCGCGGACAGCGGCTCGGCGGATGCGTTCGATACGTGGTCGGATGATTGCTGGGATGCGCACCGCAACATCAGCATCGCGGCGCTCCTCGAGCTTAAGGGCTGGCAGTTGCAGGAGTTTGCCTCGCAGCAGGGCTATACCTGGCAAGACGCGCTCGAGATGTACGAGGACGAGGCGGGACACGTGCTCAGCGTCTGCAATATCAGCAAGGACGGCGCGACCGAATGGCTCGGCGAGGACGAAATCGGAAAGCTCGACAAGGGCGGCACCGGAAGCACCGTGATGTTCACGCTGCAACTTTCGGGCTATTCGAGCTGCGAGGATGTTATCGCGGGCTTTTCTGTGCCGGTCGAGGACCGGGCGCAGATTACTTCGGGCTCATGGATCGCGTGCGTATACGGTTCCAACATGGCGCGGCACGTTGCCATGGCGAGCCCGATGGAAAACGGTGACTACCGCTTGGATCTCATTACCGAGGAGGCTATCAAGACCGGTAGGTTTACCCAGGGCGGTGGTGCTCCGACGATAGACGAATTTTGGCAGGAAAAGACTGGACGCGCGCTCGGCTAGGTGCGACGTGGCCAATACCGTAGCAAGGAACGAACATGATGAATGAAGTGACGATGAACCGTGCGGCCTTTGTGGCAGGCGCGGGTGCGCTGGCTTGTGCGCTGGCTGGCTGCTCGGGCGGATTGGGCGGCGCGGGCGGTGCCAAGAAGGCGACCACGGCGGACGCCGCCTGTGTAGACGACAACGCCAACGTGACGGTCTATGCTGCGATCAACTTGGACGGCGCCGACCTGGTGCGCCTGCTCAAGCATCAAAACTATGAGTGGCAAGGCGAGAGCGTGGGCTACGGTGCCGCCGATGATGCGGGACTTTTCGCTTTTACCTTTTCTAAGATTTCGGATGACGTGGACGAACTTGCGAACAGTGCGATACCGCTTTCGGAGTCCGAGTACGAGGAACTTGAGCCGGGCGGCGGAGACGATAGCGTGGCGATTTTGCTCTCGGTGGGCGGCTATACGACGGGCGATCGTGCGCTCACCGGCGCAATCGGCGATGCGGCGATAGTGCAGGAGAAGTGCACAATCGACGATTCCGTGTATTGGCTGGTCAAGGCGCTCGACGGCAGCCGTTACGTGATTTCGGCCTACGACACCGAAGATGATGGCGACAGCGCGCATGACATCTATATCTATAGTGAGTCTTTTATTCACACCGGTTATCTGAGCGGCGGCGACCAAATCGATATTGACGAACTTTGGAGCCGCCTGACCAATGCCTCATAGCGCACCAAAACCACCACAAAGGGGACAGTGAACTGCACCCCGAAACTTGGACTGAATAAATAGCGACTACGCCGCAAGGGCC
>CALFDL010000025.1 GCA_937950415.1 uncultured Collinsella sp. | reverse complement strand
ACGTTTGCCCAGATAAAACCTGCCAAAATAAACCTGTCCCTTTTTGGTAGGTTAGATGGTGAACTCGGCGAAGTTGCGGTCGCCGCCTGCGGTGTCGGTGTCGCCTGTTGCGGCTGCCGGCGCCAGCGCGTCGCCGCCGACGCTTTGCAGCAGCTCGGCCACATTTGCATCGGGGTTCTGACACAGGATATCGAGCAGCTCGATAAAGTCACGGATAACCTCACGCGGCGTCAAGTGCGTATCGGCTCCCACGCGGCCGAACTCAATCTTGAGAAAGTCCACCAAGTCGTTTTCGGCAAGCGTGGGCGTCCAGCCAAAGTAGCCGGCATGGATCTGCATGAGTTTTTCGATGAGCACCAGCAACTCCTCGTAGGTGAGTGGCTGCAGGCGGATGATGGGCGCGAGCATGTCCTTAAGGTCTTCGCGCGCAAAGCGGCCCTGAGCGAGTCGGCTGCGCAGGGCCTCGTAGGAGAACACGCCGCGGCGGCGGTCTTCGATGGAGGTTGGCGTGCCGCCCATGATCATGCCCAGGTACTGCGCCTTGCCCTGGAGCGTGTCGTTGTACATGGTGAGGATCTTCTCGTAGTTGTATTGGCGCGTGATGGCGTTGGGAATCTTATACAGATTCACGAGTTCGTCGATGAGCACCAGCATGCCCTTGTAGCCGCTGCAGACCAAAAAGCGCGCAATGAGCTTAACGTAGTCGTACCAGTCGTCATCGCTGATGATGGTTGAGGAGCCCAGCTCGGCGCGTGCCTCGCTCTTGGTGCGGTATTCGCCGCGAATCCATTTGGTCACGCGGCTCATGGCCTCTTCGTCGCCCCCGGATGCGGCCATGCGATAGCGGCGGAGCATGCGGGTGAAGTCGAAGCCGTGGACCATCTCCTCGAGCGGGGCCAGTTGGGCATTGACGACCGACTCGTCGACGTCGGCACACGAGGCGACCCAGCGATCCAGAATAAGGTTGAGCGCACCGCCCTCGGGGCGCGTCTTGGTCGATATATTGCGGATGAGCTCGCGGTAGGTGGCAAGGCCCTGTCCCTGGCCGCCCTGCAGGCGGCGCTCGGGCGACAGGTCGGCATCAGCGACGACGAATCCCTCGCCCATGGCGTGCGTGCGGATGGTCTGGAGCAAAAAGCTCTTGCCGGCTCCGTAGCGACCGACTAAAAAGCGGAAGCTCGCGCCGCCATCGGCGATGAGACTCAAATCGGTGAGCAGGGCGCGAATCTCGACCTCGCGTCCCACGGTGATATAGGGAAGGCCGATGCGCGGGACCACGCCGCCCTTGAGCGAGTTTAGGATAACGGCGGCGACGCGTTTGGGTACGCGGGGCGCTGCGGATGCGGTGTCACTCATGGTCTAGGTATCCTCTCACGTCTGCTTCGTAATCCTCGATAATCTGCGGTCCTGCCGTTCCAAACTCGATAACGGTGTCACCCACCAGGTCAAAGAGCGCCTCGTTGATGGTATCGACGAGCATGTCCTCGCTCTGGCCCGACCTCTCCACTGCCGATGTCGCTTGCGCTGCGTTGTGCTCGAGCAGCGCGCGAAGGAAGGTATCTTCGGCGGGAGCGAGTTTGTTTGTGGCGTCAGCGGGCGCAGCAGCTGCGAACGCGGGCGTCGGCGCGAGAAGCGGTGCCACGACACCAAACTGTTCGGTGGATATGGTCGGCTCGTCGGTCAAGTCCTGCCGAATGGGTGCCACGACCGGTTCGACAATCGCGTCGGTTACGGGCTCGGCTTCCGGTTGCCCTGAGTCCGCTGCCTCGGCTTCTGCGGACGCGCTGTCCTCGCGCTCTTCATCGATCAAAAGCGCTTCACGCGTTTGCGCGGCGGCGCTTCGAATGTGCCCCAGCTGACTCAGATCGATATCGATCTTGACGGGCTGGTGTGCGGCGTCCCACGAAAGCCATGCCACAATCTCGTCATCGATAATCTTGGCCAGATATTTGGGGACCTTTTCTTCCTTAAGGGGATGGGCGGGGTCCAGCGCCAGGCGCAGGCGTTGGTCGCAGGCGCGCATCATTTCACCGAGCTTGCTGCTCTTTTGCCTACTGCCATGGATACGCATGCATTCCCAAAAGCCGTTTTGGCAACGGTAGATATGGATGGGGTCCAGACGGTATTCGCAGTCCTCGTGGCGCTCGGGCGCAAAGAATACGGCCGAGGCAAACATGGTGTAGGGCATGGCCGTCTCCTCCCCAAATAAACTCGCCACGATGCCGGTCTTTCGGTGCGTGTCATAGTAGCGCGCCATGCGGACATACACGGCGCATGCCACGTGGCACAGATCGCGGTGGTGGCTGCGGTCGAGCCGCGAGTTATTGAGGTTGTACGTGGAGAGGGCGTTGATGGCGGCCATGAGTCGCTCCTCGCGCACCTCATCGGGCGGAAGGGGGAGCGTGGGCTCGGAGGTTTTGCGACGCTTAGGGGTCTGGCCGGACGGTGCCGGTACAAGGTCTCGTGCCGCGCGCCGCAGTTCGATAAGGGCGTTATCGAACATGACGGTTTTAGAGTCGCGAAGCAGCTTGGGGTCGAGCCCGTGGAACACGGCGTAATCTTGCAGCCACACGCGCGCAAACCGGTCGATGCCGGGCTCGAAAGCGCGATAGACATCCCAAAAAGCCTTGATCTTGTTAAAACCATCGAGTGGATTATCTACGCCGATGCCGCAGATCAGCTCATAGAGATACAGAAAGGCAAAGGACGTAGACGTTTCCTCGACGGTTCCGCGGCGCACTTGGGCACGCCAGGTAAAGTAGCCGCGCAACTGCCGGTCGCTCATGGCGTTGTAGGTGGGAAAGTACGATTTAAAGGTGCCGTTGTAGGGACAGTTGTCCTCAAAATCGGCCATCAGCAGGCCCTGGCGGTAGAAAAGCTCGGCTTCCGAAAGCCAGCGGCCCGCACCACCCTTGGGGTCATCCTGCCAGCGCGATATCTCGCGCATTTTACGGTACTGGTCGGGGAGGAAATTCTGCATCTGTCGGCCGGTTTTGAGAATCGGCTCGTCTGCGTAGATTTCGTTTGAGAAGCGGGTGGACTGATGGGTCCGGGCCTCGGCCATAATGCGCTCGATGAGCATCTTGATGTCCTGGTCGGCCACCGCTCCTCCTCTCGAACGCAGCTACGGTGACCTCATATCATAGCACAGCATCAAACAGATGTTCGAGATACCGCTGCGTTGATAGATTTAGAACAGGAGGGCGTAGATGACGGCGATGACGACGGAGGGAAGCATATTGGCCGTGCGGAAGGTCTGAGGACGGATGAGGTTGACGCCGACGCAGAAGATGAGCATGGAGCCTACGAGCGAAAGGCTGTCGAGGGCTGCCGTGGTCATGATGGGGGAGAGCGCGCCGGCAAACAACGTGATCGTCCCCTGGAACACGGCGACGGGCAGGGCGGAGAAGATGCAGCCGCGGCCGAGCGAGGCCGTCATGGTGCAGACGATGATGCAGTCCAGTGCACCCTTGAGGGCAAGCGTTGACCAGTCGCCGAGCAGGCCGTCCTGGATCGATCCCACAATGGCCATGGCGCCGATGCACACGGTGAGTGAAGTCGAGACAAAAGCGTTGGTGAACTCGTTATCGCCCTCACTGCCAGTCTTGCGCTTGAGCCATTCGCCAAGGTTCTCGATGGCGGCCTCCAAGTTGATGGCCTCGCCGATGAGCGAACCGAGCGCAAATGAGACGATGAGCATGGTGGTACCGGTGGTCGCTAGCGCCTTTCCATCGATGATGAGCATCTTTTGCATGGTGCCGCCCAGGCCGATAAACAGGACGCACAGCCCCGATGCTTTCATAAGCGTGTCTTGGATGCGCGGTGTAATGAAGCGGCCGCCCGCTAATCCCAAAAGACCGCCCGCAACTAAAAGCGCAACGTTGATGATTGTTCCCAAGCCTGGCATGAGCCCTCCTGTATTGATGCCAACGTGGCAATCGTAGCAGAACGAAATGCGAGGCACGTCGCGACTCGTCTAATACGTTATATAAGTGGTATTAGGAATGATGCGCAGCATTTAAGCCTCAGGTGGTTGTCGGGACATAGGGATAGTAGTCAAAGCGCAGTGTCATAAGCCGCTGTGGGGATTCAATAGCCGCGGCGATGATATTGGCATCGCGGGCACGATCAAACCCTTCGAGTTCGATCTGATACGAGACGTCTTGCATAATGTCCAGACGTCGCCAGGCTAGAAGTGTGTCGCCATCGAATTCCAAGGTCTTGCTTCCGTCTGGGGCAACGGCGTATAGACGCAGTTTAGCGGTGGTTGCAGGGTCGACAACCGTGACCTTTTTAATTTCGTTTCGAGTATTCTTGGCTCCCAACAAGGTGAGCAGTGTTGGGGCCACGACCTCGCCCGATGGCAAAAAGACGACTTCGATGGATTCAGGAAATGCGATGATGGCCGACTTGCGGACGGGCTGATTGGCGGCGGCAACTTCGATGTTCGCGGCATCGATGACCTCTGTGTGGTCGAGGGCGGCAAGCACGCAGCAGTTACCTTCATCGATCTCTTGAGGATCAGCAAGCCCCAGACTGTCCGCGAACTCGGGATCGTTTGGATCGGTAGCGGGCTCATTCGGTGCTTCGAAAGAAGCTGGGACGCTGTTTGTCGGCGACGGCGTGTCGCCCGCACCTGCTTCTTTGTCCGCGCTTTCTTCTTGTATGGTTGCGTTGATGGGTTCGTCGTTTGAGGGGAGCGTCTTGGCGTTAGGCGCGGAGGGGAGAATTCCGATGGCTCCGGATCCATTCCACTCCATTTCGAGAAGCGCCGGGTCGGCAAGAATGCGTTGCCTGCTTTGCGCGTGGGCATCGATTTCAATAGGGCCTGCCTCTATCCCTCGTGTAAGGCTGAGTGATCCGGCTGACTTCTCGAAATGAGCGTCTGTGTCTTTGGTGCTGACGGCGTAGAACAGCAGGGATGCTTCTCCCGCCGCGATGGCATCGGTGTCGGCTTTGGTCAGCCGCAACGATGCCGTGAATGAGAGGGTGGGCTGCGTGTCGTCTGCATTCGCGGCGGCGCAGCCCAGACATATACCGCCTCCTTTCTCGAAAAACGTACCGTCGAAGGCGACCTTCGCTCCGTTCGCCGAGTCATCGACCGAAGCGATGTCGATGCGCAGCTCTAAATTGCATGGATCGCCATCTGCATCGAGCACAACCGAGCGCCATGTGCAGACAGCGCACCCCGCCTGGGAGCCGTTTGCCTTGTTCGAACGATTGATATCCACGACTATCGAGCCGTCCGTATTACGACGAAGGCATCCCGAGGTCGAGATTGCGGCCTGTGCGATCGAAAAACGCTTGCAAGCAATGGCGCTCGACGGATTTGGTGCGGAGCTTAGGGCTGCTGGTAAGGAGCCTGCCATGACGGGAGTCGCCCAAGCGGCGACAGGCGTTCCGGTTGCGAGCGCGCCGCAGAGTGCGACGACGGGCAAAAGGTTCTTCGATGCCATGGGGTCTCCTTAGCTAATTTAGTGCGGCCTGTCCGTGTTTTGTTTCTGGCTGCGTTTGATGTGCAGCCCGAGGCCGGCGGTCCCCGCGCCTGCTGCTGTGGCGCCTGCTGCCAAGAGCCATCGTCTGTCGCCTGTCTGCGCCAACGGTTCCTCGCGGTCGCCGCGGTCGAGCTCCGAGAGGTCGACCGTCACTTGCGTGGCGGCCTGCGCCTGTTCTTGCTGGGCAAAAGCCATGGCTGGCGCAAACGCTAGGATACTGACGGCGGCGGCCAGGGCGACGGCCTTATGCCGTGTGCGCACCGGGCTCGACCGTCCAGGTGATCGTTGCAACCTGATCGCCTTCGCCGGTTACGCGGAAGATGTCGCGCGTGACGCGGGCGACGTTTCCGCTTGTCTTGAGCTTAATTTTGTCCGTGCCGCCGGCAATGCCCTGGTAGCCCATGTCGAAGGCTGCATTCTTGGAAAGATCGAGGCCCGTCCCCTGCATTGCGGCGCTGGCGTTCTGGAGTGCGCCGTCGGGGCCGACCTTAAAGTCGATGGAGTTCTGCGCGGTTCCGGCCTTGGCGTCGGCAGCAATGGTCCAGGTGTTCATGGCGTCGATCTTCATGTTGGTGACATGGATGCCGTAGGCCGAATGATTGTCGATGGTGGTCGCGTCTTCTGAGGGGCCCTGAAGCGTGCCGTCGGCCTTGGCGACGAAGGGAATAACCGTCGGAACTTTGAACTCAACGTTGTCGATCTCGGTCCTGACCATTACTTTCGTGGTTCCAACGCGCCCGGCCGCCATAGCTGGCGTCGGGGCGGCGCCCATTGCGAGCGCGAGCGCGAGCCCTGCGCCCACAACGAGCGCTCTGGCTCCGTTCATGTTCCTGGTGATGTCCATGGTCGTTCCTTTCTATTCGCCGCGGGCCGTCCCCGCGATGATTGGACGAATGCTGGTGAATTGCGTGCGGTGCCGCGTCGGCTGAAAAAGCTAGTTCTCGGTTTGCTCAACCCGTACCTTGACACGTGTCGGATTGCCGTGGCTGTCGAGGGTCTTGGCATCGAGTGCCTGGATCTCGATGTACGCCTCGCCTTCTTTGATGTCGCCGGCGGGGCACGTCTCGATTGTCTTGCCGGTCTCGACCACACCGGATTCGTACATGGTCTCGTCGTTTTGGATGACGCGGAATCGCTGGGGAAATTTATTGTCTTGGACGTTTTGCACGTTGACACGCAGCTTGCCGTCTTCCTGCAGCTGAGCGACCGGCGCGACCGAAATCGTCATCATGTTGTCGCGGACGATGGCGTCGAGCTCATCTTGGATTTCTTGGCGCGATTTACCCTCTGCCGTCGTGACTGAGGCGCCCGCTTCGGGCACGGGCTGCGACTGCCAGGCGTATAGCCCTACGGCGACAAGGGCGCAGACGATAGCCAGGCAGACAACGACGAGTTTCTTGCGACGCCCCAGTCCTGCAAGGCGGGGCGGCTTCTTCGCACTCATGCGGCGTCCTTGGTGGTGTAGACACGTGCGAACGTGGACGGGTCCGCTCCAAAGAGCATGTGAAGCATCAGGCGGCGCGAGTAGATGAGCTCGTCGAAGTCGTGAGGGAGCTCGATATCGTGGATACGCGCGATGTGGTGGGCGAGCGCCGAGAACGACTCGGGGTCGCAGATAACATCGGTGGTGACGTGGTAGACCGCCGTATCGGGGAACGCCTCTTCGTCGAAAGGCAGGAGATAGGGATCGTCGTCGACCTCGATGGCGACGCCGTACTGGGGCCAGTAATATGCCATGGGAACCTCCCTGCTTCTGGGCCAAAACTTCTATCGGTTTTGGCTGTCGACGCCGACCGTATCAGCCGCTACTTGACCAATTTCTGACCAAATGCTTGACGGATTGATATCTCCGCAGGTAAAAGGCAGTAAAAATTACTTCAACTTTTTTCGAGCGACATTTACGCGATCGGCGACGGCGGGGCGATATGTGTCAAAAGCATCGTCTGCCGAGGAAACCTTGCCGCTCGCCGAATTGCACGAACGTAAAAATCGCCAATTATGGAGACGGTCTCGAACACGTCGACGAAACGATGCGGTAACATCTCCCTGCAAACACTGTAGTTAGCTAAAGGGGGAGTTCGCGTGTCTGCAACCATCAAACCCTTCACCGACGAGTTCGAAGAGTATGGCCGCGATGAATCTCGTGCATCGGGCGAAGCATCGAGCATCTCGTTTCCGACAACGGAAGACGAGGTCCGCGCCATTTTGAAAAAGCTCCATGCCGAGCGTGTCCCGGTGACGGTTCAGGGCGCCCGGACCGGTCTTGCCGCCGGCGCCGTGCCTCATGGCGGTCACATTCTCAATACTTCCCGCATGAATCGCTACTTGGGCCTTCGCCGCGATGAACAAGGCCAATTTCTGCTGCGCGTGGAGCCGGGCGTTGTGCTTTCGGAACTGCGCAAGCAGCTGGGCAAGAAGGTGCTGCCGACCGCTGGTTGGGACCAGGCATCGCTTGAGGCCTACGAGGAGTTCCAAGAGTCCCCCGAGCAGTTCTTTCCCACCGATCCCACCGAGGCATCTGCCTGTCTGGGCGGCATGGCGGCATGCAACGCCTCCGGCGCCCGCAGCTACGCTTACGGTCCCATACGCCCGCATGTCACGGGACTCCACGTCGCGCTGGCTGATGGCGATTTGCTTGAGCTTCAGCGCGGCGAGGCTTTTGCCCAGGGCCGCCACCTGTCGCTCGTGACGGCAGAGGGTCATACATTCGAGCTTGATCTTCCTGACTACACCATGCCCAAGACCAAAAATGCCTCGGGGTATTTTGTTGCGGACGATATGGACGCCATCGATCTTTTTATCGGTGCGTGCGGCACGCTCGGCGTCATTACCGAGCTCGAGATCGCCCTGCAGGCGGCACCTTCGGTCGTATGGGGTGTGAGTTGCTTTTTCGATAGCGAAGACAAGGCCGTGTCCTTTACCGATTCCGTGCGTCCCGTGCTGTCCCATGCCGCCGCTATTGAGTATTTCGATGCTGGCGCCCTGGATATCCTGCGTCGCCAGCGCGAGCAGTCGACCGCGTTTGCCTCGCTGCCGGCGCTCGACGACGAGGCAAAGGTCTGTGTCTACGTGGAGCTCGACTGCGATGACGAAGCGCAGGCGACCGAGGAGCTGTACCACCTGGGATGGGTGCTGGAGCTTGCGGGCGGCAGCGACGATGCGACATGGGTCGCCCGCACCGAAGTCGATCGCGAGTGTCAGCGATTCTTCCGCCATGCGGTGCCCGAGAGCGTCAACATGCTCATCGACGAGCGTCGCCGCACGGATCCCACCATCACCAAACTGGGCTCGGACATGTCGGTGCCCAACGCACGCTTGGCCGATGTCATTGCCCTCTATCGCCGCACGTTGGCCGAAAGCGGGCTTGAGTCTGCCGCCTGGGGGCACATCGGTAACAACCATCTGCATGTGAACACTCTGCCGCGCGATGCGCAGGATTACCGCCGCGGCGGAGAACTCTTTGCCCAGTGGGCTTCCGAGGTCACGGCCATGGGCGGCGCCGTCTCCGCCGAACACGGCGTCGGCAAGATCAAGGCGGGCTTCCTGGAGACGATGTACGGCCACGAGGCCATGGTCGAGTCGGCGCGGCTCAAGCTCCAGCTCGATCCTGCCGGGCAGCTGGGTCGCGGTAACCTGTTTTCGGAGAAGCTCTTGGATGAGCTCGTC
>CALFDL010000024.1 GCA_937950415.1 uncultured Collinsella sp. | reverse complement strand
AGATCAGATCGGAGATCTGCGCGCAGTACATGGACTTATCCACATACGCGCCGCCGGCGGTGATGTGCTGGATGAAGAAGGACGCCAGCACCGTCCCCAGAGGATTCAGTCCCCCTAAGAAGGCGGCGGCAATGCCGTTGAAGCCCATGGCGGGAACGGAGGAGGTAGAGCACTGCCACTGCTCGTAGCCGGTGAGGTACAGCAGCGCCGCACCCATGCCGGCCAGCGCACCAGAGATCACCAGGCTCAGGATCACGTTCCGCTTTTCCGCCATGCCGCAGTATTTGGCGGCGTTGCGGTTGAAGCCGGTAGCCTTCAGCTCATAGCCGAATCTGGTCTTATCCAGTACGATCCAGATCAGAATCGCCATCACAATGGACAGGGGGATGGCCAGACCCACATACTGATTCTTGTTGAACAGCGCCCCCAATCCCAGAGAGGGCAGCACAGCAGAGGGGTTGTTGTTGGCCAGCACGATGGTGTAGGGGCTGGCGGCCTCTTTCACCGTGGTCAGCAGCATATTGGTCAGGTAGAGGACGATCCAGTTCAGCATGATGCCGGAGATGACCTCGTTGACGTTGCAATAGGACTTCAGCACACCGGAGATGGCCCCCAGCACTGCGCCGCCGGCCATAGCCACCAGCAGGCAGGGCAGCCAGCTCCAGCCCAAACCCAGCGCCGCGTACAGGCTCAGCGCCACACCGAAGCAATACTGGCCCGCAGCGCCGATGTTGAACAGGCCCACCTTATAGGCAAACAGGATGGACAGCGAGCACATCAGCAGCGGTGCGGTTTTGACCAGCGTGTTGCCCAGATATTTCAACTGGGAGGATGTCTTTTTATAGGTCAGGAAGTTTTTGACCACAGTAAGGATCGCCTCGCCGGCGCCAGCGGGATTGATGACCAGCAGCACGAGATAGCCGAGGAACAGACCCAGCACGATGCACAAAAGAGAGGCCAGCAGCGATTGGAAGCCGTTGCTCTTGAAAATATTCTTTTTCATGCCTTCACCTCGTCTCTCTTGGCGCCGGCCATGTAGAGGCCCAGCTCCTCCTGGGTGGTGGTTTTCGGGTCCAGCTCGCCCACGATCTCACCCTCGTACATCACAAGGATGCGGTCGGGTACGTCCATGACCTCGTCCAGCTCCAGACTCACCAGCAGCACCGCCTTGCCCTCGTCCCGCTGGGCGACCAGCTGACGGTGGATGTACTCAATGGCGCCCACGTCCAGACCGCGGGTGGGCTGGACTGCCACCAGCAGCTCCGGATCCTTGTCGATTTCACGGGCCACGATGGCCTTCTGCTGGTTGCCGCCAGACATGGAGCGGGCAATGGTAACAGGGCCCTGACCGGAGCGCACGTCATACTGCTCGATCAGCCGCTCCGCGTAGCCGCGGATGTTCTTCCGCCGCAGGAAACCCGCCTTGTCGGTGAATTCCGGCTCAAAGTACCGCTGGAGCACCATGTTGTCCTCCAGAGAATAGTCCAGCACCAGACCGTGCTTATGCCGGTCCTCAGGGATGTGGCTCATGCCCATGGTGCTCCGCTTGCGGATGGAGGTGTGGGTGATGTCCTGCCCGCAGAGGGAGAGCTCGCCGGACACCAGCGGTTCCAGACCGGTCAGGCCATAGACCAATTCCGTCTGGCCGTTGCCGTCGATACCCGCAATGCAGACGATCTCGCCCCGCCGTACCTGGAAGGACACATTCTTCACAGCGTTGTTCTTATGGACCTTGGAGGCCATGGTCATATTCTTGACCTCCAGCACCACGTCTCCCGGCTCCGCAGGCTTCTTTTCCACATGGAAATTGACGTTGCGGCCCACCATCATGGCGGACAGCTCCGCCGGGGTGGTGTCTTTCGTATTGACGGTGCCGATGTACTTGCCCTTGCGGAGCACGGTGCAGCGGTCCGCCACCGCCATGATCTCCGCCAGCTTGTGAGAGATAAAGAGGATGGACTTCCCCTCCGCCGCCAGATTCTTCATGATCTGCATCAGCTCGTCGATCTCCTGAGGCGTCAGCACGGCGGTGGGCTCGTCGAAGATCAGGATCTCATTGTCCCGGTACAGCATTTTCAGGATCTCGGTGCGCTGCTGCATACCCACGGTGATGTCCTCGATCAAAGCGTCCGGGTCCACATGGAGACCGTACTTCTCGCTGAGGGCCAGCACCTTTTCCCGGGCCTCCTTTTTCTGGAGAAAGCCATGCTTCGTAGGCTCCACGCCCATGATGATGTTGTCCAGCACCGTAAAGCAGTCCACCAGCTTGAAGTGCTGGTGCACCATGCCGATCCCCAAGTCATTGGCGTCATTGGGGTCCTTGATAGAGACCTCCTTGCCGTCCTTCTTGATTGTTCCCTCCTCCGGCTGATACAGGCCGAACAGCACGCTCATCAGCGTGGACTTACCCGCGCCGTTTTCGCCCAGCAGGGCATGGATCTCACCCTTTTTCAACTGAAGGGTAATGTCATCATTGGCGATGATGCCTGGGAACCGCTTCGTAATGTGGAGCATTTCGATGGCGTAATTCGTTTCCAAGTCAAACCGCCCTCCTTCCGTTTTAATGGCCCGCCGCGAGGATTTTGCGGGGACGGAAACCATATTCATTTACCGGCAGCGGCATATTGCCCTCACATCCAGTATTACATTCAGTATACTATAACTCCGCTCAAAAAGAAAGGCAAATCGACGGCCGGAATCATTTTTTTGAAGAGTGGTCTCCTCAGGGCGCTTCCATCGGGAAACTCGTCCGCTTTCCGCAAACTGTTCCCGAAAAGACTGCCAGCCGCTTCAACAGCCGAAATACCCCATTCCACCGGGACGCCAATGGTTTTCCGTACCTCCTTCTTTTGGCGGATAAAAAAGGAACGTCCTTTCGGACGTTCCTTTTCGCATATAGATTTGTGCTCTGCGCTTAGCCCTTGATAGCGCCCTGGTCCTCCACAGCGATCACGGTGGCGAAGTCAGAGGGAGTCTTGCTCACATCGTTGGAAACGGTGATCTTGCCGTCGAACATATCCTTCACCATGGCCTTATAGTCGTCCTGCGTGAAGCTGTCGGACCACTGGGTGCCGTCGCCCATGGGGATCTGGACGTAGTTCGCCTCGGGATCGGTGCCGGAAACGAGGCCGAGCGTTGCGATCTTGCCGACATACTTGTCCCAGTTGCCGTTGACGATAACATCGGTGAGGGTGTCATAGGTCGCGGGATAGAGGCCCTTCATGGCGGAGGTGACGGTCATGCCGTCCACGCCGGCATACTTGGCGATGACACCCGCCTGATCGACGTCAACGCCGATGACCTTGGCGTTGGCCTTCTTGGCCGCGTCGACCGCGGAGGTGTAGATGCCGCCGCCGCAGGCGAAGACGACCTCGGTGCCGCCCTGATACCAGGTATCCATCACAGCGGTGATGTCGGCGTCGCCGAAGAACTGACCGCCGTAGATGTAGTTGACCTTGACATCGGTGAGGCCCAGATCGGCGGCAGCGGCGTCAACGCCCTGCACGAAGCCGTAGCCGTAACGGACGACCGCGGGAACGGACATGCCGCCGAGGAAGCCGAGGTTCTTATAGCCGAGCTTCACAGCCGCGTAACCGGCCATGTAGCCGCACAGCTCTTCCTGATAGACCGCGCAGTAGACGTTGCTCATGTCAACGTACTTGTTGAGGTCCCAATTCTCGGGGGTGTAGTCGTAAGTTTCGCCGGCCTTGGCAACGGCGGTCTCGAGCAGGTCGCCGGCGGCGACGTCGAGCGCGATGAACTTCACGTCGGGGAACTCGGGAGCAGCTTCCACGATGGCGCCGCCGAAAGCGTAGCCGGGCATCACGATCACGTTGTAGCCCTCGTCCGCGGCCTTCTCGATCATAGCCACACGGTCGGCGGTGTTGTCGCCGGCGGGCTTGAAGTAGGAGAACTCGATCTTGTTGGCATCGGCAAACGCCTTGCAGGCCTCGTAGGTGGTCTGGTTGAAGGACTGGTCGGTGATATCGCCGTAGTCGGTGATCATGGCGACGGAGTAAGCAGCGTCGGCAGCGGGCTCTTCAGCCGGGGTCTCTTCTTCAGCTGCAGGCTCCTCAGCGGCGGGTTCTTCCGTGGTCTCGGGAGCGGTTTCGGTGGTGGTTTCCGGTTCGGTGGTGGTCTCGGGCTCCGTCTTGGATGCGCAGGCAGCCAGGCTCAGGACCATGACCAGGACCAGAAGCAGTGCAAGATACTTCTTCATTTGAAAATCTACCTCTTTCGTAATGATATTCCGCGCCGGACCGCGGAGGCCGCACCCCGGCGTCAGAATGCCCCAAAGGGGTAATTCTGATTATAGCATCTATTTGAAACGATTGCAATGCCGTTTCTGGGTTTTTCACGCGGTTTTTGACGCGGATCTCACGCCTTTTTCAGCTGCAGGATGAGCCGGAGGATGCGCAGCGCCTGATCGCCCACCACGCGCATGGAGCGCAGCAGCGGGGTCTTCTTGTCCAGGGCCTCGCCCGTGTAGGAGCAGAAAGCCGTGGGGATGCACAGGACATCGTCCTTAATGAAGGCGGGGCTAGTGGGGTCCCAAGCGGTGTAGCCACGGGCCTCGAAGGTAGCACGCAGGCCGCCGTTGGGGAAGCTCGAGGCATCGGGCTCGCCCTGGATGAGGTTCTTGCCCGTAAACTTGGTAATGGCGGTGCCGTCGTGGTTGGGCTCCAGGAAGCTGTCGTGCTTCTCGGAAGTAATGCCCGAAAGCGGCTGGAACCAGTGCGCATAGTGCGTCGCGCCCTTGGAGATGGCCCAGACCTTCATGGCATGGGCAACGGCGTTGGCCACATCCAGGTCGAGCGGCTCACCGCCCTCGAGGGTTGCAGCAAGGCGCTTCCAAATGTCCTTGGGGAGGTAGTCCTTCATGACTTCCTCAGAGAACACCATGGTCCCGAAGCGGTCAGTAAGTTCGGCCATACGGAACTCCCTTCGTATCGGCACCGCGTGAGAAGCGGTGTTGATTACTAACGAACGAGTCATAGCTTAGACTCGCCGTGTTTCCGCGACATTACCGTTATGTTGCTGTCGCGAAACCAATCAATGAGGTTACCGCATCGCAGCGGTATTGCCACCCTTAACAGCCAATCAACTGTATAAATTGCAGACCTCTCTCCATGGTTTAAGGGTAGTCAATTTGGGATGGAGCTCTATTAACTGGTATTTTGCATCAGATACCAGTCTTTATAGTCCGTGCCTAGATTAGCCGCTCTGTTATAGAGAAAGCCGATAGCAAGGCATCTTTGATTGGTATCCCCGAATAACGAGTGAAACTCCACCGTGACACAGTGGTGCTGTAGAATCCTTACAGCACATCACACTATTACGTATCTAGAGGAGCACGATATGCGCGTCGACGAGGTTTTTAAGCAGGCAGCATCCCAGGGCACCGCGCCCGTTTCGTTTGAGATGTTCCCGCCCAAGGGCGAGCTCACCCTCGACACGGCTCGCGAAGTGGCAGGCAATCTGTGCAAGCTTTCGCCGAGCTTTGTCTCGGTCACCTGCTCGGCTGGCGGCTCGGGCAACGGCGCCACCACCGCCCCCATCGCGCATATGATTTCGAGCGAATTCGACACGCCCTCTGTGGCACACCTCACCTGCGTGGGCCGCACCCACGCCGACATCGCCGCCAAGATCGACGAGTATCGCACCGCCGGCGTAGAAAATGTACTGGCCCTGCGCGGCGACCTGCCCGCTGGCGCGACTGAGGACGACAAGCCCGCCTCGGACTACGCCTACGCCCGTGACCTCATCCCCGAGCTCGTCGACGCCGGCTTTTGCGTGGGCGCCGCAGCCTACCCCGAGGGCCACATTGCTTGCGAGGATCTTAACCTCTCGGTCGAGCACCTCAAGCAAAAGCAAGACGCCGGCGCGAGCTTCTTTGTGACACAGCTCTTCTTTGATAACGAGTGCTTCTATCGCTTCCGCGAGCTTGCCGACAAGGCCGGCATCACCGTGCCCATTACCGCGGGCATCATGCCGTTTATGGGCAAGTCGCAAATCAGCCGCATGGTCTTTATGTGCGGCGCGTCGCTGCCCTCCCCCGTCATCAAGATTCTCGCCAAGTACGAGAATGACCCCGAGAGCCTGCAGGCAGCCGGTGTAGATTATGCTGCCCGTCAGCTTTGCGACCTCAAGGAGCACGGTGCCGACGGTCTGCACCTGTACACTATGAATCGTCCTGCGATCGCCGCAACCATTATGGAGCGCCTGGGGTAATGGAAAAACCGCACGCCGATATAACCGTTGTTGAAGTGCCGGCCGACCTTGCGTCGCCGGCGCTTTACCGTATCGACGCTGCCCACCACCCTCGTGTCGACCGTGCCGAGATGCTGCGGTATCTGGGCTATGGCGGCCAGCAGATTGAGCCCGAGCTGTCGCAGCGTATTGAGCTTGTAGTCGAGCGCCTGGAACTGGACATTGAGCCCCGTGGCGTGCGCCGCGTGTTTGCCGTCGATGCCACAGGCGTGGACGAACAAAATGAGCCTTGCATTCGCTTGGTCGGCACCAACGTTGAGCTGCGCGGTCGCGATATCTATCGCCATCTCAAAGACGCCCGCTTTGCCGCACTCATGGCATGCACCCTCGGCATGGACGCCGAGCGTCGCCTGCGCACCACGGGAGCCCAACATCCCCTGGAGGGCGCCGTGCTCGACGCCGCGTGCTCCGCTTACGTGGAAGCCGCCGTTGAGCAAATGGACCAGCAGGTCAAGACGGACGCCGCCGTTCATGGGCTCGCCGGCAACTGGCGCTTTAGCCCCGGCTACGGCGACTGCCCGCTCTCGGCCCAGCGCTCGATCGTCAATGCGCTCAACGCCACGCGGCTTATCGGCCTGACCGTCACGCCCACCAGCCTGCTCATGCCCACCAAAAGCGTGACCGCGGTGATCGGCCTGTTCGATGGCGAGGTCCACGACGCCCAAAGCCGCCCCACCTGCAATATCTGCCGCATGCGCGAGAACTGCCGCTTCCGTGCCGCCCACACCACCTGCTATTCGCATTCTGAATAAAATGTCAATTGATGGCACGGTATCGAGGGAATCTCATCCGTATGTAAGCGGATGTCCTCACAAACAAGTACCATTAGATGCCAAATAACAACTATCTGAAAGCCAGTACATGCACAACATTCTGCAGTTCTCGCCACAACTAACCGCGCTTGAGTTTTTTTCAGGCATTGGCTTGGCTCGTGCCGGCATGGCAAAAGCCGGAATCAAAACAATCTGGGCAAATGACATAGACCATACTAAATGCGCCATGTACAGCCAGTGTTGGGGCGATGAACATCTAGTCGAGCAGGATGTTCACACACTCGACCCCGACCTAATACCCCAAGCCGACATCGCATGGGCGTCAAGCCCTTGCACAAACTTATCTCTCGCGGGAAACAGGGAGGGACTTATCTCTGGCAAAGAGTCCAGTGCGTTCTTTGGCTTTATTAAGGCCATCGAAGGAATGAGCGATCGTGCCCCGCGGGCACTTGTTCTCGAAAATGTCATCGGCCTTGCCACGTCTAATAACAGTGATGACTTTAGACTCGTTTGCCAGGAATTTAATCGTTTAGGCTATTCATGCGACGCCTATTTTATCGATGCACGGCACTGGCTTCCCCAGTCACGCCCCCGCATGTTTGTCGTCGGATTAAAAAACCCTCTTCCCAACAGCCGACTCGATTCCTCGCTTCGACCTGAAAAGGTCTCCTGGATTCACTCCGACCCTTCACTCATTACGCACGTCTCTCACCTAAACGAACCGAGCCCACTTCGCATGAGGGGCCTTGCAACGGTTGTTGAAAATATTCCCGAGGACGACAAGCGTTGGTGGAACAAAAACCAAGTGCAAGCATTTATCGACTCACTTGCACCGCATCAAGCAGAGCGCCTTCAGCGCTTCTTAAATGCCAAAGAAAAAATTGTTCGCACTGCTTACCGTCGCACGCGATCGGGCGTTGTGCGCTGGGAAATCCGTGAAGAAGAAATTGCCGGATGTCTAAGAACGGCTCGCGGCGGCTCATCAAGACAGGCAGTCGTTATATGCGAAAACGGAAAAATAGAAGTTCGCTGGATGACTGGAACTGAATATGCCCGTCTCCAAGGTGCTGACTCATGTCAGTTTAGCGGCTTCTCGGATGCTCAGATTCGCTACGCATTCGGCGATGCAGTTGCCGTGCCAGTTGTCACTTGGCTTATAAAAAATGCAGTCAAACCCGCGCTTATGTCTTCAAGGAACGGAGTGAACAATAATGGAAATGACCAATTGCTCCTTGAGCGAGCCCGATAAAGGTATCTTGGATGCCATTGAACTCTGGTACGAATCCAAGCGCAACAAGCGAGGCTATGTCAACCGTAACGTTATGGCGGTTGGCATAGGCATAAGCGAGCTGCTGCAAAACCGTTTTCCGCTCACCGACGATTATGTGCAATCGGACAAGGGGAGCCAAGTACGAGGCCTAAGTGGAGCATGCATCAAAACAGTTTTAGCCAGACATGGGGAAACGCGTGCCTTCGCGTCAGAGGGCGGCAGAACCTCACGCGGCACACTCCCGATGGCGCTTGAGCTTGCCACAATTATCAACTCTGCCCTACCCAGTGACATTTGCGAAGACACTCGTCTTGAAGCTGCGAATGCAATCGCCAATTTCTTCGTCGAGCGAATCCAGGTCGATTTCTTTAACCGGCAGAGAATCAAAGTCGAAATCGATCTTCAAAAACCAATTTCTGTCATTGTCGATGATATCCTAGCCGAAGCAAGCCTACGGTCCGATAAGCCAACGGGTACCGTCGCACAGCACCTGGTAGGTGCAAAACTTGAGATGTTATTTCCAACCATAGAAATCGGAAAGGACAACTCAAACGCCGCCGACCAGCAGACAGACCGTTCTGGCGATTTCCAAATCAATGATGCTGCATTTCATGTGACTGTATCGCCAATGGCCAAATTGACCGATCGATGCCGAGATAACATTCGAAATGGCATTCGGCCCATCGTCGTTGTCCCCCACGATAAAGTTTCCTTCGCTTACGGACTGTTCGAAAGTGAGGGACTCGGCAATCGCGTACAGGTTATCGCGCTCGAATCGTTTATCGGCATCAATATTGAAGAGTTATCGTTCTACAAGCGAGGCCTAATTCGATTAAATGTCGCACGGCTTCTTGCCCACTACAACAAGCGAATCGAAGATATCGAGCCCGACAAATCTCTTCAAATAGAAATTCCTCAGTGGGCTCTAGACGAAATGGATGCACATGGCGAATAGCTCAAACATACTTAT
>CALFDL010000023.1 GCA_937950415.1 uncultured Collinsella sp. | reverse complement strand
GTCAGGCCATGCTCGATAACCTGCCCGTCAAGCATGACGATAGTGCGGTCGGCAAGCAGGCGAATCACGCCTAAGTCATGGCTCACCACGACCATCGACACCCCCAGGTCACGTCGCAGCGACAAAATCAGGTCGAGCACGCGCGCCTGAACCGAAAGGTCCAAACCGGTGGTGACCTCATCCAAGAACAGCAGCGGAGGACGGTTGGAAAGAGCCTTGGCAATCTGCACGCGCTGCTGCATACCGCCCGAAAACGCGCGCGGCGGATCCTGTTCACGCCGCAAGGGGATGTTCACGCGATCGAGCAGCTCGCGACCGCGATCGACCATGGAGGAAACGTCTCGGATACCGGCAGCGATCTGCTTCTCGGCGATATTGGAAAGGCTCGAGAAGTTCATGCGCAGGCCCAGGTAGGGATTTTGGTAGACCATGCCGAAGATCTCGTCGCGGATAAGGCGTTTTTGCTGACGCGAAAGGTCAAAGCAGTTGCCCCGGCCCTCGTCGTATGCGGCAACGCGCATGTCGCCCGCCGTGGGCTCCTGGTCGAAATAGAGGCACTGCATGAGCGTCGACTTACCCGAGCCGGACTCGCCCACGATGCCCAAAATCTCGCCGCGATGCACCTCGAGCGAGATGTCGCGTACCGCGTGCACCGTGCCGCACACGGGGCAGATGTTGCGCTCGAGTTGGGCATGCGGGTCGCGACAGTAGTCGCAGCCCGCGCCAAAGCGCTTGGCCAGATGGCGAACGGACAAAACCGGAGCCTCATCCTTAAATTCATGATGAACCGTAGCGGGAAGCATCGTCGTGCCTTTACTCATCGCTTCCGCCCTCCTCGAGACGCTCTGCGCAATAATCGGTATCGGAGCACTGCCATGCCTTCTTGCCCGTAACGGGATCGATGGTTTGAGTCATATAGACGCCCGTCGCCCCACAGATGCAGCAGCGCTTACCTTCAAAATCCTCGCGCACAAAGGGATGGTCTTCGAAGGCGAGCGACTCCACCTTGGTATGGGGCGGCACGGCATAGATCTTCTTCTCGCGACCGGCGCCAAACAAAAAGAGATTCTCGGCATCGTTGAGCTTGGGATTGTCGAAACGCGGAATAGGGCTCGGCGCCATAACGTAGCGATCCTGCACCATCACGGGATGGTCGGCGCCGGTGGTCGTAGAGCCGTAGCGCACGATCTGTTCAAAAAGCTCCAGGTAGGCTCCGGTGTACTCTGCCTCGGCATGCAGGCGACGCGTCACGCTTTCGCGCGCTTCATAGGTGCGCAGGGGCTCCGGCATGGGAACCTGCAGCACCATGAGCTGGTCGCGGCGCAACGGAAGCTCGGGGATGCGATGACGGCTCTGGATAAGGGTTGCATCCGCTGTGGCCGTGGTGGTCTCGACGCCCGTGGTCTCGTGCACGAGGCTCCTGATGGACACGGCGTTGACGCTCGCGTCCGAGCCCTGATCGATAACCTTGAGCACATCGTCGGGACCGATGCAGGACAAGGTGACCTGCAGGCCGCCCGTGCCCCAACCGCGGCCGATGGGCATCTCGCGGCTGGCAAACGGCACCTGGTAGCCCGGAATGGCAACAGCTTTCAAAATCGCACGGCGAATCTCGCGCTTGGATCCCTCATCCAAAAAAGCGAAGTTATAGTTGCGCTGCACAGGAACCGTCCTCCTTCTGCTCCTCGGCATGATTCATAGAACGCAGGGCCGCATCGAGCTTGCTTTGGAACGTCACGTAGTGCGGCAGCTTAAGATGGCTGATAAAGCCCGTAGCTTCCACGCCATCGATGTGATAGAGCACGAACTCCTGGTCCTGCGTGGGATAGCGCACGTCGTCGACGCGCAGCGAGTGGTCAAGGACGCTCATGGCGATAGCCTTGCTCTCGTCGCTGCCGGTGACGAGGCCGTAACCCACATCGAGCGCGTTCACGTGCTCGCCCGTCTCGGTAACCTCGTCGTCGGCAATCAGGCTTTCGACTTCACAAACCGGAAGTGCGCCCAGATAGTACGCGTCGTCGGCAGAAGCCTGGGCAGGGTCGACACCGGGGGCATCGATCGTCACCGGCACGCTGCCGCGGCGCAGCTCGCCCACCGTGGGATGGGAGATGCCAAAACCGCGGATAGCCGCATATCCGATAGCGATGACCGCCTGGGTAAGTCCGCGCGAAAGGGCCTGCAGGATGACGCTGCGAGGTGCCGGCGTGGAAAGCGGAGTCTTGGTGATGTCGATGGGCTCGGTATCATCCACGGCGCAGGGACGAATCATGCCAATCTGACGCAGGTAATCGCACACCTTAGGAACGCGGTCGAGAGGTGCGGCCTCGGCCACAGCGTAAAAAGCCTCGGATGCTTTTTCCAGACGCTCATCGATTGCAGCACGAGCGGCACGGACATCGGCATCTTCCTCTTCGCTCAAATCGAAGTTGATAAGGCGATGGCTGTAATCGCGCGTCGCGCCCAAAATCTGCCCGCCCTCGATATCTTTGAAGGCAGCGGAGATGCGACGCGAAACGCGCATCTCACCCGTA
Organism: uncultured Collinsella sp.; assembly: GCA_937950415.1. GTDB lineage: Bacteria > Actinomycetota > Coriobacteriia > Coriobacteriales > Coriobacteriaceae > Collinsella. Next base: position 1,733 of record CALFDL010000023.1, on the reverse strand, counting down.
TCGATCACGCGCGATGTGTAGAGGCGCTCGAGGGTGGAGCGGTAGGCACGTACCAAAAAGACCGCCTCTTCGATAGAACCCGATGCCTGCTTGAGTGCGATTGCAGCAACCTCGGGAGCCCAAACGGAACCCTCGGACTGCACCTGCTCGACCGCATGCGGCATGGCCTCGATGATGAGCGCGGGATCGAGCGTGCGACCACCCGCAACGCGCTCGCGCTCGAGCAGCTCAAGCGACGCGGCAATCGCCTGCTCGCCGCCGGAGACAGCTACATATCCCATGATTCAACCTCCCTGCAGGCACTGGAACGGGGAACGGCGGCGATATGGCCAAATCCATCTACAAACATCAGGTCGATGCCGCAGGGGAATTCGTCCTTACGCGCAACGCGCGCACGCAATACATCACCGCGATCGCAGGAGAGGTGCGCAGCGCCGTCGACGCCGGGGCCGCTGAGCTCCCAGGCGCTCTTGGCGCACGCATGAGAGGCGGAACCTACACGCATGCCCTGCGCGTCTAGACCCAAAAGCACCGAGCATTCGACGATAGCCGTCGCACCCAGATGCGGCTGCTCAAGAGTCCCCGCCGTAAGCTCGGCAACCGCACTCGCTGCATCCTCGCCCCGGAACGCCTCCGGAACGATCACGCATGCAGCCGTACCCAGCGCCGCGGGCGTCACATGCGTCCGGCTCGCAATCTGCCGAGCGGCATGCTCGTAGCCCACCGTCGCCATACAAAAGGTCGTGCCGCTATCAAGCAGCATGTCGGCCAGCATCAGCGTTGCGGGGAATACACCGCAGCGCTTGGCCTCTGCCTCATAGGCATCCGTGACAGACAGGCGGCAAACCTCGCCGGGACGCGCCATGCAGTCAAGAACCGTGCGAAACGTCCCTTGCAGCTCAAAGGCACGCTCGTCCAAAGAGGGATCGCGGTCGAAGACCTCATCCTGCTCGCTCATTTGACCACCGCCTGAACGCTCATGTCTTGACCGGACATCTCATCAAACTCAACGCGCGATACATAGGTTCGAGCGTCTTGCGCAACCGCGCGTTCCGACACCGCGGCCTGTGCCTCCTCGATGCGACGCTCAAGCTCCGCCATACAGGCAGGCGCCGGCTCCATCGCATAGGCGGCATCGATCACCGCGAGCGCGCGAGCATGCGCGGCATCGGTTCCCATGAGCACGCCCAGGCCGTCCGCCTCGCCAATGCGCACGCGACTCTCGGTAACAAGCACCTCGCTTAGATAAAAGCGGCTGTTGCGAGCCGTCTCGCGCACCTGGCACATCACAAGGCCCTGGCGCGCCGGCACGATATCCTCGACAGGAGCGTTGGTTTCGACCAGGCTCGCCAGTTCGAGCGCAAGCGCAGGGCCGCTCTCAACCAGGACCTCGGTCCTCTCTCTTCTTGTTAGCATGTAAATCTTTCCTTAGTTATCCGAGTCGATGATGTAGCGACGGCGAAGGCGAACCGAAATGAACTCGAGCGCAAACGACACGGCCAGGCACACATAGACGATCACGCCCACCTCGTGCAGGTTGTAGTAGTAGTTGCCCGCCTGGTACAGCTGAAAGCCGATACCGCCCGCGCCTGCAAAGGCGCCCACGGCCACCGCGTTGGCAAAATTGATCTCGAAGCGAATGAACGTCCACGAGAGCAGCTTGGTGATGGTGGCAGGGCAAATGGCCTGGAACACAATTTGCCAAAAGCTCGCACCGCTCGCAGAGAGCGCCT
>CALFDL010000022.1 GCA_937950415.1 uncultured Collinsella sp. | reverse complement strand
CTGGAACAAGGGCGCGACGAGCGGCAACATGCAGGAGGTCAAGGAGCTCTGGGCCGATTGCGATAGCGATACGCTACTGGTCAAGGTCGACTCGCCGGGTCCGGCCTGCCACACCGGCAACCGTACCTGCTTCTTTAAGCGCGTGGAAGGGGGTGTGCGATGAAAGTCGTGACGCCGTTCGAGGTCGCCGACTGCAACACCGAGCTCCTCCGCGCGGGCGTGCCATGCCACGTGCACCTGACTGATGCCTGCGGGGCGCAGTCGCTTTGGCTCGAGGCCGAGAAGGAAAGGCTCGATGAGGCCCATGCCGTCATCGTCGAGTTCTTTGAGAAAAAGGGCGCAAAGCCTCGGTTCGATGAGACCGGTACCTACTTTACGCTGCAGTAACGAGAGGAAATAACCATGGGAGTCAGAACAGCTAACGTGCAGCCGGGAAATATCGGTGAGACACTGACGGGGCTGGCCGAGGTGATTCATGGCCGTCGCGACGCGTCGCCGCAGGAGAGCTATACCGCGCGTCTGTTGACCGACGTCGAGGATGAGCTGCTCAAGAAGCTTGCCGAGGAGGCGAGCGAGGTGATCATGGCCTGCAAGGATAACGACCACGACCACATTCGTTACGAGGCTGGCGACCTGATCTACCACTTGCTCGTGACGCTTGAGCGCTACGGCATCACCCTCGACGAGCTTGCCGGCGAACTCAACGCTCGCCGCCACTAGTCATTTAAGAACGTCCCCAGTGACTAGTCTTAGGCGAGGGGTGTGGGTTGCCATTCGCCGGTGGGGTGGGGGATATCGAAGGCCCGGTAGCCGCAGTCGTAGGCGTGGGCCTGAGCCTCGCGGATGTTCCAGCAGATGTCGCAGGCGCGGTGTGCGTCCGAGCCAAAAGTGATCGGCACCTCGGCGTGGGCAAAGCAGCGCAAAAGGCCGGTCGTGGGGTAGTAATCGTCGAGCCCCTTGCGCGGCGCGGCTGTCGAGACCTCAACGCGGCGGCCCGTGTCGTGGGCGCACTCGGCCATCTGCTGCCAGAACGGCGCGGGGTCAAAGTCGGGCGCAAAGCCTTCCTTCGAAAAGCGCATGACCAGGTCGGGGTGGGCCATCACATCAAAGTTGAGTGAGCTTTCGCAAGCACGGCACCAGTCGTCGACGTAGCGCTCCCACACGCCGAGCACGCCAAGGTTTTCCCAAACGTGCAGGTTGGTGTCGTCGTCGATCCAACCGCAGCGCGAATCGGGTGTATCGGGCCGAGCGACGTTTTCCGTTCCCGCCGTGCCCGCGGCGCCGGCCATGATATCGCCTGGGTTGCCAATCCAATGCACGCTGCCCAAGCGCACTATGGCACCCGCGGACCAGCGCTCAACCAAAGGCTCGCAACCTTCGTACCAGTCGCATTCAAAGCCATAGACAAGCTCGAGCTCCGGCGCGATCTGCGCGGCGAGCTTGCGGGCGTCCTCAAATGCCAGGCGATGTGCCGTCAGGTCGCCCTCGACAACTTGCACTTCGCAGTTGGCGTCCATGCTGGCGGGCAGGGTGAGATGGTCGGTCGAGACCATAGCGCGGCAGCCGGCCGCAGCAGCGGCGCGAACGTTGTCCTCAAACGAGGCATGGCCATCCGAAAACGAAGTGTGGGTGTGGCAATCGACCAGCGGGCAGGTGGGCATGGCGACTCCTTTGCATTTGGCGAATCCGCTCCATTGTAATGGCGCAGCTCTCAACACGCCGCGCACGCCGGAGCTCGAAATCGATTGGAAAGGCTGCGCGGCGCCGGTGCGGCCTCGCTTGCTCTCAAAACATGTACATCAGCCTCCAAAAGCTGCAAAAAATGACATGTTTGGAGGCTGATGTACATGTTTGGATAGGGGCGAGGGCGGCGACGGACGAAAGTCACGCCTGTGCCACGTCCGATGTGCTAGCGTTTGAGTGAACAAAACGAGCCCATGCGGAAAGGAGCCGGACCGTATGCCATGCGATAGCACATCCCCGCTGTCTCGCGAGACCGATGCGCCCGAAACTATCGTCAAGCTGGAGTGCGACATCGACGACGCGTCGCCCGAGGTGCTCGCCTACGCCGCTGACCGCCTGCGCGAGGCCGGCGCCCGCGAGGTGCATTGGCTGCCGCTTTACTGCAAAAAGGGTCGCCCCGGATGGCAGTTGCAGGTGATCTGCTCGCACGAGGATATCGAGCGTCTACAGACGATTATCTTTTTGGAGACCACGACCAACGCCGTTCGCCGCCAGGTGATGGAACGCGTTTGCCTGCCGCGCCGATTCGAGCAGGTGACAACGCCTTGGGGCGAGGTGTCCGTTAAGGTGGCGACCCTGCCCGACGGCAGCGAGCGCGCGGCTCCCGAGTACGAGGATTGCGCCCGTCTTGCCCGCGAACATGACGTGCCGCTCCAACGCGTGATGCAGGCGGCTCAGAGCGCGGCGCTGCGATTCGAGTAACACGGTAGATGGGCTCCACATCCGCCGGACCCCGTATTCAGCTCCCATCAACCCCACTCCGAAAGGACTCCCCATGAAATACCTCATCGCTTCCGACATCCACGGCTCGGCATACTGGGCCGAGCGCCTGTGCACTGCCATCGAATCCGAGCAGCCCGACCGCATTGTGCTGCTGGGCGACCTACTCTACCACGGCCCGCGTAACGACCTGCCGCGCGACTACGCCCCCAAGCGCGTGATTCCGCTGCTCAACGCCCTGGCTGACCGCATCATCGCCGTCCGCGGCAACTGCGACGCCGAGGTCGACCAGATGGTCCTCGACTTCCCCGTCATGGCCGACTACGCCACGTTGTTTGACGAGACCGGCCGTGAACTGTTCCTGACGCACGGCCACGTTTTTGGCGCCGGTATGCACAACAGCGTCGACCACGCGCCCGCGCTGCCCGAGGGTTCCGCGCTCGTCTACGGCCACACGCACGTCAAGGTTAACGAGGAAAGCGTCGCGCACCCGGGCCTGTGGCTCTTCAACCCCGGCAGCGTGAGCATTCCCAAGGACGGCACGCACAGCTACGGCGTCTACGAGAACGGCGCGTTCCGCCACGTGGTCATGGAGGAGGACTAACCATGGCCGAGCATATGGCTCAACAAAATGCCGAGGGCTCGCGCGATCTGTCCACGCTAGTCGACGCGTCGGCTGAGCTGCAGCATCTGGTGCAGACCATCTGGCGCCTGCGTCAGCCCGATGGCTGCCCGTGGGACCGCGAACAGACGCATCAGAGCATTGGCAAGAACATGATCGAGGAAGCCTACGAGGCGCTCGATTGCATTGAGACCGACGACGCGGCGCATCTGCGCGAGGAGCTCGGCGACGTGCTCATGCAGGTAGTGTTGCATGCGCAGATCGCGGCGG
>CALFDL010000021.1 GCA_937950415.1 uncultured Collinsella sp. | reverse complement strand
CAGGCTTGGTGGATTAACGGAGCTTATCTCTATAGCCAAATAAAAGACAGACTATAAGCGTTTGACGGACACTGCCCTTGCATGGCAAAGTCCGCCAAACACCCGTTCCTACCGAGAACCATAAGCCCGGAAACCTTTGGATTCCAATCTTTCATTCGATTTCGACATTAACCGTCTTTGCATGGGCTTTCGCTATGCTACGTCGCTCATTTTCGATAATAGATCGAACGTCCGCAAGCAAATCATCTGTCACCTCAGGCTTCAGGACATCACCATCGATGGCTTCACGCATCCTTCGTTCTTTGTATTTCAAACGTTTGTATACCCGGCTATCGATAAAACCATATTCCGTCGGATCATTAATGGTTTCCATGATGTGATAGCGCGTATATTGACCATCCGGTAAACCCAAACGATGGATGCGATCTCTCGACTGCAACATATACGTCAGATTGAAATTAAATTCAAAATAAACGGCATCATGCACAACATCTTGCAACGAAACCGATTCGCCCAACGTCTGAGGATTGGATACAAGCACCGCAGGCCCATTCGGGTTACGGAAATCAGCAATAAAATCTTTACGGACATCCACTGGAGTCTCGCCATAAATCAAACGATTATCTATATCGGAATCATCGAGACGCGAGGAAATCTTTTGCAAAGTATTGACGAACAACCCCCAAACAATAACCTTCTTACCCTGATTTACAAGATCTCGAATCAGCTTCAGTCCTTCTTCGAACTTCGGCGATTTCATATTATCCAAATCAAAATCTTCATAACACTTATTCGAAAGAATCGAAGTGACGGCCGTTTCTTCATGCATTAATGCCCGATTGAAGGTCTTCTCATCTATTTCTTCAGAATACTCTCCATTGGATTCCAAACCCAGAGTTCGGAAATCAATCTTCTCTTTCAGTAAAGAAGGATTTGTTGACGCTTGCATGAGCCTAATCAACTTTGCCAAACTGGATTTTTCCTGCGTCCAAATCGCGAGCGCCAACTCAAGTTGTCCAGATGAAGCGGGAGCTTCAATAATGTCATCAGGGTCAGCGGGCGGTACCCCAAGTTGGCCCTTATTCGTTCTCCAGAAGAATGGGTACAGCTTTTCATTAATCCGATCGACTAAATACTGATTTGCTTTCGATAATTCCGGAACGTCCCAGCCAAAGAAAACCGGATATTCTTTTTTGTACAAAAGATGCAAGAAGTTATAGATATCACAATACGAATTAGGGATAGGCGTACCTGTCAATACATATCGGAAAAATGCTTTATCGCACAAATCCATGGCGGCAGTTGCTCTAGTTGCATTAACGCCTTTAATCCTATGGACCTCGTCAAAAACAATCATTGTTTGCCCATCAATCAAATCGATAAGCTGGTCATGGTATTTCGGGAGGGATTCATAATTGACAAGGACCAAATTCGAAACCGCCCATCGTCTACGTAAATCGCCGTCAAAATTTCCATCCTGAACATCAACGACTCGCAGCTTTTTCTTAGGACCAAAGGTCTTTTGAAATTCGCTTTTCCAGGATTCGAAGGCGTTGATTGGAGAAACCACCAAAATCCTGCTAACGAATTCACCAAACTTAGCCTTACCGCTATTGAGATAAGCGAATACGCCCAAGACCATTGCCGTTTTACCGGCGCCGGGAACCGAAAAATTAGCTGCTCGTGCCATCTTGTACATATAGAAAGCCGACTGCAAATGCAAAGTCTTCAATGGACGACTTACTGATTCTGAAATAACATTACGGAAAAGTGCGAACTCATCTTCGAATCGATTAACATTTTCCTTAAGAGCAACGCCCATGTATCGATACTGTTCAATTGAATATCGTTGCTGTTTCAAATCTTGTTCTATGCGCGGATCAATCCAGAAGGCAACTTTGCCTTCCGCTCTTTTCCGAGTTTTCTCTAGACATTGTTCAACCACAGCATAGGGAAGATCATCAAGCATTTGATGCGAATGCTCTTTAAAATATTTCCCTCCCCAATCTCCTCCTATTCTCAAATGTCTGTCTCGTTCGGATCTCTGCTCTTCTGTGGTATCAATGAACCAGACGTCTCCGTCCTTATAGATAAAAGCCCATCCCTCAAAACCTTCAGGCAACTGCGAATCTTCCTTCTGATCAACCATGCCGGGACAATCCTCCATTCCCTGATATTGAGCGAGTTGTTCATATACCAAATCACTCACGTCTTCGGTAATCACCCCATCTTCGCGAGAAGACCATAGCCGATCAAACCGATTAACCTCCGCTTGCAGACGCTGCCTGACACGACTGCTCTCATCCCAACTTACATCCACAATAATCGACTCATAATTCGAACTGAGTCCGCCTGTCGATTCATTCGCGGATCCCGAAAAAAGAACTTTATTTCCTTCCGAATCCTCCAGTAACCCGAATTTGTCGTGGAAGATTCCTTTGCCCTCCTTCAAAAAGGCAGTTTTCACATCCGCTTTTTCTTCTGCAATCAGTTTTGCCAACAACCCTAAATGCTTTTGATCAATATCATCGGCATCCTGACATTGCAGTTTTTCCCTAAGACGATTACGCCACTCATATCCTTGTTTTATTTCATCAAAATCGGTCTCGCTGATGTGACTGGATAGCAACAGCTGATAACGACCATCATTACAAGCCAATTGCTCCAGCCCGGCGGCAAGTAGCTGAATCCCTTTAAGAGAAAAATATGCCGATACCCTGCAATATCGTTTCGCCTCAGACAACGTTGGAATCAGAAAAGAGTCAACCACCTGTTGATCCGTTGTCTGATACTGCGTATCAATTTTCAGAGACAAGAAGCTCATAGCAGATTACCCGTCTGAGATAAAACATCATAATCCTTACGAACAATCATTCCGATTTTCTCCAAATCCGCAGCCACGTCCTTGGATTGCTCCACCGTAAGGCTTTCCAAAGTAGCAGTATCAATGCTTTCAAGCGATTCCACACACGCACTTACAGTTTCGACTACTTTTTGAAGCTCGCCTCTGTACTCGTTCATCTTTCCCAAACGTCGACTAGACCGCATAAAATCATTCGACGCAGCCTTAATCCCTTCGCTCGAATTCAGAATCTGCGAAATCTGAGATGCATCAGAGACAGGTGTATCCTGGAAAGCATCATATATCGTGTCAACATTGTCTTCCGTAAGACAAACCCAATCATCCTTCTTGGAAACCATGGATTGAAGCTCTTTACGAATAAGACGTGTGATATCTCCACCCTCATTCGCATCCGTCCCAGAATAATGCATCGACAGCAAAGCGAAAACCGCACTCTTGACTTCCCCATCGTCAAGTAGCTTATTTTTGTCGAGAACCCTTCTCACCTCATTCATCGGTCCGTCAAGCCGAAGCTCTTTGGCAATGTAATAAGCGTCCCTCGGAGCACCAATAAATTCAAGATACGAAGAAATCAGCTTCGCTTCCTTAATATCGTTGTTTATTCCCCTTGCTCGTTCTTTGCCGATACTTTTCGCATACTCCTGAGGAGTCATTATTTTTTCGACGTAAACGGTGTTATACACATCGAAAATTCGATCGATTGGATCATAGTCCTGTCGGTCTTCTTTTCCCATCTGCAAATCAAGCTCAAGCTGCTTGATTGTTTTTTTATCAACAGAATTGGTGATATCAAAATCAAGAATCGCAGCTTCAAAGTATTGTTCTATGCCTTTGCTCTTTTGAATTCGGCGCAATGCCGTAAACCGGCGATTGCCATCAATCACACGGCCGTCATCCAGCACGACACCAGGCTCCTCTTGACCTCTATCTGAAATCGATTCCTGGGTCGCCTTCATGCGCTGTTCATTCGATTTAAAGATAAAACTCTCAAACAAATCGTTATACTCAGGATTTTCATCATCCAAGGCGGGGTTCAAGACCACCTCTGGATGCCCACTAACGTATTTTTGAAGAGCTGTACTAATTCGCCCATTTTGATTGTTGTAATAAAGGTATTTAAGGGGAATACGATATATGGCCTCAAGCCGCTGCACTCCATCTATCGTGTACTTACGTCTCGCGTCGGTCAATTTAATCAGTCCATCAGCAGCGAGCTTCTTCAACGAAATCATCGCAGGCCCTTCCCTTTTTCCAATACTTTTTTCCTATTGCTTTCGCAAAGCAAGCCATAAATATTCAATCAAATATACTATGGCCAAGAATTTGATAGAGGAATATCATCAAATACTCGAATCATGACTAGCATGAATGTCTTCAAGACAATGCTTCGCCTGCTTGCACCAATTTCATTTCACATTGCCGTTCACTTTTTGATTCTCACGAATCAGTTTGGCCACATAATGTCGATCGAG
>CALFDL010000020.1 GCA_937950415.1 uncultured Collinsella sp. | reverse complement strand
GGCGATTTTGACTACTTTGCATTTAAAAGTAGTCAAAATCGCCCCGTCCCAAATTAGCTACCCCCAGGAGAAAAATGAGAGTGGAAAATCTCCCACTTTGAGCCCACATTCGAGCCAAAAGCGGGAGATTATCCACTCTCGTTCTGTTGGATCTGTTAGGTGCCGTAACTCCTAAAGTTCAGTCACGACGACGCTGTTGTAGACCTCGTCCCAGCGGTCCATGACCAGGTGGCCGGTCTTGGGATCCATGGCGTTGAGCTTGCCGCAGGTATTGGCAGTCTTAAGCACCGTGACATCATCGGCGCCGGCAGCAATAGCATGCGCGAAGCCGGCGATGGTCGAGTCGCCGGAACCCGTCGCGTTGACAGCGGCAATCGCGGGCGTCTTGGCACGGAACGCGTGGCCCTCATGGAAGCCTACCGAACCGGCAGCACCCATCGAGACGACAACCCAGGGAATACCGGCAAAGCGGCCGTCGGCGGCAAGCGCCTCGCGCAGCGCGTCGACGTCGTCGGTCGTAAAGGACGTGCCCAGCAGGCCGTTAATCTCGGTCAGGTTGGGCTTCACGAGCTCGGGCTTGGCGTCGGATGCCAGCGCGGCCTCCAGCGAAGCGCCCGAGGTATCGAGCAGCACCTTGGCGCCCGCCTTCTCGGCAATCTTGACGAGCTCGGCATAGTAGCCGGCATCGACGCCGCGCGGCAGCGAGCCCGAAAGCGTCACGACGTCTGCCTTCGCAGCGAGCTCGGCGAACTTGGCCGTGAAGGTATCGAGCTCGGCAGGAGCGATCTGCGGGCCGCTCTCCAGCAGCTCGGTCTGATTGCCCTCGTGCAGAATATTCAAGCAAATGCGCGTCTCACCGGCGATGGGCACAAAGTCGTTCTTGACGCCGTCGGCATCCATAAGCTCGGCCATATAGGCACCCATGTGGCCGCCGAGCAGGCCGGTTGCGAGCACGTCATCGCCCAGCTGCAGCAGCACACGGCTCACGTTGAGGCCCTTGCCGCCAGCGGTCTTTTCGGGCGTCACGCGATTAACGTCATCAATCACCAACTTGTCGAGCTGATAGCGCGTATCGACCGACGGGTTCATAGTAACGGTCAAAATCATGTTGAACTCCTGTTTCCGGGGCGGCACATACCTCCCCAAACATACGATAGCTCGTTAAAGAATCTCGATCTCAAAGCCGCGGACGACGGTCTCCCCCGGCTTGGCCACCAGGCAGCCACTCTTGTGCTCCAGGATATCGTCCTCGTCGGAGCAGGTGGACAGACCGCCCCACGGCTCAACCGCGACAAAATCGCCCTCGGGCTTGCTCCACACGATCAGATACGGCATGGTGGGGAATGTCAGGCGAACGCCTTTGTCCTCGGTCTTTTTGGTCAGTGTGACTACGCGGCTCTCGAGCACGTCAAAGATGGTCTCCGCGAAATCGAAGAGCTCGTGGGTGAGCGGCAGGTCATGGCCGACCATCGGGTTCTTGCTGCGGTGCTCGACATCGATCAGGCCCGTAGAGGGAACCGCGGTGCAAAGCTCGGCGGCTTCGCGCTGCTCAAAGCGAAGCTCGTAATCGTCGTAGGACTCGCCCTCGTCGAGCGGGCACTTAAAGCCGGGGTGGCCACCCACAAAGAACGGCATGTCCTCGGTTCCCTCGTTGGTCACTTCGTACGAAACGCTAATCTTTTTACCATCGATCGTATAACGCGCGGCGATCTTAAACGGGAACGGATACTGCTCGAGCAGCTCGGCGTGATCGGAAGAGCACAGGCTCAGCGCAACCATGTTGTCGCCCTGCTCCTGGAGCTTCCACTCCTGCTTGCGGGCAAATCCGTGACGGGCAAGCTTAACCTCGCGGCCGCCCATGGTCATTGCGCGGCCATCGCGAAGGCCGCCGCAGACCGGGAAGCAAATGGGGGCCTGACCCGACCAAACCGCCGGATCGCCCTGCCACAGATACTCTCGGCCGTCGGCTGTAATCGAAGTAAATGATCCGCCCGCCGTGCTCAGCGCCACGCGGACAGCACCGTTATCAAGAACAAATTCCATGGGAATCTCCCTTCCTCATGCCATTCGGCACGAATCTTTGCGCTTTATCGACAAAGGTAACGGGGTCGCCACGCAAGCAACAGAGCAATGCTCGCCCGATCCGCCGACTCAATTGGGCTAATGGAAAACCGGCCCGCGCCCCCTCAAGAAACGCGAGCCGTCACCCACTTGTTAAAACTCCGGATTCCCACTAATCATGGTATTCGCCGCGGTCCCACTTCTCCAGGAACTCGTCAAAGAAGTGCGGGTCGGCCTGAGCTTCGGCGTCGGCCTTGTTGCAGGCATCGATCTTGGCGATTAGAGCGTCGTGCTCGGGGGTCTTCTCGTAGGGCTCC
>CALFDL010000019.1 GCA_937950415.1 uncultured Collinsella sp. | reverse complement strand
CTCGTCATATCCCTTATGGATTTCGGTCGGATAAGGCGCCTCCGATGTGATGGCCCACGAGATGTCGTCGAAGACCTTCTTGAGCTCTTCGGCATTGGTCGCCGACTTGTAGTAGTCGGAGTTTTCCGCGCGTGTGCCGTGGGTATCCCATGCCGTGGCATTGGGATAGTTGCTCGACACGGCCTGCATGAACTTGTTCGCTTTATTCGCTTCGTCTGTTCCTAAATCTTGAATGCCCGCACCGGGATTCGCTCCGCTAAAGATACCGATGGTATAAACGGTGGCCTTGCCGTCCTTCATGTTCTTGGCAGCCGTCACGGCATCGTTGGCAACCTTAGAATCAAAGTCGCTAAAACTCGTTGGCGTGCCGTCGGTAAAGAACACAACAATCTTCTTGGCGTCCGCACGGCCAGAAGTTTTGATGTTTTTCTCGGCTTGTTTCATACCATAATCGGCACGCGTAGCGCCAGCAGGTCTAATGGAATCGATCGTTTCCTTAAGACTCTTTGCGCCGCCAACCGTGCACGCCGTCAACCCTTGCATTGTCTGCGAGTAGTTGTAGCTATGGCCGCCGGAGCGATACGTGTCGTTTCCAACCTTATCGGTCTCATTACCCGCAAACTTAACAATGGCAACCTTATGCTGCCTATCCACGCCCTCGATACCCTCGTTTTGCTTGGCGATGGTATCAATAAAGCTGTTCGCAGCGTTCTTCAGCGCTTCGATACGCTCGGTCTTGTCGCCTCTGCCCATAGGATCATTCATCGAGCCAGAGGCATCCAGCACCATCACGATGTCAAGCGGCGTGGTAACCGTCACGGTTGAATTGGATGTCGAAGACATAGCCGAAAGCGTAGTCAAGAAATCCGACTCTTCGTTTTCTCCGGTTGCCTCAACCGTCTTGTCGGTCCAGATTCGGCCGACGTTTTGAGTCGTCACCTTATTGCCGCTGTGGCCGGCCGCCCATTTTTCCCAGCGTCCGCTGGTGTCGGGGTCGACGACCGTCGGTCCGCTCACTGTCGGCCCGTCCATTCCTGTGCTGGACCTGGCGTTGGCCTCGGGCAGCATGGCAAATGCTGCGGCTGGCAACACCAGCACTACGGCCAGTATCACCGCCAAGAGACCCCTCGTGTACTTACCCATCGTGTCTCCCTTCTCGCGGTCTCAGACCTTGCATCAGCCTAAAGTTACGGAATGAGACACAATTAGGGCAGGTGACACATGTTCCAGATTCTGTTTTGGGCGTGAGACAAATGTCTCACCAAAGTTGAGACACGGCGTTTTCGCAGGAAAACGGGTGCGACCGAAGATGGACGGGCCAAAATGGCCCAATTTCCTCCAGCAAGAGGGGGTTGATTAATAAACCCCGCCACGAAACCGGCCCATCTACTACGTTTAGCCCGATACCCCTGACCATAACCGCGTTTCATAAAAAACCGCAGGTGTTCTACCTGCGGTTTTGTTTTTGCGTTTTTCGCTATGGTTGGGGGTTGCCACTCAAAAGTAGTAGATGGGCCGGTTTCGTGGCGGCGGGGTCACGTGGCGGCCCTCGCAGGGCCAAAATGATCCGTTTTCCTCCGTCCACGGGAGATCAAGGGCTGTTACGGATATGGTGACATTTCAAAACTATGCCGGTTTACTACGATAAAAATGAGATCCCCGACCACGCGTGACTTTTTCGCAAAACTGCAAGCCGTCTACCTGCGGTTTTGATTTTGCCAAATGCGGCGTGGTTGGGGGCAGGCGATTTATCGTAGTAATCCGGCATAGTTTTGTTCGCGGCGGCCCAACCGCGCGTTCACGCGCGGGGCCGATGGGGCATTTTTGCCCCACCGGCCCCTATTCCAGCTCTATTCCGGTTTGGTTTCCACCGTGGGAGTCTTGTCCGCCGCGACTGGAGTGCGGGCGGTATCCATAGTCAGGCAGTGCTTGGGGCAGCTCTCGATGCACTCGCCGCATACCACGCAGGCATACGGGTCAATCGACCACGTTCCGCCCTTGCGATCGACCGCGAGCGCGCCCGCCGGGCAGCGACGCGCGCACATGCCGCAGCAAATGCACACGTCCATGTCGTTGACGATATGCCCGCGCAGGCGCTCGGGCGCCGCCAGCTTCTCCTGCGGATAGCACACCGTGACCGGTTGCTTGACCATAGAGCCCAAGGCCGTCTTGGCAAATGTCAGCAAACTCATGCCGCGCCTACCTTTCCGTGCAGCTAATGCAGGGGTCGATGGTCAGGATAATCATGGGCACGTTGGCAAGGAGCACGCCCTGCAGCGCATGCGTCAGACCCGCCAGGTTCTGCGACGTCGGCGTGCGCACGCGGAAGCGGTCCAGGTTCTTGGTGCCGTTGCCGCGCACATAGTAGTACGCCTCGCCGCGCGGCTGCTCAATCACAACCTCGCCGCGCGCGCCGTCGGCCGGCGTGAGCTTGGTGCGCCCGCCGATTCCGTCGTGCGGGATCTTGCCCACAAGCTCCTTGATGATGTCCATGGCCTGCGTGACCTCGGCACAACGCACCTGACAGCGGGCATAGCAGTCGCCGTCGGTCACCACGATGGGCTCAAACGCGGCCAGATCCGCATAGACACCGTCGCCAAACATGCGCACGTCGTAATCCACACCCGAGGCACGACCGAACGGACCGACCATCGAAAGCTCCAGCGCATCCTTCTTGCTGATCACGCCCACGCCATGCAGGCGCTCGCCGCAGCTGTTGTCGTCCAAAAACGTATGCACCAGGACCTCGTAGTCGGGGCGCATGGCGTCGAGCGTCTGGACAATACCCGCCAGCTCGGAGTCCTCGATGTCGTGCTTAAGGCCGCCGATCTCGTTGATCGACAGAATCACGCGCCCGCCGCAGGTGCTCTCAAAGATCTTGAGAATCTGCTCGCGCAGGGTCCACGACCGATAGAACAGCGCCTCAAAGCCAAAGGCGTCGGCGAGCAGGCCCAGCCACAGCAGATGCGAGTGGATGCGCGAAAGCTCGTGTAAAATAGTGCGGATATACTGCACGCGGCCGGGCACCTCGATGCCGAGCATACGCTCGCAGGCGCTGGCATAACCGCAGCTGTGGCCCACGGCGCAAATGCCGCAGATGCGCTCGGCGATGTAGCCAAACTGGTGCATGTCGCGCTTTTCGGTGAGCTTCTCGAGTCCGCGGTGCACAAAGCCGATCTGCGGAATTGCCTCGATGACGCGGTCGTCCTCGATCACCAGGTCCAGATGAAGCGGCTCGGGCAGCACCGGGTGCTGCGGGCCAAACGGAATAACGGAGCGATGTGCCATGGACCTTACGCCTCCTTTTTCTGCTTGTCGCGGGCGGCCTTGGCGGCAAGCGCCGCACGGACCTTGGCCGCTTTCTCGGGATCCATGGCGGCGAGCTTTGCCTCCATCTCGGCGGCCTTGAGCGCGGCCTTCGCAGCGGCATCGTCATGCTGAGCATCGGAGCCGGCAGCCGCAGCGGGCTGAGCGACGGCAGCGCCCGCAGCGCCCTCCCCCGCAGCAGCAGCG
Organism: uncultured Collinsella sp.; assembly: GCA_937950415.1. Taxonomy (GTDB): domain Bacteria; phylum Actinomycetota; class Coriobacteriia; order Coriobacteriales; family Coriobacteriaceae; genus Collinsella. Next base: position 8,342 of record CALFDL010000019.1, on the reverse strand, counting down.
GCGGCGGCCTTCTCGGCTGCGGCCTTGCGCGCCTTGGCCTCGGCGGCGGCACGGACCTTCATGGCCTTCTCGCGCGCAGCTTTCACCTCGGGCGTGATCACACTCATGGGTTCGTCAATCGAGACCTGGTAGAAAAAGCCCTTAAAGTCAATCTGCATGTCGGTAATGGCAAGACCAAACAGGTCGTGGACCTCATTTTCAAACGGGAACACCGCCGGATAATACGAGCTGATGGACGGAATCTCCTGGTACCGGTCGATGCCCTCGACTACCAGGTTCTCAATCGCATAGCTGCCGTCCTGCGCAATATGCTCCTGAGCAGCACGAACGTTGATAAACGTATAGACCAGGCGATACGTGCCGTCGTCGACGTTGCGCTCGGCGTGCATTTGCACAAAGCGCGCGCCGGCGCCCTTGAGCGCCTGCACATGCGCCAGAAGCTCGTCGATCCCGACGGTGGTATAGATTGCCTTTTGCATTACTCGGCCTCCTTTGCAGCGGCGGGCACACCGTCAGCCGTGCCTGCGTCGACACCGGCTCCGGCACTCGCAGCGGCTACAAATCCGTCCTCGCCCAGCTCAACGCCACCGTCCCAGGTTGCGGCGCCGCCCACGGTAAGCGGGTCACCGCCAGCACGCATCACGGCCTCCTTCTGATCCAGGATGTCGCACGCCTCCACGATGGCATCGATCACGGTCTCGGGGCGAATGGCGCACCCGGGCGCGTACACGTCCACGGGAATCGCGCGGTCCACGCCGCCGATCACGTTGTAGGCATCGTGGAACACGCCACCCGAGCACGCGCAGATACCGCAGGCCACCACGCACTTGGGCTCGAGCATCTGGTTGTAAATCTGACGCACGACGGGCAGATTCTGCGCGTTGACCGAACCCGTCACCAAAAAAATGTCCGCATGCTTGGGATTGCCGGTGTTGACCACGCCAAAGCGCTCCGCATCGAACAGCGGCGTGAGCGAGGCCAGCACCTCGATATCGCATCCGTTACAGCTCGAGCCGTCGTAATGAATAACCCACGGCGAGCGCGACATTTTATGATCCATGGATGCCGCCTCCTAAATAAACACGTCGACGAGGATGGGCATAAGGTTGAGTAGGCCAAACACCAGCGCCACGCCCCATCCGAGCTTAAAGCAGCTGCGCCAGGTGCTACGGGCGAAGGTGTTATCGATCAGTACCTCGACAAAATACGTCGCGACCATCACGACCAGGGCGACCACCCAGCTCACCGGGTTGTCCCAAACAAAGAACATGCCCACCCACATCAAAAACAGCACGGTCTCACACCAGTGCATGAGGGTCATCTTGGCCAGCGTACCGCCGCTCATCTCGGTGGCGACGCCCTGGACGATCTCCTGATGCGCGTGATGCGAGTACGAAAGGTCAAACGGCGACTTGCGCAGCTTGATGGTGAGTACCGCGAGCAGCGCGAGAAAAATGGGCGCGCTGTACACGATGATGGGGGCCGACTGCCCCGTCACGGCGATGGAATCAAAGCTATCGGTGGCAAGATACAGGCCCACGCTCATCAGCAGAACGGCGGGCTCGTAGCTCATAACCTGCAGCAGCTCGCGGTCGGCGCCGACCTGGGCAAACGGGCTTTGCGTCGAGGCGGACGCCAGCACCACAAAGATCGCGGCGAGCGTCACCATAAAGGAGCACAACATCGTGTTGGAACCCGACACAAAGATGCCGCCGCCCACCACGGTAAAGATGAGCGCGCACGCCATGTAGGTATCGTCCATGGTGTTTACGCTGGCAGGGGCCTTGCGCAGCAGCTTGGCAACGTCGTAGAAGGGCTGCAGCAGGCGCGGACCCACACGGCCCTGCATGCGGGCCGAAAGCTTACGGTCAAGACCGTCGATCAGACCGCCCACAAGCGGCGCCAGCAAGGCAAACGCCACGGTGCCAATAAAAATGCCCACGACGCCCGAACCTTCAAAATACTTGCCGCGCAGCACCGAGGGTGCGCTCATGGCAAGCCGCTCGGGCCCAATCCACGCGCAACACAGCAGCGCAAACAAGATAATGCTGCAGCACACGACGCTACCCGCAGGGCCAATACGCTTCTCGCCAAGGGCGTCCTCCGAGTACCAATTGCGCTTTTCGGCCTTCACCTCGTGTCCCATCGAGCCGCGGAAATGGCGGTAATTGTCGGTTCCCACACCCGAAAGATATACGTTTACGTGCGGTTTGTTGCTCACGCGGAATGAAGTCAGCAGCACCACGGCGATAAACGCCACGATAACCACCATCAGGTACATGGCGTCCTTGCCAATAACGTACGGCACGCGGCCAAACACCATGGCCAAGTAAGGCGACACCAGACCGCTCGAGATAACCGGGAACGCCACGCAGCACAGAATCAGCAGCGCGGCGATGGTGTTGAGCGCCATCCATTCGGTCTTATGGACATTGACCTCGACGTTTTGGGCCGTGGGGTCGACGCCCGAAAGCTTGGCGAGCCACTTACCCCAGAAGAAGAACGTCGCGGCCGAGCCAAAGGCAAGCACCATGATCATGAGCACGTTGCCGGTCTGCGCAAACGCCACCAGGGCGCCCCACTTGGACACGAGCATGCCAAACGGCGCCACGAACATGCCCATAATGCCCAGCATCATCAGACGCGTCAGGTGCGGCATGCGGCTGAACATACCGTCCATGTCCTCGATATTGCGGCTGCCGATATGATGCTCGGCCGTGCCCACGCACAGGAACAGCAGCGACTTGGCCACCGTGTGGAACAGGATCAGGAAGATCGCGGCCCACACGGCCTCGGGCGCGCCGACGCCCAGGCAGGCGCTGATAAGGCCCAAGTTGGAAATGGTGGAGTACGCGAGCACGCGTTTGGCGTTGCTCTGCGAGATGGCCATGAGGGCAGCGAGCAAAAACGTGATGGCACCCACACTCGTGACCATAAAGCCAGTCACGGGATAGATGGCATAGAGCGGGCTCAGCTTGACCATCAGGAACACGCCGGCTTTGACCATGGTTGACGAGTGCAGCAGGGCGCTCGTGGGCGTGGGGGCAACCATGGCACCCAACAGCCAAGTGTGGAACGGCATCTGTGCGGCCTTGGTGAGTGCGGCGAGCGACAACAGGATGACCGGCATCACCAGCAGCGCGGACTGCGCGGTTCCGGTGCCGGAAAGCTCGATCATGCCCGAGATGGTCAGCGGCATGCCGTTAACGTGCAGGTACATGAGTCCGGCCAAAAACGCGATGCCGCCCAGCATGTTGAGGACGATCTGGGTGAAGGCGTTCTTGATGGCCTCGGGCGTGCGCGTGTAGCCAATCATGAGGAACGAGCACACGGTGGTGATTTCCCAGCCGCAGAACAGCCACTCAAGGTTGTCGCTTGTCACGATGACGAACATGGCCGAGAGGAACAGGAACATAAGCGCCAGGAACTGCGGGCGACGGTCGGGCGCGGTCTGCCCGCGCAGCGCGGCCTCGTGCTCGTCATGGGCCTGGAAGTCCTTCATGTAGCCCAGGGCGTACACGCAGATAAGGCTGCCGACGATGCCGACGGCAAGCACCATGATCACACTCATGTAATCCAGGTAGATCGGCGTGGCGGTGACAACCTCGGCCGCGGGCAGCGTCATGGCAGCGAAGGCAACCGAACCCACCAGCTGCGCCACGCCGAGCACACCGGTAAGCGCGTTCCTATATTTGAACGCGTTGTACAGGATGACGGCGCACAGAATTACGTCGATGACGGAGCTGATGATCGAGAGCACATGCGAGGTGCCGGGGGCGACCTCAAAGCTCTGCGGACCCGTGCCAAAAAACATGACGGCGACTACAACTGTCACCGCCATAATAATGCCGGAGCCTACAAGCCCTACCGCATCGCGGGCGCGGTCACCGCGCGCGAGCAGCATGCCCAACGCCGGTACCAGCGGAAACAGGGTAAGGAAATACAGTAGCGTCATACCATCACTCCCCCATGCAAAAACGCTGCAATTGTTTAACGTTATAGCTCAGTTGAGGAGTAGCGGCGGCGGGGTTTCGGTCAACTGGGGAGTTTTAGGCGTACGGGGTAAGGGCACGTCCGCTTTGGAGCAGCGGGGCGACGCTCCCCTATCGCAGCGACAGGCGCGCGGGCCACTGCGCGCAGTTTATTGGCCACTTTGGAGGATGTCCCGACAGGCTCGCGCCGGTCCAAAAAGTTGGCGCGGCAAGAAAAATGCGCCCCTGTGGGCGCACCATCCCGTTTGCTATTCCGTCTTTTTAACGCGCGGCTTGCGACCGCGCGGCTTATCGACCAGTGCGGACTCACCGCTCTCGCGGTACTGACGGCACCAAGCCTTGACCGAAGACTCGCTGGGAATCTTGTGCTTGATCATGGCCTCGCGAACCGTTAAGCCGTTTTCCAAGCGGTCCTTGACCACGGCGAGCTTAACTTCGTACGAATAGGTGTGATGATGCGAACCGGCGTTGAGAACGGCGTCGGCACCGCCTACGGCATACGCGCGGGCCCACTGACGAGCCGTGGCCTGGGGAATGCCAAGCTCCGCGGCGAGGGCGCGATGGCCGACCCCCTCTTGGAGGATCTCGACGGCGCGCTGCCTAACCTCGGGCGCATGCGTGCGAGTCCTAGTTGCTTCCGACATACCTGCCACTTCTTAGCCTTAACCGTTAATCTGCTTTCTTACGTGCAAGTTAGATAGTAGCATTTTACTGTTTGCTCAAAGCAGTTAATTAAAATAGACGCGGCGTTATCTGGGCATTTGGCACCAAATTACGACATTTCTTTATCGATTATTTACGCTGGTAGCTGACTCGCAGCTAATCGTCATTCGCTTGTCAACAAAATTGGCATCTCTTTATGTCCTTTGGTATAGAGGATATAGTTATTAACCCCTCCCCCAATATTTTTGAGTGATCTGCAAGGCAGTAGACGTCCTCACTCCTCATGATTACCGCGCATTGCCATCCACCGGAGCAAAACAAAAAGGGCGGGACCTGCTGCGCTTGCAGGCCCCGCACCGGTTGACACCCGACGGGACACAGCCGGGCGAGGCGGATCCGTGCTACCGCCCCGCCTGGCCGCGATGTTCAACTACAGCTCGTTGGCCGCGTGATACGCCGTGCGAATGGCGCTCGCAATGTCGGCGGTGCGCTCGCCCGAGCAGTCGCCCACGCAGGTCACGGGCACCGTCACGCCATCCAGGTCAAACGCGTTGGCCTTGGAGCCCACGGCCATCACCACGTAATCGCAGGCGATCTTCACCGGCTCCTCGGCGCCGTCCTCGGTGGTGCGAACAGCCTCCACGCCTTCGTCGGTAATGGCGGTCAGGCGGGTCTTAACATGCTGCTCCACGTTGTGCTCGGCAAAGTCGCTCATAATCAGCGGCAGAATGGTCTCGGACTCGCCTGCGGCAATCTTGTCGAGCATCTCCACGATCGCCACCTCGCAGCCGTGTTGCAGCAGGTACTCGGCAGTCTCGGTGCCCACCAGGCCGCCGCCAATGACGGCGACGCGGCCGCTGAGCTCCACCTTGCCGGCCAGCACGTCCCAGCTCGAGACGACCTTCTCCGAGTCGGCGCCCGGAACGGGGATGACCACGTCGTGCGCGCCCACGGCCACAATCGCGGCGTCGGCGGCGTTGAGGTCCGCGGGGCTAGCGGCATGGTTGAGCTCAACCTTCACGCCCAGGCCGGGCAGAATCTTCTCGTAGTACTCGACCGAGCGCATAATCTCGTCCTTGCGCGGAGGCGCAGCCGCCAGCACAATCTGGCCGCCCAGATGATCGCTCGCCTCGTAGACGGTCACGTCGTAGCCGCGCTTGGCCGCCACGCGCGCGGCCTCCAGGCCGGCGATGCCGCCGCCCACCACGGCAATCTTCTTGTCGCCCTCGCCCGGCTTGATGGCGATGGTCGCCTCGTCGCCGTTCTCGGCATTGAGCACGCACGAGATGTACTTGCGGTTTTGAATCGCGTCGACGCAGCCCTTGTTGCAGTTGAGGCACTCGCGGATGGGCTCACCCGTGGCGGCCTTCAGCGCAATGTCGGGGTCGCACATGAGCGAGCGGCCGTACGCGATGATATCGGCCGAACCGTCTTCCAAGATCTTCTCGCCGGCCTCGACCGAGACAACGCGGCCGACGGTTGCCACCGGCACGGAAACCAGGGCCTTGACGCGCTCGGCCACGGGCAGCGTCCAGTTGTAGGGCATGGCGCCCATGGGCGGAATGGTGTCGCCCATGTTGCCGGTGTGGTTGGCCTGTGCGACCTGGATCATATCGATGCCCGCGCCCTCGAGCAGCTTGGCGAACTCGCAGGCCTCGTCGGGCTGCAGGCCGCCCTTGCCGCGCGGCGTGCCGTCGGGGTTCTCCATGATCACGGGGAGCTTGTACTCCACCATCAGCTGCGGTGCGGCTTCCTTAATGGCGGCGACGACCTCCAGCGCATAGCGAACGCGGTTCTCGAACGAGCCACCGTACTCGTCGGTACGCTTGTTGAGGATGGCCGAGCACAGCGAACCCACCAAGCGATCGCCGTGGACCTCGATGGCGTCAATGCCGGCCTGCTGCGCGCGAGCGGCCGAGGCAGCGATGGCCTCCTTGATCTGGGTGAGTTGCTCTACGCTCGCCTCGTTCACAAAGTGCTGCATGTCGTGATGCAGCTTGGCGTAGGCCTGGTTGCGGATCTCGTTGGACTCGGCCATCTTGGCGGCAAAGGTCTCCTCGTCGCCGGCGGCCTTGGCCTCCTGCGCGGCCTTGGCGGCAGCCATGGAGCCCATGACCATGCGGCCGACACCGGGCACATCGTACTCGGGGTGGAACAGCTGCAGCGCGACCTTGGCGCCGTGCTTGTGGACGGCATCGGCCAGGGCCTTAAACGTGGGGATTTGGGCGTCGGTCGCCAGCTTGGGCGTGGGGCTTGCGGTCATGACGGGAGCAACGTCGCCGATGACGATGTAACTCACGCCGCCACGGGCCAAGCGCTCGTAAAAAGCCAGGCTGCGCTCGCCAATGGAGCCGTCACGCTCCTCGTAGCCGGTGGTCAGCGGCGGAAACATAATGCGGTTTTTGAGCTCAAGGGGGCCAACCGTAATGGGCTGAAGCAGCTTGGATGCAGGTGCGGTCATGGACATTCCTCTCTTGTAGGCGCGGCGGCGATGTTGCCGCGTAGTTGTCTAGAGGATATGGCATGGAGGCACAGCAGCACAACGGAAATCGGCGAATATCAGGTGGCGGCAGGTGGATGGGGCAGAGCGGCCCGTCGGTTTGCCCGCCGGTTTATCTCAATCTGTAACAGTTACGCGGCAAAACCGGGTCTTACTGTTACAGATCGAGACATTCCTCTCGGCCCATCCTCAACAATCTAGATCTGTAACAGCTAGGCCCACTTTTGGCCCCTATCTGTTACAGATCGAGACAAACCAAACCCGCCTGCTAGAAAATCTCAATCTGTAACGGTTACTCGGCAAAAACCGTCCCTCGTGTTACAGATTTAGACAAACACGACCCAACCCACCGGTATATCTCGATCTGTAACACCAAGCCGCCCAAATCGGGTCTAGATGTTACAGATCGAGATTTTGTTTGAGAGGCTGAGAATTGAACCGAAAACACGGTCCCGAAATAACAAAAAGCTCGCCGGCTAGGCCGACGAGCTGCAAGTTCTTGGTCGCGGGGGCAGGATTTGAACCTACGACCTCCGGGTTATGAGCCCGGCGAGCTACCAGACTGCTCCACCCCGCAATGTCTGGGCGCCTCATGTGCGCAAGAAAGAATATTACGCGGGAGTTCGGTAAACGGCAAGGAAAATCTCGTAGAGCATAATTCCTTCATATTTAAACCCCTCAGCCCCTATCACCGTAAACGAATCGCGGCCGAGCGCCGTCGACGGCGCGTATACAATGGTGCGCGTCCTTTTATGCCGACACCGGGAGTAGACATGCTGCTCGCTATCGATATGGGAAACACGCAGACGGCCATGGGCCTGTTTGACGGAGACGAGCTGGTGCAGTCGTGGCGCATGCCCACCGACCGCTCCTATACCGCCGACGAGATCCATGTGCGCCTGATGGGCTTCTTTAAGATGTACGGCCTTTCGCTCGACGCGGTCGACGCGATCGCCTTTGCGGGCGTGGTGCCGCAGCTCTCGCGCGAGTGGCACGCCGTGGCCGACCGCATTGCCGCGGACGCCATCGTCATCGGACCGCAGACGGCCGCGGTGACCAAGCTGCGCGCGGCGCGTCCCCAGGCCGTAGGCGCCGATCGCGTCGCTAACGCCGTTGCGGCCGAAACTTTCTACGGCGCGCCGGCAATCGTGGTGGACTTTGGCACCGCGACCAATATCGACGTCATC
>CALFDL010000018.1 GCA_937950415.1 uncultured Collinsella sp. | reverse complement strand
AGTCGTGTTTCCCGTCATGTGCGGAACGCTGTTTCAGCAGATACTCGCCTCGCTTATCGGACATCTCTTTGAGCGTCTGACCGGCGAGGAGCGCGCCGCCCAGCGCAAGCGGGTCGAGGCCGGCCGCGACGCCATGGCACGCTAGACTGTTCGCAGTGTGCGGGCGCTCACTTTACGATGTGAGCGCCTCCAGATGTGCACGGAGTCGCTCCGCATCGACATCGAGCGTGGTCTCAGCATTGACCTGGGCCAAACGATAGCCGACAAAGTAGGGCGAAGCCACCCAACGCGGCAGCGCCTTGGCAATGGTCCGACCGCCCAGGTGATAGAAGAACAAGTTGTATGACTCTGCGCGACCACCGTGGTGCACGTTCAGGATATAGCGCAGAGCTACCTGGATCGCATCGGCGAAGAGATCCGCCTCGGCTTGGTCTCGTGCGTCATCGCTGGCGGCGATTCCCTGCGGGGCTGAAACGTTGATCTCAAAGAACCCCATGATCGGTTCGGTTGAGATGTTGACCGCGATTCTCCCCTGTTGCCAGACATTGATGCCTTCGAAATTGGCGGAGGTCAGCGAAGCATAGCCGTCTTCCTGCTCCAAACCCACAATCTGCATGTGTGGATGAACGAGACTACCGCCCGAGAGCGGGCCCTTGTTCTTGTACATGAGCACGCTTCGATACTGCTGTGAATCGATCATCTGCTGCCAGCAACCCAGGGCAAACCGCATCACATGGTGGAGTTCATCCGGCTCATAGGTCGCCAGGTCTGCGTCGTGGTCGGCCGACTCGATCAGCACGGTTTGACGGGTGGCGCGCAGGGTCTTGAACTTATTCTCGAGCCAGATGCAGTCACCATCGCGCTGGATGATATCGGCAAGTTCCTCGGTATCGCAAAAGGGGCACGCGGTGCCAGGGCGCCGGTTGTCGTCGGGCTTACCGTTCGCCTGCTGAACGTCAAATACCAGCGCCACGGGTTACGCCTCCAGCGGCACGATCTTGGTGCCATGGAGCTCAGAGACGCCTAGCGCCGCCGCGACCGTGTCGCGATTTGCCGTAGTGATGCCGCCGCCGGGAAGGATGGTCAAACGATCGCCCGCATACTCGATTAAACGAGCCAGGTGATCAAAATTATCCTCGATCGACGTACCGGCAGCGCCGCCATGCGTGAGGATGCGCGTAACGCCGCAGTCGGCAAGTGTATCAATCGCATCGAGCTGAGCCTCGGGCGAGAGCTGGTCAAATGCCATGTGGAAGGTGATGTCGATGGGCTCACGCTTGCATTCCTCGGTCGCGCAGCCCGCGGCCATCACGAGGGCGCCCAACGTAAGCTCGTCGAGTGCCCATCCGCCAGCGCAGGGCTTGCAGCAGCCAAAGACCAAGCCGTCAACGCCGGCGCTCACGGCAAGGCCCAGGTCCATCTCCATCATACGCAACTCGTCCTGGTTGTAGTGAAAGTCGCCGCCACGCGGGCGAATCATGCACATCACCCGCGCATCGTGCTCGTGGGCATAGTTGGTCGTAGCGCTGATAACGCCGGCCGAGGGCGTGGTACCACCGACGGCAAGGTTATCGCACAGCTCGATGCGCCCCGCACCGGCATCGATAGCCGCCGGCACCCGCTCAAAGTTCTCGGCACAAAACTCGTACAGCATAGATAGACCCCCAGATAACATTTCTATTTCCACACGGCATTGTCGCACTTTAAATACCAACCCGCACAATGATCCCTTGGGGACGGAGGAAAACGGATCACCCAGTGAGTCGATTTGACCCGGCGATCCGTTTTCCTCCGTCCCCAAGGAATCATTTAAAAAGGGGCGCCGACCGGGATAGTCAGCGCCCCTTCGTTGAATGAATTAACCACCAAGATATGCTTTACGCACGTTGTCGTCGTGCAGCAGCTCTTGGCCGCTGCCGGTCATGGTGATCTTGCCGGTCTCGAGCACATAGCCGCGTGTGGCGATGGAAAGCGCCATCTGTGCGTTTTGCTCGACCAGGAGCACCGTGGTCCCGGCCTTATGCAGGTCCTCGACGATCTGGAAGATCTGCTCAATCAGAATCGGTGCCAAGCCCATAGAGGGCTCATCGAGCATGAGCAGCTTGGGGTTACTCATAAGGGCGCGGCCCATAACGAGCATCTGCTGCTCGCCGCCCGAAAGGGTACCGGCGACCTGGCGACGGCGCTCCTTCAGGCGCGGGAACTGCTCGTAGACGCGCTCCAGGCCCGGAGCCACCGTGGACTTGGGCTGCGTATAGGCGCCCATCTCCAGGTTCTCCTCGACCGTCATCTGCAAAAACGCGCGACGGCCCTCGGGCACCTGGGCCAGGCCCTTGCCCACCAGCTTGTCGGCAGGCGTATGGGTAATGTCCTCGCCCATAAACTTGATGGAGCCGGTCTTGGAACGCAGCAGGCCCGAGACGGTCTTAAGCGTCGTGGACTTGCCAGCGCCGTTGGCACCGATCAGAGCCACGATCTCACCCTCGTTGACGTTAAAGGAGATGTCCTTGATGGCGTGGATGGCGCCGTACCAGACGTTGATGTTGTAGACGGAAAGCATCGGCTCTGCCATTTAGTTCTCCCCCTTATCCTGCTTGCCCAGATATGCCTCGATAACAGCGTCGTTGTTCTGGATCTCCTCGGCCGTGCCCTTGGCGATGACCTTACCAAAGTTGAGCACGCAGATGCCCTCGCAGATGTTCATAACGAGCGACATATCATGCTCGATAAGCATGATGGCGATGCCGAAGGTGTCGCGAATCTTGACGATGTTCTCCATGAGCTCCGCAGTCTCGGACGGGTTCATGCCGGCGGCAGGCTCATCGAGCAGCAGTAGCTTGGGGTTGGTTGCAAGCGCGCGGACGATCTCCAGACGGCGCTGGGCGCCATAAGGCAGCGAGCCGGCCTGCTCGTTTGCCAGGTGTTCCATATCAAAGATGGACAGCAGCTCCATGGCGCGCTCGTGAGCAGCCTTCTCGTGCTTCCAGTACGTCGGCAGGCGCAGCACGCCCTCAAAACCGGAGTAGCGCTCCTGATTGTGCAGACCGACCTTGACGTTGTCCTCCACCGTCATGGTGTTGAACAGGCGGATGTTCTGGAAGGTACGGGCAATACCCATGCGGTTGACCTGGTAGACCGACTTGCCCGAGGTGTCCTCACCGTCGAGCAGGATGGTGCCGTGCGTGGGCTGGTACACCTTGGTGAGCAGGTTGAAGACCGTGGTCTTACCGGCACCATTGGGGCCGATCAGACCGGCGATCTCGGTCTTGCCGATAGTCAGGCTAAAGTCGTCGACTGCCTTAAGGCCACCGAACTCAATGCCCAGGTGGATGCACTCAAGTGCCGGGCGCTCGCCCAGGTCGCGGTCGGGAACGATGGCGCCAGAAGGATACGGAACCATCTTGCCCTTGTTGAACTCAAACTTACTGGGCATCGGCTGCCACCTCCTTCTTGGAAGCAAAGCGGTCCTTAATGCGTGCGAAGAACGCCTTGAGCTGCGGGTTGTTAGTAAAGACCATGACCAGAATCAATACGATGGCGTAGATGAGCATGCGGTAGTCCGAGAACTGACGGAGCAGCTCGGGGAGAACCGTGAGCAGCGCCGCGGCGATAACGGAGCCGCGCATGTTGCCCAGGCCGCCCAGGACCACGAACACCAGAATGAGGATGGACGTATTGAAGTCGAACTTAGTGGCGGAAAGCTGCGAGAAGTTACCGCCGAACAGGGCTCCGGCAGCACCGGCGAGGGCAGCGGAAACCACGAAGGCGATCATGCGGTACTGGGTGACGGAGATGCCCACGGACTCGGCAGCAATCTTGTTGTCGCGCACGGCAATGATGGCACGACCGGTACGGCTGCGAACCAGGTTGAGTACGATCACGAGTGCGACCATGACCAGGATGGCACCGGCGAGGAAGGTCGAGTACGTCGACACGCCCGAGGCACCCTGGGCGCCCTTGATGATGGCGGTGCCGTCCTCGAGTAGGTGCAGGTCGTCAATCGTAGAGTTGCCCGTGATGTTAAAGATCACGTGCAGGCCGCGGGAGTCGACGCCCACAATGAGGCAGGTGACGATCTCTTTGATGATCTCACCAAAAGCCAGGGTCACAATGGCCAGGTAATCGCCGCTCAGGCGCAGGACCGGGATACCGATCAAGAAGCCCAAGACGGCAGCGGCGATAGCGCCGACCACAATGCTGATAATCAGACGCATCGGGTCGGACGGAACGGCGCCCTCCAGCGCGACGGCGGTGACGATGCCCGTATAGGCGCCGACGCTCATAAAGCCCGCGTGGCCCAGCGACAAGTCGCCCGCGATACCGACGACGAGGTTGAGGGAAATGGCCATGACGATATAGGCCGTAATGGGGACCAGCTGACCGGCGATCATGCGCGGAATCATGTGGTTAGACTGCATAAAGAACACGATGACGAACGCCACAAGGCACATGGCGTATGTAACAAAGTCGTGACGCGTCTGCTTGTCTTTAATAAACTTCATAACGCTCACCTACACCTTCTCGGGGACGTACTTGCCCAAGAGGCCAGCAGGCTTGACGAGCAGGACGATGATCAAAACACCAAAGACGATGGAGTTGGCAAGGCTCGTGGAAATATAAGCCTGCGCCATCGCCTCGATGATGCCGATGAGAATGCCACCGACAAAGGCGCCAGGGATGGAGCCGATGCCGCCGAAAACGGCAGCGTCGAAGGCCTTGATACCAGGCATGGCGCCCGTGGTGGGCTGCAACACCGGCGAGTAGGAGCACAGGAGCACGCCGGCGATGGCGGCAAGGGCAGAGCCGATGGCAAACGTCATCGAGATGGTGCGGTTGACATTGATGCCCATGAGCTGAGCGGCGGCCTTGTCCTCGGACACGGCGCGCATGGCCTTGCCCATCTTGGTCTTACCTGTAAAGAACATCAGGCCGGCCATGATAACCAGGCAGGCGACGATGGTGACGAGCGAGACGGCGCTTACGTTGAACTTGGCCAAGAACTCCGGCACCGGGAAGGTGACGAGCGAAGTGAAGTTCTTGGGCGTGGCGCCCCACAGAAGCTGCGCGGCGTTCTGCAGGAAGTAGGACACGCCGATGGCCGTGATCAGAACGGCCAGCGGGCCCGCCTGACGCAGCGGCTTATAGGCCAGGCCCTCAATGAGAACACCGAGAACGGTACAAACCACACAAGAGAGAACTACAGATGCCCAGCCCGGGAGGCCGAGATACGACGTGGCGCAGAACGAGACATAGGCACCGACCATGATGACATCGCCGTGAGCGAAGTTCAGCATCTTGGCGATACCGTAGACCATGGTGTAGCCCAACGCGATGATGGCGTAGACGCTGCCCATGGACAGGCCGTTGACCAGGTATTGGATAAAGACCGTCATGTTCCACATCCCCCTTTCGAATAGGTTTCCAGTTAATGTATGAAACAGGGACGTTACATCGTCCCTAGATACCAAGCAAGCAGGGAAGGCCAAAAACCTCCCCTGCTTGGGATCAAAACCGCTCTATGTAAGGCGGCCAATTAGGCCTGTACGTACTTGCCGTCGGTAATGACGTACGCCGTCGGGTCCTTCTGGACCTGGCCCTTGTCGTTCCAGGAGAGCTTGCCAGTCAGACCGTCAACGGTAATGTTGCGCATAGCCTCGGGAAGCTTCTCGGCAACCTCGGTCGGGTCGGCGTCGGCACCCAGGCCGGCTTCCTTGAGGGCCTCGACCACCGCATGCACGCCGTCGTAGGCGTCGGCGGCAAACTGGTCCGGAGTCTCGCCATACTTATCCTTGTAGGCGTTGACGAAGTCGGCGTTCTTCTCGTCGTCGGCGGAGAACGGGGTCATGAGCAGCAGACCCTCAGCAAGAGAGGTGTCGAAGCCCTCAACGCCCAGGATACCGTCCATGCCGTCGCAGCCCATCATCTTGACGTCGTAGCCCATGTCCTTGGCGTTCTTGAGCAGGACGGATGCGGGCGTGTAGTAGATCGGTGCAAAAATCATGGTGGCGCCGGCCTGCTTTGCCTTGGTCAGCTGGTTGGTAAAACTCGTAGCAGAGTCGTCCTTGAAGGTCTCCTCGTCGACAATCTCAAGCTTAGACTTAGCGGCCTGGGCCTTAAAAGAATCTGCGATGCCCGAAGAATAGGCGTCGCCGGAGTTATAGAACAGCACGAACTTCTCGTCCGCATACTTCTGCGCCAGGAACTTGGCAGCGTTGACACCCTGGTTGGGGTCGGTAAAGCAAACCTGGAAGACGCAATCCTTGCCCTTGGTAACGTCCTCGGAGGACGCAGACGGGGTGATCATGAACGTCTCGGGGTCGTTACCGCACTCTGCGGCAACGGCAACCGACGCACCCGTGGTGGTCGGACCGACGAGGGCCTGCATGCCCCAGTCGAGCAGGGTGTTGAAGGCGTTGACGGCCTTCTCGCCGTCGGCCTGGTCATCCTCGGCCTTGCTGGCAAGCGGCAGCTCCTTGGTCGAGAAATCCTTGCAGCCAAGCTCGACACCCTGGGTAACGGACTTGCCGTAGGACGCGTTGGCGCCGGTCAGCGGGCCGATGGTACCGATCTTAAACGAAGCGTCGCTCGAAGCGGAACCGCTGTCGCCGCCGTTGGAGGAGCAGCCAGCTAGAATGGACATCGCCCCCAGACCTGCTGCGCTCGCGATAACGCTCCTGCGATTCATAACAGGGTTCAATGACTTACCGGTGAGGCTCGACATGCGGCTCTCCTCTCAAATCTCGTCGGGTTTCGGTTACCCGACAGGCCATCCTTCGCCGTGTTCGGCGTTCGCAAAATACTAGACGCTTTAGTTAAGGAAAGTGGCGATTATTTCAACTTTTCTTTGGATTTGTTCATTTATCCATAATTCTGCGTATTTCTATTACTTTATGCAGTATTGCCACTTTATTATGTAAAAGTAATGTTTCCGTTCTGTTACAAGTATACCTGCCTTGAATAAAACAGCCTCACCGGTCGTGCTTTATGCGCACTTAGGAAGCGATGTACTTGCCGTCCTGGATCACATAGGCTGTCCATGCCGTCGGCACCCATTAGTGTCATGTCGTAGCTCATGTCCTTGGCGTTCTTGAGCAAAACGGACGCTGGGGTGTAATAGATCGGGGCAAAAATAAGCGTGGCTCCGACAAGGAAACTCCTGCGGTTAAGTACGTTGTTGATGCTAAACATGGTGTCCCCCTTTTCGCTGGCGCGGTGCGGCCGTCTTGCGGTACAGGGCAAACCTTATGGTGCAAACGTTGACAGTTTGTTACGGAGTTCCGTTTGTAGCGAGCATGTTTCCAATGTTTCCGCAGCGTTTCGGGGGTGCCGTTTTGTGCGACTCCTGTTGCCTGGCGAGCACGCGCCCTCGGTTCACGCTAGAATGCACTCAACCTTTAAGCGGTTAATCCATCCATAAGATGCACGAAGGAGCTATCTATGAGCGAACCCCTGCGCACCGTGAACGTCGGTCTGATCGGTCTGGGAACCGTCGGCGGCGGCGTGGCCCGTCTGATCAAGAGCCACCACGATGAGTACCTGGCCGCCTACGGCATCGACCTTAAGCTGACCCGCGCCTGTGCGCTTGCCTGGGAGCAGGCCGAGGCGGCAGGCATTGAGCGCGAGGCCTTTACGAGTGACTGGCACGACGTCGTCAGCGACCCCGCCGTCGACATCGTCGTCGAGCTGATCGGCGGTGAGCATCCCGCAACCGAGATCTTCACCACTGCCTTTGAGCACGGCAAGCACGTCGTCTCTGCCAACAAGGCCCTACTGGGCCGTCACGTCGAGACGCTTGCCGAGAAGGCACGCGCGTGCGGCGTGCAGATTAAGTGCGAGGCCAGCTGCGGCGGCGGCATCCCCATCGTGAGCACGCTCGAGCACGACCTGGTGGGCAACAAGATCCTGACCATCGCCGGCATCCTCAACGGCACCACCAACTACATCCTGTCGCGCATGGACGCCGAGGGCGCCGATTACGCCGACGTGCTCGCCGACGCACAGGCCAAGGGCTATGCCGAGGCCGACCCGTCCGCTGACGTCGACGGCTTCGATGCCGCCAGCAAGACGGCCATCCTCGCCTCCATCGGCTTTGGCACCCGCGTTACCACCGACGATGTGTACCAGCAGGGCATCCGTACCATCGGCGCCGAGGACATCGCCCAGGCCCGCGAGCTCGGCTACACCATTAAGCTGCTCGGCATCGCCCGCAACACCGACTCCGGCGTCGACGTCCGCGTACATCCCACGCTGATCCCCGCCGACCACATGCTCGCCAAGGTCAACGGCGCCATGAACGCCGTCTACGTGGTGGGTGACGCCGTGGGCGAGACCATGTTCTACGGCGCGGGCGCAGGCTCCTTCCCCACTGCGAGCGCCGTCGTGGGCGATATCCTGTCGCTCTCCGAGCAGATCAGCCGCGGCGTGGCTCCACTGCCCGAGATTGAGCCCTATGGTCACAACCTCGCCTTTAAGCCCATGGACGAACTCCAGACCAAGTACTATGTGCGCCTGAAGATCGCCGACCGCGTGGGCGCCCTGTCCGAGACGGTCGACATCTTTGCCAAGCACAACATCTCGATCTCGCTCATCAATCAGGTCGAAGACGGCAAGTCGGGCGTCAGCGATGCCTGCTCGGTCATCTTCCTGACGCACCGCGCACTCGAGAAGGACGTCCAGGCTGCCGCCGCCGAGCTTGCCAGCGTCGACTGCGTGGCCGAGGTCGCCAACGTCCTGCGCATCGAGGACGTCGAGGCCTGGACCGAAGGCGTTATGGCCAACTAGTCCACTACTTCGAACCTCAACGAAGCTCAACGCAAAAGGCGCGCTGTCTGCATCAACCACAGGCAGCGCGCCTTCTTCTGTTTGCAGGGGAAGCTGCGTCCCGGTATTTCAGCTCGGAACGGGGCGAAGCTTCCCTCAGGGCCTTTTTCGGAAACTATGTCCCATTCTGGGCGCGGATTCTGGGACACGCTTTCCGCAACGGGCCTCTCGCGGAAAGCGCGTCCCACTCTGGACGCCAATTCCGGGACGCATTTTCCGCGGCGGCGTTGGCTACCTGCCGTCGTCGTCCTCGGCTTCTTCTCTTGCATAGAGCTCCAGCATGCGGCGGCGGTATTCGCGCACGGCGAGCTTGGCGCGCTCCAGGCGACGACGCTCACGCGGAGTCAGCTCGGACAGGTCGACCTCGTCTCCATAGGTCTTATCGGCAAGAAGATGTGCCGCGTCCACAATACGAGCATCGATGTGGCCGCTCGCCGCCTCGGCGGAAAGACGCTCGGCAATCGTGTCGAGCGTAGGCAGGCCCTCGAATACGCGACCATGGCCATGCGAGGTCAGCAGCTCATGCTCGCGTGCGAGCAAGCTCGCTAGGTCGTGGTGGGCGCGCAGGATGTCGAGCGCATCGGATGGATGCTCGGCAACTTCTGCCACGGCGGCGACCGGCGCGGCATCGACCACGCGGTAGAAGAGCTGCGCGAGCAGCGGCATCAAGAACACCGTGATGGCGCCGGCAGCGACCATAACCGACGCGATGTCTTGCGACAGCGCGCCCGCGTTGACGGCAACGCTCGTAACGGCAACGATGATCGGCAGCGCCGTGGTGCAGTACAGGGCCACGGTAATGCGGCCATACGCCGACACATCACGCGTCGCAGGACAAATGCTCATAGAGATGAGAATGGGCACGGCGCGAATAATCAACAACGCCACGATAAAGCCCGCGAGCAAGCCCGGGCGCGACGCCACAGCCGTCAGGTCGATCTTTGCGCCCGATACGGTAAAGAACACCGGAATCAAAAAGCCGTAGGCCAGGCCGTCGAGCTTGGTCTCGAGCGTATGGTTGCCCTCGGGGATGATATAGCGCAGGACAAAGCCGGCGGCAAAAGAACCCAACACGATGTCGAGATCAAAGACAGCCGAGAACGCCACGAGCGTGACCAGGATAAGCACCGTCAGGCGCACGAAGGTCTGCGACGTGGTGTCGGCGCGTTCCTCGATAAACGCAAAGAAGCGGCTGCCGACGCGCTTGGAGCGGCTTGGGACCACGGCCAGCAACACGCAGACCACCGCAAACAAGCCAAGGATCACGAGCGTTTGGATGCCGGTGCGGGCAGACAGCAGCACCGACATGGCGAGCACGGGTCCGAGCTCGCCCCAAGTGCCATACGCGAGAATCGAGTCGCCAACGCGCGTGCCGGCGAGCGAGCGCTCGCGCATGATGGGCACAAGCGTACCGAGCGCCGTGGAAGTAAGGGCAAGCGTCACGGCGATACCGTCGAAATGACTGACCGAGAACCACGGGGTAAAACGCACGGCAAGCCAGGCGATACCAAACGTGACGACCCACGTCGCCAAGCCGTAGCGCCCCTCGACGCCCGTGATGCTCTTGGGGTCGATCTCAAAGCCGGCAAGCAGGAACAAAAAGGCCAGACCGAGCTCGGACACAAGCGAGACCTCGGCGTCTACATGGATGACACCGAGCATATGAGGTCCCAACACCGCGCCGAGCACGAGCAAAAAAACCGTCTCGGGAACGGGTTTTCCAGGAATCGCCGAGGCGATGAAGGGGCTTGCAAAGGCCACGAGTGCGATGATGGCGAGCGAAACGAATGCCATGTGATGCCTTTCTCTTGTTTGCGCTTCACTGTAGCACCCTCGCCGTCCTCAACGCGCCGCGAGCTGTCGTATCATAGTGAGGTTTACAAACATGCGGCTCAAGGCGACCGCGAGGCTTGCCCCGTAAACCGACCGCTGCCGCATACCGTACCGTACGCCCAACCGATCAGGAAGGCAGGAACCAATGGTCTCTCGTATCTACGTGGAGAAGAAACCCGGGTTCGACGTCGAGGCTCAGCAGCTCAAGGGCGAGCTGACCGAGATTCTCGGCATCAAGGGCATCGAGGCCCTGAGGATCATCAACCGCTACGACGTCGAGGGCATCGACGAGGAGCTTTTCCGCTCCTGCGTGCCGACCGTCTTTAGCGAGCCCCAGGTCGATGTGACCTACGACGAGCTCCCCGCAAGCGATGGCGCCGTCTTTGCCGTCGAATTCCTGCCTGGCCAGTTTGACCAGCGCGCCGACTCCGCCAGCGAGTGCGTGCAGCTCATCAGCCAGGGC
The DNA here is from genome assembly GCA_937950415.1 of uncultured Collinsella sp. Lineage (GTDB taxonomy): Bacteria > Actinomycetota > Coriobacteriia > Coriobacteriales > Coriobacteriaceae > Collinsella. Next base: position 742 of record CALFDL010000018.1, on the reverse strand, counting down.
GAGCGCCCCGCCGTGCGCTCCGCCAAGGTCTATATGATCTCGGGCGCTCTGGACGAAGCCGCCATCGAGGCCATCAAGCACTACGTGGTGAACCCCGTCGAGGCGCGCATCGCCTCGCTCGACCTGCCCGAGACGTTGCACATTGAGACCCCCGAGCCTGCGCCTGTCGAGGTGCTCGACGGTTTCCGCGAGCTCGACGAAGCCGGCCTTGCCGCCTTTATTTCCGAGCGCGGCCTTGCCATGGACGAGGCGGACATCGCCTTCTGCCAGCAGTACTTCCGCGATGAGGATCGCGACCCCACCATCACCGAGATCCGCGTGATCGACACCTACTGGTCCGATCACTGCCGCCACACCACCTTCGGCACCGTCCTGGATGACGTGACGATCGACGACGCCGTGGTGCAGCAGGCCTTCGACCGCTACATGGAAATGCGCCACGAGCTCGGTCGCGACGCCAAACCCGTCTGCCTTATGGATATGGGCACCATCGGCGCCAAGTACCTTAAAAAGACCGGCGTTATGACCGATGTCGACGAGTCCGAGGAGATCAACGCCTGCACCGTCAAGGTAAAGGTCGATGTCGACGGCGAGGAGCAGGACTGGCTGTTCCTGTTTAAGAACGAGACCCACAACCACCCGACCGAGATCGAGCCCTTCGGCGGTGCCGCCACCTGCGTGGGCGGCGCCATCCGCGACCCGCTGTCCGGCCGCAGCTACGTGTATCAGGCCATGCGCGTCA
>CALFDL010000017.1 GCA_937950415.1 uncultured Collinsella sp. | reverse complement strand
CCCGCGACCCCAACCTTGGCAAGGTTGTGCTCTACCAACTGAGCCATGTCCGCTTGCGGGTTATTAATTTACGCGAGTTGTCCAAAAGACGCAAGTACTTTTTTCAAAAAACTTGTCTGCCGCATGTTCTTAGTAGCTAAACGCGCTAAAGCGATTGGCTAGGCACACGATTCCAGTGCTCCGCTAAACAGCTTCACCATCTGCACGCGCGTGCCGGCGCCGTCCGTACGACGAGCAACCTCCACGTTATCGACGAGCATACGCATAAGCTTGATGCCACGGCCGCGTTCCTCGGATGCGACCGGTTCGCTCGTTTCATCGATAGAATAGCCGGCACCTCGATCAAGCACCTCAACCACAACGCGATCGCCATAGGCCTGAACCGTCAGGACGCACCCGATACCGCCCGCATGGTCATAGGCATTACCCAGCGCCTCCCCCGACGCCAATGCGACATCGTAGCGCTCGTCACGGCGCAACGGGAGCGATTCAAGGAGTTCGGCGATGCGATGTCGGTAGTATGGAAGATTCTCGATACCCTGACGGACCTCGACGCTCTTACTCCAGCGAAGCAGCTCCCCCACCGGAATGGCGGGAATAGACTCCCGTGCCGGCCCCGCGACATGAAGGATATCGACAAGACGAGCAATCTCCAAAAAGCGAACAACTTCACCTGATGCATTGACGAGCGAAAGCAGGCCTTCTCGCCTCATGAGCTCACGAGCGCGCGTAAGCAGGAATGCCAAGCCCGTCGAATCGATAAAGCTAACAGCCTGACAGTTGATGACGACACGACGCACGCCGCGGCCAATCAAAGCATCCAACCGCCGACGCAGCGCAGGCACCGTGGCGATGTCGATATCGCCTGGTGGCGTCAAAACCGCTATGTCATTCCACTCATTCATACGACCATGGTTCCCCAAAAGAGCTTGTTCGATGCATGCGTTTCCGCAACCGTGCGGATTCGACGCGCCCAGCGTCGCTGTTTAGGACCGGCCCCGTAAAAACTCAAGGGACACCAATGCAATGTCATCGTCCAGCGCCGATTCGGTAAATCGGTCAAGCTCGCCCAAGACCTTGCCGCAGATTCCCGATACGCCCTCACCCGAGACAGAGAGCAGAAGGTCACGAAGGCGCTGCTCGCCAAAGAACGCTCCGGTGCGGTCGCGGGCCTCAATCGTTCCGTCCGTATACATGAAGAGCATGTCGCCAGGAGCGAACGTAAACACGCCTGTCTCGTACACCATGCTCTCAAAGGCACCGATTACGCCCGATTGGCATCCAAGCAGCTCGACCTCTCCTCCACGGGCCTCGCCGCCACCCAGCGGCATCGACTCTGGCCTAATGACCATGGTCGGAGGATGGCCCGCCGAACAATACGTTGCGCGTCCGGCTTTAAGGTCAATCTTGGCGATAAAGGCCGTCACGAACGTCTCGACCCTCGAAAAGCCCATGAGCATACTGTTAAGAGAGCGTGCCATGCGGGCCGGTCCAGCGCCCTCCCAGGCATATGCCGTCAGGGCCGTCTTGACGAGCGCAGACATCGATGCAGCCTCAATGCCTTTGCCAGACACATCGCCCAGAATCATGACGGCGCAGTCGTCGGGAAGACGGATGAGCGTATAGAAATCGCCGCCGACCAACGCCGAGTTCGTGGCTGACAGGTACACCGAATCGGTTGCGATACCCGGAACATCCCCCAGGGAATTTCTCATGCCAATCTGAAGGGTCTGAGCAATATGGCGCTCCTCGCGCTTTTGAGATTCGCCTTCGTAGATCAGTTCAAAGTCATGCGCCAAGTGCACCAGGTAGTCATATTCAAGATCATCAATCGGCTCTTGGCTACCATCACGAAGCAGCAGTGCGCGCGTCGTCGGGCTCTTCGCAACAGAAGCAGGAACAATCGCGTCGTTACTGTGCTTGCCATCACCCTCAGAGCGCGGGCGCCCCGCCTCGATGCCGGAGTCGACGTAGAGACCTTGACAAGGCAGACCATGCGCCCTAAGCCAACCTCCCATAGGCATCGATTCGTCAACGCGAGCTATACGGACGTGTTTAAGGTCCTCGGCACTCGTACCTCCCAAAACAGATGCCTCAAAGCCATCAGGTCCAGCCCCCAGACGTGCCGCTGGCGCCGTCGTGGAAAAGAAAAGCTTCTCGGGATCGTCCGGCAAAGCAACGCGACTGCCGCCTTCAAAATCTATGACGTAGGAATCCAGACTGGCGTCATACTCAACAGGGCAAAAATGGCAGTTAAGCATATTGCAGATCTCGGACGATACCGCCTGGGTAGCCGCGGCGGAATCGTCTAGAAAGGTAAACAACTCATCACGCAAGACATTGAGCGAGCGGCCAAGCTCGGCCGTGCGACGGGAGCGAAGGCTCGATGCCATGCCGACCAGCTGGATAGACAGGTAATCGCAAATGACCTCGAGCACATTAACGTCATAGGCGAGCGGTGCTTGAGGGCGTTTCCAACCAACTTCCAGCACGCCAAGAATCTGCGTACCGTAAAAAACGGGAAGACAGATCTCGCTGCGGTACGGAGGCATATCCTGCATGCGCAACAGGTGCTTAGAACGATTGTCAAAGTCCATAAACATACCGGAGGCGGCCTTATCACCCTTAAGGTCCTGTTGAATCGACAAGCGACAGGCACGCGACTCACGAAGAACATACGTCGGAATGCCAGCGCCATACGGCAAAAACTCAGGCAGGTAGCTGTCGTACAGCTCCTTGGAAACACCGCGAAGTTTAAAACCGCCGCTCTCAGAAAAATAGATAGCGGCACCCGAAGCATCGAGCGTTCCTACAAGCTGGTTCAAAACGGTATCAAGTAGGCTGGGCAGCTCATCGGAGCCCACGGTACTCATAATGACCGAGAGCGTGCCAGAGAGGCGCTTGTTCGCCACTCTAAGCTCCGAAAGCGCACGCTTGAGCTGACGGTCGTGCGAATACTGTTCTTCGATGCTATGGAGCGCCACCAGGACACGTGGCGCGCGGCGCCCAAAGATGCGTGGAGGCGTTACGGAGCCCGCACGAACCAAGACGGGGATAAAGGAGCCGTCACTCAGCTTGAGCATCAGTTCGTTCTCGGAGCCATCAGTTTCAAATGGCAGACGATGTTCCGTCGCACGTTCAAAAGCGGACGAGTACAGGACGTCTTTAACATCTCCACCGATGACGTCGGCGCGTTCCTCGCACATCAAACCAAGTAAGCGATTATTCACATGCAGAATGGTTCCGTCGAGCTCGCAGATGATGACAGCATCGCTCGTGATCTCGACTAGTTGGGCAACGTCTGCCCACTCGTTGCGTTCAAGCGTTTCCATCGTGGACCCCACCGTCTATCGGTAACAAAAAAGCCTCCGAAGAGGCTTCTCAAATGCGATGGTGTCGGAGGCGGGACTTGAACCCGCATGACCAAAAAGCGGTCACTAGCACCTCAAGCTAGCGCGTCTGCCAATTCCGCCACTCCGACATGCTATGTTGTTGATTCACGGTTCGTTTTGTCGAACCCGCGCGTTCAACGAGAAAGATAATAACCTATGATTCGAGAACTGTGCAAGCACTTTTTTCAAAAAAGTTTACGAATTTGTAAATGCGCAGGTAAACTGACCTGTTCGGGCCGGAATGAGGTTGCTTTCCAACGCGTCCTCGGGCATGCGGCATTATTTTGCTCCGCGCTTCGCGCTACAAAATAATGCCGCCCCCTGCGGAATGCGTTGGAAAGCAACCTCATTCCGGCCCTAGGAGTATGTACTCCGGACACAGTTCTCAAACATGTTCTGGGGCTGATATATATTTGGTGGCTCGGCTTTGCCGAGCCCTTATATGGGGAGGCCGGAGCCAAAGCTCCGGCCTCACTCAATTTCTTATTAAATTAAGTGAGCGATCAGGGAATCGCACTCTCCCTGCCGAGTTACCCCAGGGCCCGCCCTGAAGTTATTTTTCAGAACACTCCGCAGGACGCAAGAACCCCCCGCCGCACGAAGTGCGCAGCGGGGGTTTCTTGCATGTCCGAGGACGTTCTGAAAAGTAACTTCAGGGCGGGCCCGGACAATAACAACCGACTACAGGTCGATGTGCGATTCCTTGATCGGGAACGGCTCCGCGAAGTGGCAGGCGCAGCAGTGACCCGGTGCGACTTCCTTAAACTCGGGAAGCTTCTCAGAGCAGATGCCCTGCGCGATCGGGCAGCGGGTGTGGAAACGGCAACCGGTCGGCGGATCCAGCGGTGACGGCGGATCGCCGGCAAGGATGATGCGCTTACGGGTCTTCTGGATATCCGGATCGGGCACCGGCACGGCAGACAGCAGCGACTGCGTGTACGGATGGTGAGGCTCACTGTAGAGCGTCTTCCAGTCCGAAACCTCGACCATCTTGCCCAGATACATAACGGCAACGCGATCGGAGATATGCTGCACGACAGACAGGTCGTGGGCGATAAACAAATATGCAGTACCGAACTTGTCCTGGAGTTCCTTGAGCAGGTTCAGAACCTGGGCCTGAATGGACACATCCAGAGCGGAAACCGGCTCGTCGCAGATAATCAGCTTGGGCTTCAGCGCAAAAGCGCGGGCAATGCCGACACGCTGACGCTGACCGCCGGAGAACTCATGAGGATAGCGGTTAATGTGCTCGGGGTTCAGTCCGACAACGTCGAGAAGCTCGCGGACACGCTCAATGCGCTCCTCCTTGGTGCCCACGCCGTGAATGGTCATGGGCTCGGAGACGATCTCACCGATAGTCATACGAGGATTGAGCGAAGCATAAGGATCCTGGAAGATGAACTGCATCTCGCGACGCATATCCTTGATCTCGTGCTTGCTCATCTCGGCAACGTCTTTGCCCTGGAAGAACACTTTGCCGGCCGTCGGCTTGGTGAGGCGCATTATGGTACGGCCCGTGGTGGACTTACCGCAACCAGACTCGCCGACCAGGCCAAAGGTCTCGCCCGGATAAATCTCGAACGAAATGTCATTCACAGCAGAGACGACACGCTTGGAGAAGCGCTTGGCGAACATGCCGGACTCAGCGGGAAACTCCTTAGAGAGGTGCTCGACCTTCAGCAGCGGAGTACGCTCGTTGGTATCTGCCATTACGCCTCGCCTCCCTTCTTGGAATCCTTGCGCGTACGGGACGTCTCAGGAGCGTTCTTGAGGAACTCGGGGTCACCGGAGTAGTGGCACGCAGAGTAGTGACCAGACTCGGTGACAACGCGCTCGGGGCGCTGCTTGCGGCACTTATCGGTCGCATAGGGGCAACGAGGCGAGAACACGCAGCCCTCGGGCAGGTTCATGAGCGAAGGCGGGTTGCCATGAATCGGCGTAAGCGGCTTCTTCTCATCGATGGCCTGCTCCGGGATGGAGCGGATAAGGCCCCAGGTGTAGGGGTGGCGGCTCTCGTAGAAGATTTCCTCAGCAGTACCGAACTCGACGGGACGGCCGGCGTACATAACCATGATCTTGTCGGCCATATCAGCGACAACGCCCAGGTCATGGGTGATCATGATGATGGCGTTGCCGTTCTTCTCCTGCATTTCCTGCATAAGCTCAATAATCTGAGCCTGGATGGTAACGTCCAAGGCAGTCGTGGGCTCGTCGGCAATCAGAATATCGGGATCGCAGGCAAGAGCCATGGCAATCATGACGCGCTGACGCAT
>CALFDL010000016.1 GCA_937950415.1 uncultured Collinsella sp. | reverse complement strand
CGCAAAGGAAAGCACTTAATGTGCTTTCCGTCTTGCGCAGGACTGTCCGAGCAGCAGGCTTAACTGCCGACCGCCTCGCCCAGTTTCCTTATTGCGGCTGTTTGCCGATGTATGCGAGTATGCCGCCGTCCACGTACAGAATGTGCCCGTTGACGAAGTTCGATGCGTCGGAAGCCAGGAACACGGCGGGGCCCTTCAGGTCCTCGGGCGTGCCCCAACGGGCGGCCGGCGTCTTGGCGATGATGAACTGGTCAAACGGGTGACGGCTGCCGTCGGGTTGCGTCTCGCGCAGCGGCGCGGTCTGCGGCGTGGCGATATAGCCAGGCCCAATGCCGTTGCACTGGATGTTGGCCTCGCCAAACTCGGAGCAGATGTTCTTGGTGAGCATCTTGAGTCCGCCCTTAGCGGCGGCGTAGCCGGCGATGGTCTCGCGGCCAAGCTCGCTCATCATCGAGCAGATGTTGATGATCTTGCCGTGACCCTTGGCAATCATGCCGGGCAGGCAGGCCTTGGAGACGATGAACGGGGCGTTAAGGTCGATGTCGACGACGCGACGGAAGTCCTCGGCACTCATGTCGAGCATGGGGGTGCGCTGGATAACACCGGCGTTGTTGACCAGGATATCGGGCGTGGTGGCAAAATCGGCCTCGATCTTGGCGATGAGCTCGGCGACGACGGCCTCGTCGGTGACGTCGGCCACGTAGCCGTGAGCCTCAAAGCCCAGCTCGCGGTAGTGCTTCTCGGCCTCGGCGACCTTGTCGGCATGACGTGCGTTAAAGGCGATCTTGGCGCCGGCCTCGCCAAGCGCCTCGGCAATGGCCATGCCAATGCCATAGGTGGCGCCGGTTACGAGCGCGACCTTGCCATCCAGGCGGAAGCTGTCCATGCTAAACGTAAAGTTGTCAGAATTCTTATCGGCCATCTTGCTCCAATCTTTGTGGAATGACTGACAGCGTTAGTGTCTGCTAGTAAACCGGTTTTGTCAATGATGGTCTCGAAGTCATCACTTTACGTGGTAAATCAGTGAACGGCATAAGGCGCATAAAGGTAAATTGGTTTTTCAAATAGAAAAACGCGACATGAGGGGAATGAATTGCCCGCTCCTACAGCGTGCTTTCGTTCCAGCGTATGTTGCAGTCGAGCACCTGATGCGTCTCCACCTGCTCTTTTTCGGCAATCAGGTCGAGCAGGATGCGCGCGGCGGTCTGGCCCTCTTCGCGTGCCGGCTGCTCGACGACCGAAACCGAAGGAGAGGCGACGCTGACCCACTCGGTGTTGTCGAAGCCCAAAAGTCCTACGGTGTTGGGCATGAGCTCGTAGTAGGCCTTGCAGCATTTGTAGATGTCGGGAAGCGCCCAGCAGTTGGGAGCAAAGATGAGCGTCGGCGTCGAGCCGTCGATGTTTGCCGCCAGGAAGCTCTCGAGCTTCTCGCTGTCCACCTGGTCGTTTTCGATCAGGAGCTGTGTAAATCCCAAGTCATGCGCCTCGAGTGCGTCGACAAAGCCGCTAAAGCGCTCAATACGGCTCGAGATGAGGCCGGGCGTGGCGGTAACAACCAAAAAGCGCTTGTAACCCTTCTCGATGCACGCCTCGACCGCACGGTACGAAGCCTCGTAGTTGTCGGTTTTAACCCAGTTGGAGCTAAAGTCGTAGAGCTTGGAGTCGATAAAGACGAGGGGCTTTCCGCTCTCGCTGATGGATTTGCTGATCTCCTTAAAACGGGCGGTCGGCTGCACGATAAAGCCGTCCACGCCCAGCGCTATAAGGCGGTCGATGTAGGCGAGCTCATCTTGTTTGTCATAGTTCGAGGCGCACACCAGCATGCGGTAGCCCTCCGCGCTGGTGACGGTGTCGATGCCCTTGACCAGCTGGTTTGCGAACGTGTTGCTAATGTCGCCAATGATGACGCCGATCATCTGGGTGCTTTTGGCGTTCATGCCTCGGGCGAGGGGACTCGGCTCGTAGCCGGTGTCGTGGATCGCTTTACGAATGCGCGCCTGCGTCTCGTCGCTCATGCGATCGGTCTTGCCGTTGAGATAGAACGAAACCGTCGTCTTGGAGGTACCCGCCATGGCTGCGATCTCTTTGATCGTCACGCGCTTCTTTGCATTGTTCTGGCTGGCCATAGGACGGCTTCTTTCTACGGATTGACCGAGGACGTTCGATTATGTTTACTGTAAATCAGTTTACCATCGAATTTCGATTACATATGGATGGTTATACCAGTGGTTTTCATGCGGTGCTATTTGAATAATCGGTTTACGTAACCGTTTGCTTATGATGTAGATATGATTGGCGAAGCCATTGGACGGGAGGAGCAACAAATATGAGCGCTCGGCGTTATTCGCTATCGACGAGGGAAGATCTTCTGTCTTGGGCAATGGATTTGCTGCCCAATCCGCATGCGTGCCCCGATGCTATTGGCGCTTCGTTTCGTGCTCCCATCCGCCGACTTGAATGGACCTCTCGTCCGCTTTGGGCGGTATTTTCACTGGTGAAAGGTGGAGTGTCTCCAGACGACCTCCGTATCAAACCGTTTTTTGATTGCATTGCAAAGGGCCTTACGCCTGGCGACCCGGAAGCTTTTGAGGACCCTACGCTCGAGACACGCCAGATTGTTTTTGAGCAGGTCGTATATGGCTACGGCCTGCTCTGCCTTGGCGATAAGCTGCTGGATTGCTTGACGCCCGAGCAGCAAGACCGTCTCGTCTCATGGCTCAACGCCGCCAATGCCGTCGAGCTGCCATGGGGCAGCTGGTACCTTGCACGCGTGCTTGTTAACTGCGGTCTACGCAAATGCGGGCTTGCCTATGATGCCGATCGCCTTGCAGCCGATGCTGCCGCCGTAGAAAACATGTATGTCGGCAATGGCTGGTACGAGGATGGTACCCCTTTCCAGCTCGATACCTATGTTGGATCCGCGTTCCATCTCATCTCGCTGCTGCTCGAGCGTTATGCTCTTTCGAATCCGCTCGCCAACTGTATCGAACGCGCAGGGGAATATGCGCTTGATTATCGCTATTGGTTTGACGCCCAGGGACGCGGTCTGCCGTTTGGGCGCAGCTTGACGTACCGTTTTTCTCAGGCGGCGTTTTGGAGTGCGGCTGCATTGATGGGGAACGATGTGGCTCCGGCTGCCGAGGTAAAAGACCTGCTGTTGCGCCATCTGTCATGGTGGCATGATCATGCCGGCGCAGACTGCCTTTCTTCTGTTGGATACCGATACCCCGACGCTCCCGTGCGTGAGGATTATTCCAGTCCTGGTGCCTCTTTCTGGGCATTTAGGGCCTTTTTGGCTTTGGCGTTGCCCGGGGACGATCCGTTTTGGAACGTTGAGCCTCGTGCTGCGAAGCTCGATGAGCTTCACCTCGAGGAAGAGCCGGCGGTTCTCATTGAGTCCGGCGAGCATCACACCTATATGCTCTCTGCGAAGCAATACTGCGCTTCGGGCATCATGGGCCGTTATTCAAAATATGGCAAGCTGTGTTACTCGACGGCATTTGGATGGAATGCCTCGGTCGACGGAACCGGCATTGGTAATTTTGCCGTCGATAGCGCCCTCGCGCTTTCGGTTGCGGGAACGGACCAGTTTGCTAGCCGCGGTCGTATCGAAGGCTATGAAATCCACGACAAATATGCCTATAGCCTATGGACGTACGGCTCGATCGCGCATGTCGAAACATGGCTGGTTCCCGTTGACGAATACAGACACATTCGCATTCACCATATTGAGTCATCGCTTTCGTTGGAGACCTATGAGGGCGGTTTCCCGGTCTTTGGATGGAGCTCCAAGTTTGACTGTGCCGAGCGCGAGGCGGGCTCGATTAGGTTAAAGCGCAGCCCCATGGCGTTGATCGGTGAGGCCGATAACTATCGACAGGAGGCCGGAATCGAGGATATCTCGGCATGCCGAGCTGTAATCGAGCGCAATCTTAAACAGGTTGGTCTTGGAGCCGTCGTTAAGGAATTTGCGGACGAGTGGGATGAGCGGGAAGCCGTTGCCGTGCGTCAGAATCCCGAGACCAATATCTACAGCTGCGAGCAGAATGCCGTTCCAGCGCTTAAAACGAAACGCGCGGCGACTTCATTCCATTTGGGCTGCTTGGTATACGGCAATCCGGGAGAGTTGCGCTAGTTCAACCGAGAACGCCGGTGAACGGTAGGTATTTCGGCGTAAACGGTCATTTCAAGCGAAAATTAAAAGAAAGCAATGCATTTCGAACATGACATCTGTACAATGTAAATCGGTTAGTAAACCAGTTTGCTAAACAAGAAACCAAGGAGTGCCCCATGAGCAAACAGGTCGTATTGATTTCACACGGAAAGCTGTCCGCCGGTGTTGCCGATGCCGTCTCTATGGTGTTTGGCGAAAACGAGGAGCTTTCGTTTTTGGGGCTCGCTCCCGATGGAAACGTCGTCGAGCTTATCGGCGGTCTTCGCGATCGCGTGGCTGCCAATCCCGAGGTCCAGTTCATCGTGGTCGCCGACATCTTTGGCGGTAGTGTTTGCAACCAGAGCCTGCAGCAGCTTTCCGAGTTCGACAACGTCGTGTTGCTTTCTGGTTTGTCGATGGGGCTCGTGCTTTCCATTCTGGCGATGCCCGGCGAACTTACGCAGGCTCAGATCGACCAGGCCATCGCCGATGCGCGTGAGGGCACCAAGGTCGTCGAGCTCATCAAGGCCGATGCCCCCGTCGATAACGGCGAGGACGACTTTTTCTAAACAACAACGATCCAAATCAAAAGTCTCAGGCAAAGGAGTTACAAATGATTACCATGGCACGCGTTGACGATCGCTTGATTCACGGTCAGGTTGCCGTCAAATGGAGCAAGGAGCTCAACATCAGCCGCATTATCGTGGCGTCTGATGTTGTGGCGGCAAATAAGCTTCAAGTTGCAGCGCTAAAGGCGGCAGCTCCCGAGGGTGTCAAGGCCGCCGTCGTTTCGACCGAAAAGGCTGCAGCATTAGTGTCCGATCCTCGCTCCAAGGATATGAGGATCCTTCTGCTTTCAAACGATCCGCGTGATCTGCTTGCGGTCTTTCGAAAGATTGAAGAGCGCCCTGTACTTGATATTGCAAACTTTGGGCGTATCGGCGGAGACCTTTCGAGTAAGCAGAAACTATCCGACTCCGTGTATCTCACCGAGGACGACAAAACAGTCATCAACGAAATCGCCGCTCTTGGGGTTGAAATTATCCATCAAGCACTCCCCGGTGATCCGCGCAAAGATTTTCTTCCAATGATGGGTTGTTAACTCAACAACATGTGCACCTGCGTTTGGCCAGCGCATGCAATAAACCTGATTTACAGGAACGAGAAAGGTAGGTAATGGTATGGATCTTTTGGGTCCCGCGCTTGTTGTGGGTTTCTGCACGGCGTTGTTCAAGTTTTTGGATTGGTTCTGCTGGACGCAGCTGTCGCGCCCCATCTTTTGTGTGGCGTTTGAGGGCCTTTTGCTTTCGCTAGTGATGGGTGATTCCTCTTTGATGACGACCGGTGTTTTGCTTGCGGCTCAGCTTGAACTCGTGTTCATCGGAAATGTCAGCATGGGCGGCGTTATGCCCTCTGACTACTGCCTTGGTTCGCTGTTCGGTGGCGCGTTCGCGATGGTGCTTGGCCAGGATATCGCCACTGCTATCACGCTCGCTGTTCCGCTGTCCATGCTTGGCTCTGTATTGTTCAACGTCATGGAAGTTGGCGTCTGCGCCATCGTGCCTAAGTTCGACGAGCTGCTTGATCAGCATAAACTCGGTGCTTACAAGGCTTTGTGGTGGGGTCAGTTTGCAGCATACCATTTCTGCTGGTTCTTGCTTGGCTTTGTGTGCATTCTTGCCGGCGCCGATGCGGTCGGTGCCTTCGTGAATGCACTGCCCGACTGGTTTACGAATGGCATGTCTGTTGCTGCCAGCATGGTTCCTGCTCTTGGTTTGGCATTGCTGCTCAAGTCTCTCTATACCAAAGAGAGCATGCCTTGGTTCTTTATCGGTTTTGGTCTCATGGCGTTCCTTACGTATAACGCTACGACGGGTGCTACGCTCGGTGCCGACAATGCGATCACTTTGGCAACGTCTCCCACTGCTGTCATGACGCTCGTTGAGATTGCATTCTTTGGTTTTGCGGTTGCCGCGATCATCATCTTTAAAGATTTGAAAGAAATCAAGGAGCGTCAAGCTGCTCCGGCTCTGAACGCTGCTTCTGATGACGAGAGCGAGGACTTCTTCAATGACTAATATTGTTGCTACTGCGGGGGCGGCTCCCGTTCTGGATGAGAAAGCCCAGAAGAAAACGCTGGCTCGAATCATTAAGCGCAACTGGTGGCTGCTCTTCGTGAACTCTTACACCAAACTTGAGGGCACAACGTTCGCTCGCGTAATGATGCCGTTTCTTGAGGATATTTATGGCAAAGAGACCGATGAGTTCTACGATGCCATGAAGCGTCATTCCAATTTCTTTAACACTACACCTATGGTGAACCCCTTTATTCTTGCGCTTGTGGTGACTATGGAATACGAGCGCAAGGCGGCCCTTGATGCCGGTAAGGATTTTGATGACAACTCTATCGAGTCCCTCAAAGTGGCTCTTATGGGACCGTTTGCCGGCATTGGCGACTCGATTGCAGTTGGTGTTCTTCGCATTCTTGCAACCGGTATTGCCCTGGGCTTTTCCCAGCAGGGCCTGTGGCTTGGCCCGATTCTGTTCTTGGTCGTTTACAACGTGCCCAATCTGCTGATTCAGTGGTTCACGGGTACTTTGGGAATGAAGCTTGGTTCGAATTTCGTCGCCGAGGCGCTCGAGAGCGGCATGATTGCATCCTTTACTAAAGGCCTTAATGTTCTTGGCATGCTCATGGTCGGTGCAATGACGGCATCATTTGTCGGGTTCAAGACGTCTCTTGTCCTTGACATGGGGAGTGGCGTGACATTCGATCTTCAGAGTGTTCTGAATCAGATTATGCCGGGCATTTTGCCGCTGGCCCTCACGCTTGGAATTTTCTTCTACCTGCGCAAGAGTAACCGTCCGATGCTTGTGATGATGGTTATTTTCGTAGTGGCAATCATTCTGACCGCATTGGGTATTTGCGGATAGTCGTCGTTACGGATGACATTTAGATGTGGGGCGCGCGAATACAATTTTGTGCGCCCCGCGCTTTATTGAGGGGCAACGATGTATCGGATAATTGTTTCGTTGATTCTGATCGCGCTCGCGGCTGCATTTGGCTGGTTTGCAACGCTCAAGGTGAGGTCGTGCCGATACCGGCGACTGCTGTCGCTAGCGAAATCAGGAGATGACTCAGGTTTTGAGGCATGCGTGTCCTCAAATCTATCGAGAATGTTGATCTCTCCTTTTGCAAAATGCAAACTGCAGCTAGAGCTCGCAAAGGCTTCTGGGGATCGCAAAAGGGTACGTTCCGTAGTCAATGACCTCATGCGTCTTGAGATATCCAACGGCCAACGTTTCCAAGTTGCAACGAGTGCCTTTGTGACGCTTGCGGAGCTTCATGACAAAAATGGTTGTAAGCGCTTGCTGGAGGAGATGGAATCCATTTCTCCTCAAAACGCCGAAGGGTACCGAGTTTATTTTGAAACCGTGATGTGTGGAAAAGGCGGCTATCAGACTGTTCTTGAGCAACGCTTATCCGAGCTTGAACATACGCCAGCTCGAAAAACGCGTGGGCACGTTGAGTACTTGCTGTCTTGCGCATGCCGAGCAAATGGGGACGAAGAGCGTTCTTGTCTTATGCGTAGGCGCGCCGCGCGGGATCTTGATGTAAATGAAGAGCGACTGGAAGGTTCTATCAATGTTTCAGCTTGCATTTGAGTTGCGCGATGACGATAAATGTTGGGCAAACGATACGGCCGAAAAGCTTCTGAAGCGATTTGGCGCCGAGTGCGATCGCGTTGGCGGCAAGATTCCCTACATCGCCGAGGGCGGCGAGTACAAAAAGGATATGTCTGCCACGCCGGAGGACCTGATCTGGTGGACGAATGGCTTTTGGCCGGGCATCCTGTGGCAGTGCTATGGCGCTACGAAGGATGAGAAGTTCTTACAGGCGGCGCGCGAGGTCGAGGACAAGCTCGATGGCGCCTTCGATCGATACACCGGTCTTCACCACGACGTTGGATTTATGTGGCTGCTTTCGGCAGTTGCCGACTACCGTCTGACGGGTAACGAGCGCAGCCAGGCGCGAGGCCTTCATGCGGCGCATCTTTTGGCTGGTCGTTATAATCCGCGCGGTAAGTTCATCCGTTCGTGGAACCGCGATCGCGCCGGGTGGGTCATTGTCGACTCGATGATGAATATTCCGCTGCTGTACTGGGCAAGCGATATGCTTGGCGATCCTCGCTTTACCTATATTGCCGAGGATCACGCCGACACCGTTATGAATAATACGGTTCGCGGGGACGGCTCGTGCAATCACATCATCGTGCTCGATCCGCATAACGGCGAGTTGGTTGAGACGCCTGCGGGCCAGGGCTATGCCTCGGGTTCGAGCTGGAGTCGCGGCCAGGCGTGGGCTGTGTATGGCTTTGCACTTTCGTATCGTCATACCGGTGAGCAGCGTTATCTTGACACTGCTAAACGTGTGGCAAATTACTTTACGAGCCAGGTTTCGCTGACGGGTAATGTGGCCAAACTCGATTTCCGCCAGCCCGCTGATGTCGACTGGTGGGATGCTCTTGCCGGCTGCATCGCTGCATGTGGAATGCTCGAAATTGCGCGAGCCTGCGATGGCACCGAACGCGATGAGTGGGTGACTTGGGCGCTTAAGATCCTGCGCGCAACTGATGAGCGTTTCTGTGACTGGAATATCGAGCACGATGGCGTCGTTACCATGTGCTCCGGCGCTTATTTCTCGGAGAAAGATCGCCATGTTCCCATGGTATACGGCGACTATTACTTCCTCGAGGCCGTGTTGCGCCTTGTCGGAAAGGATACGCTGCTGTGGTAAGCCGTTAACAGGCGAATCGAACGGCGTATTTGACGGATGCAAAGACGGTATGCTCGATAATTGTGTGTGGCTACCAGAAAATGGTTAACTTGCAATGAAGCTGGCACTAATTCAAGAGAAGCAAAACAGGCTCTATCGTTTTCACGGCGAAGATGTTTTTTCCCGTGATGAATCCCTTGCGCTTCAACGAGAGATGGTTGAGCAAAATCTCGGCCTATTACGTGAGGCGTCGATTGAGGGTGCGGACATAGCCCTAACCAGTGAGGCGATTAATTATCCCGGCCAGGTTCGATGCTTGCCGGGCCTGTCGGCCGCCGACCTTGTCGAATCGACGCAGGACTGGGTTTTCGGCGAGATGTCAAAGGCCGCCCGCGAGTTTGGTATGTACATAGTGGCCGGTATGCTACGCGTGGGGCAGGATGGAAAGCTGCGTAACCAGGCTATTGTGTTTGACCGTTCGGGTAATGCGGTCCACGAGTATTCAAAGGTGTTTCTTGCTGGAGATGAGAACGACTATATGACTCCGGGGAGAGATTTTCCCATCTGGGATAGTGAATACGGAAGGATCGGAATTGGCATTTGCTGGGATATGCAGTTCCCCGAAACCTGCCGCGCCTACGCTCGACAGGGTGCTTCTTTGGTACTTTCACCGACATGGGGCTGGGAGCATACCTATGCTAGCGCTCGAGCCTACGAGAATGGGATATTTGTGGCAGCGTCTATGGCCGTTCCGGAGTACAAGAATATAGAAGGCAAGCGTGCTTCGAGCCAAGTCATTGCTCCGGATGGATTGATTATGGCAGAAGGCCCCAGCGATAGTCCTGCTGTTGTTACGGTTCAGATTGATGATCTCGAGGCGTGCGAAGCATATCGTTCTGTGCGTATGGGGTGCCTTAAGAGATGGGAAGATGCAAGCTCCGAAAGTGTAAACACCGGGGGGCGTAAGCAATGACGACGCTTGCCAATCCTGTGCTTCGCGGGTTTCATCCCGATCCTTGCCTGTGCCAGGCGCATGGCAAGTACTACCTTGCGACATCGACCTTTCAGTGGGTGCCGGCGGTTTCGCTTTATGAGTCCGATGACTTGATCGAGTGGAAGCCGCTCGGCGGTGCGCTGCCCAACTTGGACCTGCGCGGCGTCCCCGATTCTGCGGGCGTGTGGGCCCCCGACCTGTCTTATGACGAAGTGAACGACCAGTTTTGGCTTACCTATACGATTGCTTATCAGATCGACGGCATCTTTAAGGACGTCCGCAACTACGTGGTGACGGCGCGCGACCCGCGTGGACCGTGGTCGGAGCCGGTTTTTGTGAACGCGTCTTGTTTTGATCCGGGATTCTTCCACGAGGGCGGCCGTCATTACGTCATTAATCCTCAATGGGATCCTCGCCCTATTGAAGGGCATCATAAATTCAACGGCCTGGTGATGCAGGAGTTTTCGCTGGAACGGGGCTTGGTTGGCAAAGCTCAGGTGGTGCTTGGAAACAGCGATGCCGTTAACTGGCTTCGCGAGGGCCCGCATGTGCTTAAGCACGACGATTGGTACTACATTGCCTGTGCCGAGGGCGGTACCGGGCGTCGGCACAGGATTCGTATGGCTCGATCGTGCGAGCTGTGGGGGCCGTACGAGATGTGTCCCGAGCCTCTGGTGTGTGCCTGGATGTCCGATAGTCCCCTGCGCCGCTCGGGGCATGGCAACTTTGCCCAGGCACCCGATGGCAGCTGGTACGTTACGTTCTTGTGCAGCCGGTACCTGCCGGAGCGAGATGGCTCCGAGCGCGTCTTTGATGAACGTGAGTCCGGTTGCTCTCCTTTGGGACGTGAGACCGGCATGGCGCCGATTGTGTGGGAAGACGGTTGGCCGCGCTTGGCCAATGGCAGCATTTCCGCTCCAGTGATGTTTGAGGTAGCGGGTGATGCGCCTACGCCGAACGCGTCTTTTGCATATGAGACGCACTTTGCCGATGACGAGGACCTTTGGAAGAGCGGATGGCTTTGCTCTCGACGAACCTCCGGCGGATGGTGGAGTGTCGGTCCTGAGGGCCTCACTCTTAAAGGCGGGGACTCGCCGAGCTCTGCATTTGAGCGCTCCGAACTGGCACGACGCGCGTGTAGCCACGTATGGCACGCAGAGTGCTCAATGCAGTTTGAGCCCTCTCACTATAACCAGACGGCAGGCTTGATCTGCGAATACGATTCCCGCGCGTTCCACTATCTGTTTGTCGGTTGGGACGAGGAGCGCGAATGCAGGGTGATTCAAGTAATGTCGTGCGACAAGGGCGCTTTTAGCATGCCGCTGGGCGATGCGGGGATCGAGGTACCGAATGCGGCTGAGTCGATTCGTCTTGCTGTCTCGGTCGATGGATATGACCTTGTGTTTTCGTATGCCTTCGATGGCGGGGAGTGGCATGCCATTGCCAGCGCGGTCGGTAGCCCCTTGGTGCTCGATGCTTCCATTATGAGCGACGAGCACGTGGGCTTTGGTGCCTATACCGGAACAGTCGTCGGCATTACCTGCGTCGATATGTGGGATAAGACCGCGGCGGCAACATTCAATTCATTTTCGTATCGGGACTGCTAAGAGGGGAATCCTATGCCCAATGTCTGCCTAAGCCTGGTTCGTCAGACGGGCGAGGTCGTATACTGCGCCAAGCGTGAGGACGAGGTGACACTATCCTGGCGCGGGCAATATCTGCCGGGTGACAAGCTGGTTATTCGATGCGACGTCGTGCCGGCTCACTTGGTTGTAAAGCTCGATGCCTCACTTGCCGAGAGCCATGTACTCATGACGCAAGAAGCCTTCGAGTTCCCCGTTCCGCTTGGCGATGCCCAAAAGGCCTATGGCAAGGGTTGGGCGTTCGCTGACGAGCGTCACTACGCTAACGTTCGCATTGAGGACGAGCGTGAGGCAAATGGATGGAGATGTTTATCGCTCAATTCCTGTGACCATGAAGGCGCGTCGGGCGTTTATCCTCACGCGACCTCGAACATCCCTATGGACAACCCGCAGTTTATTGCGCGCAATGCGATTGACGGGGTGATCGAGACTTCGAGCCACGGAAGCTGGCCTCATGAGTCGTGGGGTGTTGCCGGTAGATCAGATGCCTGGCTCAAGATCGACTTTGGCGAACCGGTGATTGCCGATGAGTTACGACTCTACCTTCGCGCCGATTTTCCGCATGATACGTGCTGGGAATCTGCTCAGTTAGAGCTTTCGGACGGTTCTGTCATGGATTTGTCGCTTAAGAAAACAGGGGGGCGTCAGTCGTTTGACCTGGGAGGCATGCGCGTGTCATGGGTCAAGCTCAAGCAGCTGGTTAAGCGCGCCGAGGACGGCTTTCCCAGTCTGAGCCAGATTGAGGTCTGGGGGCGTCGGCTCGTTCGAAATGCCTGACGTTTTTGCCCATCAAGCATGATCCGATCGAGATCGCATGGCGCGATCGGTTCTCGGGTCTGCCGAGTCAAGAGCTTGATATCGAAGAAGATGCGAAAGGACCAATATGTCTCTTACCACTTTCCATGTCCCTGCCGAGCTTGCCAATCGCAATGGTTGCGTGACAGCTGAATTCCAGCATATTCTTGACCGGGCGCGCGATGCCCAGGGTGCGCGCGTCATCGTTCCTGCTGGTACATATCGCGTGGGTTCTATTCGCATGTATGGCAATACCGAACTCTATCTTGAGTCTGGCGCCAGGATTCAGGGGTCCGATGACATTGCGGATTATACGGATTGGGATATTCCGACTACGCTTCGCTATGCGATCGATCCCGAGATCGTGCGTATCCAGCGCCTTCCGCCGCACTACACTCGTGCGCTGTTGACCATTGCCGATGCGAAGAACGTTGCCATTATTGGTGAGTCCGGCAGTGCGTTCGACGGCGTCGACTGCACTGATCCGGCGGGCGAAGAGGGCTTTCGCGGGGCAATGGGCATTCGTATCTGCCGTTGCCAGAACGTGACGCTCAGGGGCTACACCTTTGAGCGCAGTGCAAATTGGAGCCATCAGATTGACTCGTGCGACAACGTGTTTGCCGAGGGCGTGAGCATTCTGGGCGGCCACGATGGCTTTAACATTCACCATTGCAACAACGTCACCATCCGTTCTTGTACGCTCAAGACGGGCGACGACTGTGTTGCCGGTTTCGATGCGCGCAACGTTGTCGTTGAAGACTGTCTGCTCAATACAGCGTGCAACGCCATTCGCCTGGGCTGCCAGAACTTACTGGTCGATTCCTGTCGCTTTGTGGGCCCCGGCGAGTACGAGCATATTCTTGAGGGAACTCATCACATGCACGCGGCTGTTAAGTACTACTCGCCGGCGGGTGACGTGGACCGTGGTGATTCGTGTAACTGGCGTTTGCATAACTGCTCGTTTGTTAATCCGGGCCGCCTGATCAACTACGACTTTGGATCCGAGAAGGGCTACCAGACGGAGCGCCCGCTGGTCGACATGCACTTTGATGGCTGCAAGGCGCAGGGCATAACTATGAGCTCGTTCTTCAACGGAAACGAGGCAGTACCCGGCGTGCTCGAGTTTAATGATTGCGAGATCTCGTATGAGCCCGACGCGCAGAATGCCGGCAGCCCCTGCATTCAGCTTGGACAGGGGGCCAAGCTTATCGAGCGCAACGTTGCCTACCGCTGCGAAAGCGGTGAAGTGCTCCAGGGCCCGCGCGTCGTTAAGGAGTCTGAGGTTAAGGCCGAGGTGCTCCAGAGGAGGTAAAAGTGCCGACGACATTGCATTCGCGTCGTGATTTCGAGGCGCTGTTGATGCGCTTCCTTGATCCGTTGCGCAAACACTACGATGCATCTTGCTCGCGTATTGAGCTTGCGGGCGGGGGTGCGCAGTACGAGGATGAGGTTATTCCCATCGAAGCCTGGGCCCGACCCTTATGGGGCCTTGCTCCCTATTGGGCCGGCGGCTCGCGAAGCGCCGACGAGTTTTTTGAGCATGCGTATTGCAATGGCTTGATTGCCGGAACCGACCCGCAGTCGGATGCCTATTGGGGCGACTGTCGCGATCATGACCAGAAGTTTGTCGAGATGGCGGCCATTGTCTATGCCCTTCTGCTCGCTCCCGATGTGCTGTGGGAGCCGCTGGCGGAGGGCCAACGTGAGCGCGCTGCAGCGTGGCTGGGAAAGATCAATGAGCACAGCTGCCCTGCCGGTAACTGGCTGTGGTTTCAAGCGCTTGTCAACCTTGCTCTGCGCGAGCTCGGTATGCCCTATAGCCAGCGTATTCTGGAAGATGACCTCCGCACGCTTGATAACTTTTATTGTGATGACGGTTGGTACAAGGATGGTCCGACGGGTCTGCCCGATTACTACAACGCCATGACATTCCAGTTCTTCTCGATTCTCTATATCTGGAAGTTCGGAAACCGTGATGTTGTAAGGGCTGCTAACTATCTCAATAGGCTCAAGTTATTTGCTGCCGATTACATCAAGTTGTTTTCTGCGCGCGGCGAGGCCGTGCCGTACGGGCGCTCGATGATATATCGGTTTGCGCAGTCGGGTTTTTGGTCGATTGCCGTGGCGGCTGGTGTGTGCTTGGGAGACAGCTTTGATGCCGCGCGACTCACGGGCTTAATAACTCGAAACATTGAGGCATGGGATTACGGTCGCATTTGCGACAACGGCCATGTGCTTTCGTTGGGATACAAATATCCCAATCAGCACATGTGCGAGGGGTACAATGCCGCCGGTTCGCCCTACTGGTGCCTGATGACGTTTGCGTGTCTGGCGTTGCCCGAGGGCAATCCGTTCTGGCGCGTACCGGGGTCGGAGCTTGCATCTCCGCTGTGCGCGATTGACGATGCACTGGGAAAGACTGCTTTGGTTGCGCGCGATGCTAGGGGAGAGGTGACGCTCTATCCGAGCGGTCGCACTCCGGGACATCCGTTTGCCCAGTCGGACAACAAGTACAGTAAGTTTGCCTATTCGAGCCAGTTTGGCTTTAGCGTTGCGCGTTCTCAGCGCACCCTCGAAGAGGCGGCGCCGGACAGCATGCTTTCGTTTGTGGTCGGCGGGCGCGTGTTTGTTCGCGATGGCGTGGAAAAGAGCGAGGTCGTAGCGCTCGACAATGGTCAGCGTGCTGTGCGTACGCACTGGAGTCCGTGCCCGGGCATCGATGTGGTGACAGAAGTCATTCCACTTGCAGACGGCCAGCTGCGTGGGCATGTAGTCACAAGCACAGTTGATTGCGTTGCCTACGATGCGGGATTTGCCGTGCCGGGCGATTATCACTGGGTGACGTTAGATGATATCGATGACGTCTGCCGCGTTGATACTGTGGGCCCTACTGCCGGTGAGCGTGTCTTGCTGCATCCCGAGGCCAACACAAATATCGAATGCGGCAAGACGGTGATTCCGGCCGTTAAGTACGTCATAAACGCAGGTGTTACTAAACTTGCAACGCATGTTGCCGTCATCCGATAAAGGCAACATGCGCTTTTGCCGCCACTGCCCCTACTTTCCCTCCACGATCATGTTGCGGAGGGAAAGTAGGGGCTGACACACGTCGTGTACAGCGTGCTCGGGGTCTTTTTTCGTTTGGATCGCAGACGCATTGCCGGACGAAAAGCATTTGCGTCTGGCGATTGTCGGTACGAAAGCGTAATTTGCGTCTAATTTCCGTACGCAAACCAGACGAAAAGCGTTTGCGTCTGGTTTAAAACCGTACGTAAATGGTTTTCGTCTTAAAATACGGTTCAGATAAGTATGAAAAAGAGAGGGGCCGTGCGTATGGTTGTCAGGGAAAGCCCTACCGTCGAATACAAGGAGAGCGTGACGCCGACGTTCCTCAAAACGATGAGCGCCTATGCAAACTATGGGACGGGCAAGATAGAGTTTGGCGTTAATGACAAAGGCGTTGCAGTCGGTCTTTCAGATCCGGTTGCGGAGTGCCTGCGCATCGAGAACATGATTAATGACAGCCTAGACCCCGCGCCCCGCTACTCGCTCGAGCCCGACGAGAAGCACGGGACGGTAACTCTTACGGTTTATGAGGGGCAGGACAAGCCCTATCGAAGTAAGGGGAAGGCCTATGGGCGAAATGATTCGGCGACGGTAGAGGTGGACCGTCTTGAGTACGGCAGGCTGACGCTCGAAGGCAGCAATCTGACGTTCGACGCGCTCACGTCGGCTCGTCAGGACCTGAGCTTTCATACGCTCGAGCGCAAGTGCATTGAACATCTGGGCATTTCTGAGCTCACGCCGGATATTATGCGAACGCTTCGCTTGCTCGGCAAGGACGGCTATACCAATGCCGCGGCGATTTTGGCAGACGAGAACGAGTTCCCGGGTATTGACTGCGTTCGGTTTGGTGAGAGCGAAGATGTGATTTTGGATCGCGAGACGGCAACGGGCTTGTCTGCAATTGAGCAGGTGGATAGAGCAGTGGCCATGTTCGCACGCTACTATCGTTATGAGCGCATCGAAGGATTTGAGCGCGTCCAGACCGACCGGATTCCTCTCGAGGCGTTCCGCGAGGCAGTTACAAACGCCCTCGTGCATCGGACGTGGGATGTGCAGGCGAATGTTCAGGTTGCCCTGTACAATGACCGTGTCGTTGTGACTTCGCCGGGATCGCTGCCCGCCGGCTTGACGACGGAGCAATACCTGTATGGGCAAATATCCGTGCTCCGAAATCCAATTGTTGCCGAGGTCTTCTTAAAGCTGGACTATATCGAGAAGTTCGGAACGGGAATTGCGCGCATTAGGCGTGCCTATCGCGATTCGATCAATCAGCCGATCTTTGACGTTCGTGGTGGCATGGTGGCTGTCACGTTGCCCGTCACCGATGCTTTTGAAGGGTCTGAGGAAGAGGTCCAGGTTCTCAAGGCCTTGTCGGGCGGACGAATTATGTCGCGAAGCGAGATCGAGAAACAGGCAGGGTTAAGCCGTACGCGAACGCTGGCGGCACTCGAATCTCTGCTCAAACGAAACGCGATTGTAAAGCAGGGGACGGGACGCGCCACGAAATACGAACGCGCGTAGCTCAAAAGAGCAAAGCCACAAAACGGGCCCCAAGCCTACACCGGCTTGGGGCCTGCTGTCCTCTGGGGTATTGGCGCCTCTACAGCTCAGCTTCCAGTTCGGCTTTGTGTTCGTTGAGGTAGTCGCGCATGTAGGGGATGGCAAACGATATCTTGCCGTACGAAGGTGCCTCGATAATCGACTCTCTGAGCAGTCGGCTACGGATGGTGCTCACCTGCTGAGGCGTCTTGTTTAAGTCGTCGGCAACCATGCTGGTTGAACATGTCTGTCCCAGCGAAGCCATGCTCAAAAGATAGGCAATGCATGTGGGTGGAATACGCTGCAGGGCGGGTTCGATCACCATAGCGAAGAAGCGCTCGCGCGCTGTGGCGATGCCGCGCCTGGCTTCTTCTTCTCCGATAACAGCAACATGGGAGCGTCTTGCCAACTGCCATGCGTAGTATCCAACAAGCTGGATCATAAAAGGATAGCCTTGCGTTGCTTCGGCAAGTTGGCCGGCAATACCTGGTTGCAGCTCCATGCCGGATGCTTCAATGGTTTCCTCGAGGGAGTATGTAACCTCGGTTACAGCTACGGCTTTGAGGTCAAAGGGGAGGGCGCGGCGTAAGAACGTGAGCGTCTTACCGTTGATGACGCTTTCGATCATCGAGGGCAGTCCTGCAAAAACAAAGGCGATATCAAGATCCTCGCCGATAACCTGCTGAATCGCAATGGAGAGTGTCCGGACTTCTTCGAGCTCGGCATCTTGGACTTCGTCGAGGGTGATGAGCAGTCCGTTTCCATTCTTGGAAATTGTCTGCACCATGGCATCGCGCAGCGATGGGCCGATTCGTTCAATGTCTATGCTGCCAAGGGATATGCCCGCGACGGTTGGCTCGAATCTGGCGTGTTTGGCCTGGAGCTTGGGCTGCAGTTGCTCGAGAATGCGCTGGCAGAGTCCTTCGGTCGCGACTTCCTTTATAACGGTCCAGCCGCGATTTTGGGCAAGACGTGCGCACTCGTCGAGGAGAACCGTTTTACCTGTTCCGCGGACGCCGGCGATGCGCATCAATCGTCCCGGGGCACCGGGTCCGTTGACCAACCCTTCGTTGAATTCATCGAGAACGTCTTCGCGGCCGATGATCGAGGGAGGCGTTTTGCCCGCTGTGGGTTTAAAAGGGTTCGTCTGCATGTGCGCCGCCTTTGCTCAAGTTATAACAAGATATAGCAAAGTATAGCAAGATATAGCAAAGTATAGTGAGATATAGCAACGTATAGCGCTGCTCGCGGGTTCTTGCGGTGGTGCTATTTTCCGAATGCCGCGCGGATAAAGCGCTGGGCGAACAGCTTGTTGGCGATGTTGATGACATGGCCCAGGAATAGTGCCGAGATGGCGGTCGTGACGCCAAAGCCGCCCAGGTTGTGCATAAAAACCAGCGACAGCGCGAGCGAGGCGGCGACATGCGAGCAATCGAATACGACCTTCACATCGCCAAAGCGGCGTTTGAGTTTTTCGGCAATGACCTGCACCAGGCCATCGGGCGCGTTGGGAACGACGCCCATGTTGACGACGAGGCTCACGCCAAACGCGGTGATGGCAAGCGAGAGCAGCATGGTCGCGACCTGTGCCGGTAGCGCGGTGGGATGCAGGGGGTTAACGTTCATAAAGAAGTCGGTAAAGCCACCGATCAGTGTTGAGAAAAAGAGCTCGAGCAAAATGCGCGGCTGAAATTCGCGGCGCAAGATGGCTGCCTGTGCGGCGATGTAGGCGACATAGGTCGCGGTGATCCAAAAGCCGAGCGTCTTGCCAGTGAGCATGGACAGCGTCGTGGCAAAACAGGTAAGCGCGGCGACGCCCAGGCCCGATGCGGTCTGAATGCTCATGCCGAGGGCGAGCGTCGCAACACCTGCCAGATACATCAGCATTCTGATGACGGTATGGCACCAGTCGATCTTCTCGCCATTCATGATGATGAGCGGTCGCATATTGCTGCCCGTCCTTTCGGTTGTGAATAAAAAGGCTGACCTGGGCCGGCAAAAGAGGGTTATCGGAGGCACTGCTGTAAAAGCAGAAAAGCCGGCCCCACGGTCAGTCGTCTAGGAAATGTCTCGCTGTGCCGGAATGGGACTGAAGGGCCAACGAGACGGGAGAAAAGTGAATGACAGGACGTGGGCAATAGGATGCCAAGATGGTAGGGTGCGTCTTAGCATCCTATTGCTCACGCTTAACGAAATCGGTTTCGTTTGAGCCTTAGTATACGCACGGGATTCCTTTTGCAAAGAGAAAAATAATAAAAAGGTGAACGTTCACCTAATTGCAACAACTCGTTGGCGGTATCATGGCAAGGACATACTCGAAACCGATTTCGCAACGGTTGGAGAGCGCATCGTGTGTTCGTCGTGGACTGCCGGGCAGCTTGGTTGCGCCCGTCGGTCGCATTGCGGCGAACGCTTTCACCCGGATCGAAAGGATCACCATGGAACAGCACACCGATTGCTCGTACTGCATGTGCGGGACCGACAACACGCTCGTCGATGCCTTTGGCATCCCCATGCTCGACCTGCCCGCCAGCAAGCTCATCTTGTTTAAGGAGCAGAGCCACAAGGGTCGCGTCATCGTGGCCTCCAAGCAGCACGTCGACGACATCTCCTGCATGTCCGAGGAGGACGCCGCCGCCTTTATGGCCGATGTACGTCACGTCGCAGCTGCGCTGCACAAGGCGTTCAACCCCGACAAGATCAACTTTGGTGCTTATGGCGACACCATGCATCACCTGCATGTGCATATCGTCCCCAAGTACAAGGATGACCCGTTTGAGTTTGGCGATGTGTTCGCCATGAATCCCGGTCGCGTCACGCTCGAGCCGGCTCAGTACGACGAGGTCGCCCAAGCAATCATCGCCAACTTGTAAGAACCCTTCGTCCCTCATAAGCCGCGGTGAAATACGGATTGTTTAGCGGCTCCAGCGGCGCCACGGTCCCTATTTCACCGCAACTTATAGTGGGCCTGGGGTGCCAATTTGGGATGGAATAGTGCTGTGCCACGAAAATGGGCTATCTACTACGTTTAAGCCGTAGGGGTCAACCATAGCCGGCTTTTTTGAAAATCGGCAAGCCGTCTACCTGCGGTTTTGTTTTCTCATTTTTCGGCATGGTCGGGGCTATCCGCGTTAACGTAGTAGATGGGCCCCTTTTGTGGCAAGGGGGCCGATCTACGGGCCAGGGTAGCTAAAAGAGCCCCATCCCAAAAAGACTGCCTGATTTTGCTGCTGAAGGCCGTGAGCAGGAACTATTTCACCGCAACTCATGAGGGGGCGGGGGATGCGATAGTATTGCATGGTGGTATTCGACTAACCGAGGGCTTTATGGAACAGCACCAGCATTATCAGAGTCTGCAAGACCAGGCATACAACGCATTGCGCTCCAAGATCATTTATGCCGAGCTCAAGCCCGGTACGCGCCTTTCGGCGATTGGTCTGGAAAAGGAGACGGGGATCGGGCGCACACCCATCCGCGAGTCCTTTGTGCGCCTGCGCGAGCAGGAGCTGGTGGAAACGCGCCCCAAGAGCGGCACCTATGTCTCAAAAATTAGCATGGAGCGTGCCGAGAACGCCTGCTTTTTGCGCGAGAAGCTTGAGAGGAGCGTGCTCATTAAGTGCTGCTCTGCTGCCACACCCGAGCAGAAGCAGCGGCTTGAGCAAATCCTTGCCGAGTCAGAGTCGCTCGACCACAGCGAGACGCGTCGCTTCTTTGACCTGGACAACCTGTTCCACGAGACGTGCTTTGAGATTGCCGGTCGCCACATGCTGTGGGATTGGATGAAGAGCATCAACACGCATTTTGAGCGCTACAACTGGCTGCGTGCGGTGTCGCAGGATCTGGACTGGGAGCCGATTCGTCGGCAACACCGCCGAATCCTCGAGGCCATTAAGGAAGGCGACACCGATGCGGCGAGCTATCTGGCGCAGACGCACCTGCATCTAATGCCCGAGGAGCAGGGCCCAGTTATCGCCCTGCATCCCGATTACTTCGAGCTGCCCAAAGATTCGTCCATCTAATCTATCCCCTCATAAGTTGCGGTGGAATAGGGATTGTTTTGCGGCCCAGGTGGCGCAAAACAATCCCTATTTCACCGCAACTGCGTTGAGGCGTGGCCGGGGCACAAAGATGCGGTGCCGTTTGGAGGAACAGACCGGAAGCAAAGGGTCGATTCCTCCAGACGGCACCGCATTTGTTTTGGCGCTCTGGGCTATGTTGAAGAGTTTAATCGGTCAAGAAAAAGCGGCTCGGGGGCGTGTCGCTTCCGTCACGTTCTATCAGCATACAAGACGGTTTCGGTTCTTGTCCGTGACGGAAACGGCACGCTTCCGAGCCGCTTCAAAAATGGGGGCGCGGTCTAGGTCGCACCCCCACGATAGAGAGCTAGGTCTAGGCGCGGACCTTCTTGACGACGTCCATGGCCTCGCGGGCGATCTGCTCAACCTTGGAGAAGTCGCCGTCGGCAAACAGGGCCGGCTTGACCATCCAAGTGCCACCGCAGGCGATGATGGCGGAGGAGCTCAGGTACTCCTCGACGTTGGAGGTGCTCACGCCGCCGGTGGGCATAAAGCGGTGACCGACAAACGGAGCGGCGAGGGCCTTGATGGTGTTAAGGCCGCCGTATTGAGCCGCGGGGAAGAACTTGGTGACCTTGAGGCCCAGGTTGACGGCAGCGGTGACCTCGGAGGGGGTCACGGTGCCGGGCAGCACGGGCAGGTCGATGTCGATGCAGTGCTTGACGACGGCCTCGTTGTAGCCCGGGGAGACGATGAACTTGGCACCGGCGGCGCGGGCCTGCTCAACCTGCTCGACGGTCAGGACGGTGCCGGCGCCGACGCACATCTCGGGCTCGGCCTCGGCCATGGCGGCGATGCACTCGGCAGCGCAGGCGGTGCGGAAAGTGACCTCGGCGGACTTCATGCCGGCGGCCATCAGGGCATGGGCGAGCGGAGCGGCGTCCTCGACCTTATCGAGCACGACGACCGGCACGATGCCCAGGGACTCAAGCGTGGTGTAGAACTGATCGAACATGATGTTCCTTTCGATGTGCGGCGCGCGGATGCGCGTAATTTCTAAAAGGGCTGGTCATGAGCCGGTTTTGGATTGGTTATCGGAGGCACTGCTTGGGGTCACAAGCAATTCCAAAACCGGCTGCGCGACCAGTCGTGTAGGAAATGCCAGGCAAAACCGGAATGGGACTGGTGGTTTTGCCCGACCGGAGGAATCGGGGAGCGGGCTGCAGAGGTATGGGTATGGGAAACTGCAGCCCGCGGAATGGGGAACGAATTAACGGGCGACGCGGGTGCCACCGTCGGCGGCGTTGGCCACGGCGGCGATCTCGTCGGCAGTCACCAGGTTGGAATCGCCCTTGATGGTGAGCTTGAGAATCGAGGCGGCAATGGCGTAGTTGACGGCAGCCTGCGGATCGAAGTCGTTGATGAGGGCGTGGACGAGACCGGCGTTGAAAGCATCGCCGGCAGCAACGCCTTCGAGCACGTGCACGTCATGGGCAGGGGAGAACCAGTGCTCGCCGCTCTCGGCGTCATAGAGCATGCCCATCCAGATGGAGCGCTCGACGCAGGAGATGTTGCGGACGACGGAGGCGACCTTCTTGCAGCCGTACTCGGCGCAGATCTGACGGGCCATCTCGACGTAGGTGTCGCGCTCCTCGATGCCGTGGGCAAGGGAGCCGGAGACGCAGGTCATGCCGAGGCCGGCGGGTGCGTCCTCGTCGTTGGCGATGCAGATGTCGACGAGCGGCAGGAGCTCCTTCATGGTTGCCTGCGACTTCTCGGGCGACCACATCTTGCCGCGGTAGTTAACGTCGCACACGGTGGTGATGCCCTTGGCACGGCAAGCGGTGAGAGCATCCTTGCAGGCGGCGGACATCTCGTCGGAGACGGCGGGCGTCACGCCAGAGAAGTAGAAGACGTCGATGCCCTTGAGAATCTCGTCCCAGTCAAAGACGTCGCGCTTGGCCATGTTGATGGCCGAGTACTTGCGGTCGTAGACGCAGCCGTTGCCGCGCTGCGAAGCGCCGACCTCAAACACATAGGAACCAAGACGATCGCCCTGACGCACGACGCGCGTGGTGTCGACGTCGTAGACCTTCAGCGAGCGCAGAGCGCACTCGCCCAGGCGGTTGGCTGGAACGACGGAAACGTAGGCGGCCTTGTCGCCCTGGTAGGCCAGGGAAAGCGCGGTGTTGGCCTCGGCGCCGCCGTAGCGGACATCGAACTCGGTGGCCTGCTCAATACGCAGGTGATCTTTGGGCGAGAGCCTCATCATGATCTCGCCGAAGGTAAGAACCGTTTTACCCATGGTCGCGTAGCTCCTTCTGGTTGTGCGTACACCTTTGCTATGGCGTTGGCACGGAGGTGCCAAGACAGTAGGGTGCATCTTTGCACCTCCGTTCCAACGCTTGCCGAAATCGGTTTACGAAATCGGTTTCGTTTCGAGTTGTAGTATACTCACCTACAACGTTTTGCAAGCGAGATTTTTAAAAAAATGCCTAAAATGGCTAAGATTGCCGACATGTGGGAAACGGGGTGCGCCATGGCGCAGATGAGAATCAAAGACATTGCCGCCGAGGCGGGCGTGAGCCCGGCCACCGTTTCGCGCTACCTCAACAACCGCCCTGGGCAGATGACCGAGGAGACTCGCGCCCGCATCGCCGAGGTCATCGAGCGCACGGGCTATCGACCGCGTGCCGCTGCGCGCAACCTGCGCAGCTCGCGTACCAACCTCATCGGCGTTATCCTCGCCGACATCGCCAACCCGTTCTCGAGCGCCATGCTCGAGGGCCTTTCCGCCAGCGCCGCCGCGCGTGGCTGCTCGCTCATGACGGCCATTAGCGGCAACGACTCCGCCAAGGAGGCCGAGTCGCTCACCAGGCTCATCGACGCGGGCGTGGACGGCCTGGTCGTCAACACCTGCGGCGGCAACGACGAGGCGATCGCTGCGGCCGCAGGTCGCCTGCCGGTCGTGTTGCTCGACCGCGACATCGAGGATGGCGGCATCGATCTGGTGACGTCTAACAACCGCGAGCTCGTTGCTGGGCTGGTCGACGCCCTGGCTGCTGCGGGCAGCGAGCGCCTGTGCCTGCTTACCGAGGCAAGCGACGACAGCCCCGTGCGTCGCGAGCGTGCCGAGGCCTTTACCGATGAGCTCGCTCGTCGCGGTCTTGCCGGCGAGGTCGTCACGCTGGCCGACGGCGGCGCTGAGGGCATCAGCCGTCTGGACGAGGCTATTCGCGATTACGCAGGTAAAAAGCTCGGCCTTATCGCCGTCAACGGTTTGGTCTTCTTGCGCTTGACCGAGGCACTGGCCCAGCTTGGTCCCTCGCTGCCGGCGGGCCTTAAGATCGCGACGTTCGATGACTATCCCTGGAACTACGTGCTCTTTGGCGGCGTGACCACGGCCGCGCAGGACACCCCTGCCATTGCCGAGCGCGTGGTCGAGCGCCTATCCGAGCGCATCGACGTCGTCACCACCACGGTAGGCGAGGCCGCAAGGCTCGCGCCCAAGCACATCGAGATCCCCGGCCACATCGAGTCCCGAGCCTCCACTTCACGCTAAGCCACCGACCACACCCGCCAGCTCGCGCACGTTTTTTGAGCACCGGACACGCTTTAACCCTGCGGAAACATTTTTCTGCGATAGTATCTGCGATATAGACCAG
>CALFDL010000015.1 GCA_937950415.1 uncultured Collinsella sp. | reverse complement strand
CTACCGTCCGTTCCTTCGGCACGCGAAGCCGAGGTTCGCCATCGCAAAATGTCGCCCAAGCGCCGCAATCTGATGGTCGCTGGTGTCGTAGCCGTCGCGCTTGTTGCCGGCGGCGCGGGCTACGCCGCATGGACCGGATACCAACAGGAACAGGCTGCCGTTGCCGCCGCCAATGCGCACACGATGATGTCGGTGCAGATTGGTGTGCATGCCGCAGGGCTCAACTGCTCCACCGGCTCCAAAATTCCCGTACAGGTGAGCGGGCAGGACTCCGACGGCTCATCCGTGAGCGAAACGCTCTACGTTGATGAGCACGGTCGCGGCATCAAGCTGCTGCCCGGCGACTATACGCTCTCCATCGCTGCCTCCCCCATCGCGGCAGACGGCACCATCTACACCGTCCCGACCACCAAGGCGCAGGTCACCATTAAGAGCGATGAGCAGGACTTGAGCGCCCAGGCTACCTTTAAGCTCAAGGTGCCTTCGGCGGATACGGTGACTGACGACCAGATCGATGCCGCCGCCAAGTATGCCGAGGAGGGCGGTGCGAGCTCCGCTGCTGCCGCCAAGATACTTCAGCAGGCCGCAATTACGCGCCGTGATGCCGCCGTCAACGCCGTAAGCGCAAGCGAGGCACAGTCCGCCCGCGATGCCGACGCTCGACACAAGGCGACGAATCTGTATCAGCTCGATATTCCGGTTGAGTGGTATGGCAAGGTCGCGACCTGGCAAAACGGCAGCACGCTATGCATTTATCTGGACGGCGACACCAACACGCCGCTCGTGACCCTTGTCGCCGTGCGCGATGGCGAGACTTTTACGCCCGATGACGGCGATACGGTTTTGGGCACGGTCAGCCTGGGCAACGGCTACACCGTCTACGCCAGCGGGCCCGTCTATCCGTATGTGGTGGCCCAGACCATCAGTGGGCGCACGCAGGATCCCGTGTCGACCTACCCCATGGACACGGCCATCGAACTTGTCGAGCTCACGACCGGCAACCGCTATACCTATAGCCAGATCAAGAACGTGCTGGTCGGCAAAGACGGCAAGGCAGACGCCGCGACCAAGCTCGAGACCGACTACCTCGCCCAGATTCTCCTGCCGAGCATCAAGGCCCAGAACTAGCCGGCCCGAAGACAGCCGCCCAACACCCACATCCCTAACGCAGTTGCGGTGAAATAGGGACTGTTTTTGCTGGTCAAACTGCAAA
>CALFDL010000014.1 GCA_937950415.1 uncultured Collinsella sp. | reverse complement strand
GTGATGGAAGGTCTTCCCGAGCCTTAAATATCCAGCCCAAACTCCCGGAGACTAGCTCCGGGAGGTCCTGATCTGACGCAAAGTCGGCCTATTTATTCTTCCTAATCCCTTGTTTTTATTTAATAAAAACTTGACAAGCCTTTGCTTTATCTTTATCATAGTCTATAGTTATTTAATATAGACAACATCATGTCATCTTCGCCAAAACCCTGGTCTTTCTCTACGTACACGGATGCTGATGGACGTACCTATGTCTACGGTTATCGCAATCGCTGGGATCCGGAAAAGAAACAGTCACGCATTGAAAAACGATGCCATGTCGGGCGTTTGGATCCGCAAACTGGGCAGGTCCATCTCGGGCGCAAATTCCTCACGAATAACCCGGAATACGCCGGCAAGTTTTGGCTTTACGACAATAATCAGCTCATTGAACAAGAGCCGTTCGAGCAGCCGGATACGGACAACGAACCGCAGCCGTCTTGGCGCGGGGAAGATGTCGAACTGGGGTTGACTTGGGCAGCCTGGCAATTCGCTGTGGACCATGGCTTGCTCGAGGACTTACAGGAGACTTTTGGCGAAGATACGGGTACGGAACTGCTCCGCTTTGCCATCTATCGCCTCTGCGGGGAAGACAGCGGCATGATGAATTACGCGGATTGGCTGGCTTTGGTCTGGCTGCCGCAAGCCCAGCCTTTATCGAGCCAGCGCATTAGTGAGCAGCTCGCTGTGGTTGATCAGAGCCTGATGGACCGGTACTTCAAACGTCGACACGACCGTCTGCTAAAAGCACGACAAAAGGTCTCAGCTGCCGATATCCCGCAGTTTTTGGCTTTGGATTCCACCAGTATCAGCACTTACTCAGAGACCATCGCCTCGGCTGCCTATGGCCATGCCCGACAGGATCCTCATCTGCGGCAAGTGAATCTGTCTTTAGGGGTGGATTACGAGACGGGAG
Organism: uncultured Collinsella sp.; assembly: GCA_937950415.1. Lineage (GTDB taxonomy): Bacteria > Actinomycetota > Coriobacteriia > Coriobacteriales > Coriobacteriaceae > Collinsella. Next base: position 1,147 of record CALFDL010000014.1, on the reverse strand, counting down.
ATGTCTGCTATGCCTACGAAAGCGAAGGCTCGACTAACGATAAGCAGCTCTATCTGGCTATTGTGCAGCGCATGATCGACCATCAATTTGATCTCTCCAACACCGTGCTGGTGACGGATCGCGGCTATCACAGCTTGATGAACATGCAAAAACTCATCAATCTGGAACTGAAATTCGTCCAAGGCGTAACTCGAGCTGAAGACTCTGTTCGGCGGCTCTTTGATCAGCACCGCGTTTCCCTTGACGATCCTGCTTTTACCGATGGCCGCTTAGAAGTGGCGGCATACACCACGACAGAAATGTGGCAGGAAGACGGTGCAGCCGGACGCCAGCACATTCACAACACACTGCATTTGTATCAGGATGGGTGTCTGCGGGCCGAGCAGAAACGAGTCTTTCTAAAGAATCTCGATGAAACGATTGACCGTCTCAACCAAGGGAAAAAAGTGGATTCGGAGCAGCTCAGAGAAATGCATCGGTACCTGGTCAAAAAGGAGCCTCAGCACTGGATGCGCAATGCCGCGGCAGTGGCAGAGGCGTGCCGCTACATGGGCAACTTTGTGATCCGCACGAACGTCGTCCAGGATCCTTTTATCGCTCTGAGCATTTATCGGGCCCGCAACATTGTCGAACAGAGCTTCCAGCAGTTTAAGAATCAAACTGCTGGAGATCGTCTCTACGCGACCTCAAGCACCTACATGGGCAAGCTGTTTGTCCAGGTATTGGCCCAGTCACTGCGCCTGATGATGCGTATGGCATGTCGACGCAACGAAACGGCAACGAACCGTTTGCCCAACAATTCTTTGACGAAGGCCTTCATGCAGCTGCGTTATCTGAAGGCCAATAAACCAACTGATCGCAACGCTTGGAAAACAAAAGAGATCCCGAAAAAAATCCGAGATCTCTTTACCCTCTTAGGTTTGCCCTTGCCCCCGCGGGTGTTCCGGGACTAGGTACATCCCCGGGAGTTTTGGGGAAAAACTGCGCTGTGCGATGAACATAAACAAATGCCCGCAAGCTGTTTAATGAGGCTGGCGGGCATTAATGACTGGATTTGCGTGAGTGCAAACCCAGAAAAATCTTTGGTGGCTAGGGACGGAATCGAACCGCCGACACGCGGATTTTCAATCCGCTGCTCTACCAACTG
>CALFDL010000013.1 GCA_937950415.1 uncultured Collinsella sp. | reverse complement strand
ACTTGCTCGACTCGATCGACGACGTATGTGAGAGCTTCACCTACTTTGGCAGCTACACGGAGGTGCTCTAGATGACCGATACCGCCGCAACCCGCCCCTACGGCGTCCTGGGCCGCGTGCTGGGCCACAGCTACACCCCGACCATCTACAAGGAGCTCGCTGGGCTTGAGTACGTACGATTTGAGCGCGAGCCCGAGGATCTTGAGGCCTTTATGACCGGCGACGAATGGGAGGGCACCAACGTGACCATCCCCTACAAGCGCGCCGTCATGGACTACCTGGACGAGTTAAGTCCCCTGGCCGAGCGCATGGGCAACGTCAACACCATCACACGCCTACCTGACGGTCGCCTGCGCGGCGACAACAACGACTACTTTGGTTTTCGGTGCCTGGTCGAGGAGCTGGGTGTAGAGGTTACCGACAAGAAGGTCCTTGTGCTCGGTGCCACCGGTGGTGCCGGCACCACGGCCAGCATGGTGCTCGGTGACCTTGGCGCCACCGTGGTGCCCGTGGGCCGCACAAGCGAGGTCAACTACGGTAACCTCGCACTGCAGTCAGATGCCGCGTTGCTTGTCAACTGCACGCCTGCCGGCATGTTCCCCCACTGCCCCGACGCTCCCTGCACGCTCGAAGGCCTCGATGCACTCGAGGGCGTCATCGACATCGTCTACAACCCCGCCCGCACGGGTCTGATGCTCGAGGCTGAGCGCCGCGGCATCCCCTGCATCGGCGGCCTGCTGATGCTCGTTGCCCAAGCGGCACAGGCCGTCGAGCGCTATACCGGCCAGGTCACCCCGCGCGAGCGCATCCTGGACGTAACGGAGCGCTTGTCACGTCGCGAACAGAACATCGCGCTGATCGGCATGCCGGGTTCGGGCAAAACCCGCGTGGGCGAGCAGATCGCAATGCTGACGGGTCGCGAGCACATCGACCTGGACCGCGCCCTCGAGGAACGCCTCGGCATGCCCTGTGCCGACTATATCGTCGAGCGCGGCGAGGCGGCCTTCCGCGAGCAGGAGACGGCGGCCCTGGCCGACATCTCCAAGCGCAGCGGCCTGGTGCTTTCCACCGGCGGCGGCGTGGTAACGCGCGACGAGAACTATCCGCTGCTGCACCAGAACAGCCAGATTGTGATGCTCAACCGCAAGCTCGACGAGCTCGCCCACAAGGGCCGCCCCATCACCGCCCGCGATGGCATCGACAAGCTGGCCGAGCAGCGTATGCCGCGCTACTGCGCCTGGGCCGACTGCATTATCGACTCACGCGACTGCGCCACCAACACCGCCCAAGCCCTCCTCGACACCCTCCCACCCGCTCTCTAACCAAAACCACCACAAAGGGGACAGGCACCTTTGTGGTGGTTTTCCAACCGCAAAGGAAGCAACCATGAAAGCACTCGTCATCAATGGTCCCAACCTCAACATGCTTGGCATTCGCGAGCCGGGCATCTATGGCAGCGACAACTACGACCGCTTAGTGCAGATCTGCCAGGAAGCTGGTGCTGCACAGGGCTTCGACGAGGTCGAGGTTTTCCAGTCCAACCACGAGGGCAGCATCGTCGACAAGATCCAGGAGGCCTACGGCAAGGTCGACGGCATCGTCATCAACCCGGCGGCCTACACGCACACGAGCGTCGCGATCCTCGACGCACTCAAGGCCGTCGCCATCCCGGCTGTGGAGGTCCATATCAGCGCCGTCGAAACACGCGAGGACTTCCGCCAGGTAAGCTACGCCCGCCTGGCCTGCTTCGCCACCATCACCGGCGAGGGCCTCCAAGGCTACGCCCACGCGTTGGAGCTGTTGAAAGAGCATCTGCTACACTAATCCCTGGGACAAAGACATTAGATATGTTTGTCCCTAAACTAAAGTAACTGTCCAATCGACATACAAAGGAGCATATCCATGTCCCAGTACGATTACCTCGTCGTCGGCGCCGGCCTCTCTGGCGCCGTCTTCGCCAACGCCGCCAAGCGCGCCGGCAAGTCGGTCCTGGTCATCGACCGCCGCGACCACATCGCCGGCAACATCTACACCGAGGACGTCGAGGGCATCCAGGTCCACCGCTACGGCGCGCACATCTTCCACACCTCCATGAGGGACGTCTGGGACTACGTCAACCGCTTCGCCGAGTTCAACAACTACGTCAACTCGCCGGTCGCCAACTTCCACGGCAGGATGTACAACATGCCCTTCAACATGAACACCTTCGCCAAGATGTGGCCGGGCGTCGTCACGCCGGCCGACGCCAAGGCCAAGATCGCCGAGCAGGTGGCCGCCGAGAACATCGGCGAGCCGGCAAACCTCGAGGAGCAGGCGCTATCGCTCGTCGGCCGCGACATCTTCGAGACGCTCGTGAAGGGCTACACCGAGAAGCAGTGGGGCCGCGATTGCAAGGAGCTGCCCGCGAGCATCATCAAGCGCCTCCCCTGCCGCTTCACCTACGACAACAACTACTTCAACGACCGCTACCAGGGCATCCCCATGGGCGGCTACACCAAGATGGTCGCCAACATGCTCGAGGGCGTCGAGGTGCGCTGCGGCGTGGAGTACAAGGAGCTGGCCGCCGGCGAGCCCGATATCGCCGCCAAGACGATCTACTGCGGCCCCATCGACGCGTTCTACGACTTCAGGCTGGGCACGCTCGAGTACCGCAGCCTGCGCTTCGAGACCGAGACGCTCGACGAGCAGGACCACCAGGGCGTGGCCGTGGTCAACTACACCGAGCGCGAGGTCCCCTATACCCGCATCATCGAGCACAAGCACTTCGAGTTCGGCACGCAGGAGAAGACCGTCATCACGCGCGAGTACCCGGCGGACTGGAAGCCCGGCGACGATCCCTACTACCCCATCAACGACGCCAAGAACGAGGCCCTGTACAGGCAGTACGAGGAGCTGGCGGCGCAGGAGGGCGACGTGATCTTCGCCGGACGCCTGGGCGGCTACAAGTACTACGACATGGACAAGGCCATCGCCGCCGCCTTCGAGCTCGTCCGCAACGAGCTGGGCGTGGAGCCGACTGAGGCGTAAAAGCCCAACAGCTAAAGACTGATAGCCATTCTGGGATGTAGAAAGTCCGGTGCAGCATCGCTGCATCGGACTTATTGTTGAGGGAACACTGCATGCGCACGCGCCCCAAAAAGCAAAGACCCGGCACAATAACCGGGTCTTAAAAAACTCTATTGGTGCTCCATGGCGGATTCGAACCGTCGACCTTGGGATTAGAAGTCCCCTGCTCTATCCAACTGAGCTAATGGAGCATTGAAGCCGCGCGTCCAAGCGGGTACAAGTTCACACGGCTAATAAATTATAACCTACTTGAACTGGTCGTGGTACGCCTTGCAGACCTCGTCCACGGGTCCATCCATGCGCAGGTCGCCCTTCTCAATCCATACGGCACGCTGGCAAATGCGCTCAACCTGCTCCATAGAGTGAGAAACGAACAAGACCGTGACGTCGCCACTCTCGATAAAGTGCTGGATGCGGCGCTCGCACTTCTGCTGGAAAAAGACATCGCCAACAGAAAGCGTCTCATCGACGATCAGGATGTCGGGCTCGGTAATCGTAGCGATAGCAAAGGCAATGCGTGCAACCATACCCGAAGAGAAGTTCTTCAGTGGCATGTCAACGAAGTCTTTAAGCTCGGCGAACTCAATAATCTCGTCAAAGCTAGCGTCAATAAACTCCTTCGTGTATCCAAGCAGCGCACCGTTCAGATAGATATTCTCACGCGCGGTAAGCTCAGGATCGAAACCAGCGCCGAGCTCAATCAGAGGTGCAATATTGCCATGGACCTTAACCTCGCCCTCACTGGGCTCCAAAACGCCAGCAATAATCTTGAGCATCGTAGACTTACCGGAGCCGTTAGTACCAACAAGGCCAACGACCTCGCCGCGATGCACATTAAACGAAATGTGCTTAAGCGCACGGAACTCCTCAAAGAACAGCTCGTGCTTGGCGAGCTTAATAAAGTACTCCTTGAGGTTCGTAAGCGACTCGGACGCCATGTTAAAGATCATGGTGACGTCTTTGACCTCAACAGCAAGGGGCTGCTTGCTGTAATCAATAGCAGATTCAGTCATGAACAGCGCTCCTTAGATGTAGAGAATAAACTTGTGCTCAGTCTTATGAAACACGGTGTAGCCAATAGCAAGAGCAATAACAGCCCAAACAACACACAGCCCAAAGGTAAGCGCAGAGGGCATGGTGTTAAACAGGAAAATATCGCGCATAAACTGAAGGTAGTTGTACATGGGATTGACAACCACGAGCACCTGAATCCAATGTGCCATCTGGCTAATGAAGTCGGTCGTCCAGAAAATCGGCGTCAGATACATCCAGGCCGTGATAACAACGGTCCACAGGTGCATAACATCGCGGAAAAAAACCGCCAGCGCAGACAGCATCATGCCCAAGCCCATGCAGAAACACATAAGCAGGAGCAAGCAAACCGGCAGAAGAATTAAATGCCAGGTGGGAAGCACGTGGAACCAAAGCATAACCAAGGCGACGGCAACCAAAGAGAAGGCGAAGTTAACGAGCGAGAACAGCACCTTCTGCACCGGAAAGACCCAACGGTGCACCTTGACCTTCTTAAGCAGCGAGGAAGCCCAAATGATGGACATAAGCGCTTGGTTCGTCGACTCGGACATGACAGAGAAAGTCACGTTACCGACGATCAAGTAAAGCGGATACATTTCGGGCGTAATAGAACCATTGCGACCTTGCGCGAAGATTGTCGAGAACACGATCGACATAACAACCATCATCAACAGCGGATTAAGCACAGACCATGCCACACCCAGAACACTGCGACGATATTTGATTTTAAAATCTTTGGTGACAAGCTGCTTAAGAATGAACTTGTCCTTTTCAAAATCATTTTTAGCGTGAGAGGCCGGTTTAGCCACCGCTTTCTGACTCTCTACGTTGTCAGCCACGGACCATCTCCTTGTCTCGTAAAACATAACAGTAGAAAGTATAGCCCTCCCACGATGACGATAACTCACCGCAACAAATCTGGAGAACTAACCCATATCTAAGCAAAGGGGCAAGCGATAGGTATACTTTCGACCAGATGAGTCATTAAAGGAGGTCCTACATGGACTATTCGAATACCGCCGTCATAATTCCCTGTTACACCGAAGCGCTGA
>CALFDL010000012.1 GCA_937950415.1 uncultured Collinsella sp. | reverse complement strand
CTTGATATCATCTTTTCGCTAATTCGGTACTTCGAGACAGCCTCTCTATCTTGATTATGCAGACAGTAACTCGCATAGAGAGGCGCCGCCGGTTTAAGTTGCCCGCCACTCCACCTTTCCCTATCCAACACAGGCATAGCTTGACACGAAAGTAGCGCGCAAAGCACGTCGGGGCATTTTATCGGTGCATTCAACACGGCCGAAACGACCACGGATACAACCGAACAAGAACGTGATTCCTTCAAAGCTGTAAAGCACACGTATTCAAGCTGCTCGGAAGTAACCGCATCTGAAAACTCAAGTAACCATCGCTCAAACGCCATCATGATTGACGAATACAAATCGGAACCGCAGCCATTTAAATGCGCCGTCCACAATCTGCCGCTAAAAATATAGTTTCTGTCTATCTCGCCCAACCGCATGCTCGTTTCAAAACATTCGTCAGCTAAATTCGAGTGCAATAGAGCGTCAGCAACATGGTCGGCAATTCTGCAGACCAACCGCAATGCAGTTATCCAATCAGCCCTAAATAGGGCATACACAGGAGTCTGCATAGCACTTGCCGGATAGTACGATTTTCCACGTGCATGAAGCGCGAAATCATTATCGTGATCAAAAGGCATTTCAAAGAATTCGTGTTTATGATCACCTTTGATTGTCCAAGCATTAAATAAGAACTCCGAGTACTCACTTGGAATAGCGTGGGCAACATACCATGTCGACAGAGAATCCTTGATCATGCCTCGAAATAAGGGGTAGTTACATTCCCCGCAATCATCCCAATCCCTCTCCCGCGCACAATAGGCTGCCAATTCTTGACACAGCTCTCTTGCCGTTTCAAGAACTACTGAAACGCATGTTTCTTCTATACCGTTGTATCGATAGGGATTGTTCTCATGCTCAATCTTCTCAATCAACGCAAGCGCAATCAGACCTGCTTGGCGCGCCGTCTCTCCAGTATGGTTGTTTTTACTCCAAACATCTAGAACTTTAACGAGATCAAGAGACGTCTCTAGAGGAATCCCTTCCCTATAGCTATAAAGAAAAGCTATATAATCCCTCCAGCCGTAGCAAGATGGTTTTTCCTGAAGGGGAACCTTACCTTCGAATCCGCTATTTGATATGCGTTCCATAGCCTCATAATCGATATCCATGCAAGAGCGCCGCAACGTTTTTCCCAGATCGCTCGCAAAGGCCCAGCCATTCGCCTTAAGTTCAAAGGAGAATTGCGATAACAGCCCTGCCGTTTGGTCGGACCGCAGCATCGAGCGATGGATGCAATCTCCCCACTTCTGATATACGTCTTCGTCGCCAAGCACTTCTTCGGCGAGGCATTCCAGCGCACCACGACTTGCGCCACCGCTCTCAACAAGCCAATTAGACAGCAATTTCTTCGTCGCAAAATCCGGCTTCAACTCAGTCAAAAAACGTCGAGTTGAATCTGATATCGAAAAAAGATGATTTAGCAACGCGTCAATTGCAAGCTCTTCATAATAATCGTGAGCGAAACGCACGCTCTGCATATCAAAATTGACGATAAACCCGGCTTTTCGAAACCGTTCAAGCACTTTCATGTTGGGTTTAAAGCTCGTCATGACATATGAAAGCCGACGAGACGCCATCCAGAAAACAGTCTCTTTTCTCAATGCAGATTCTGCTTCGCTATCACCTTTGAGATAGAGCTCATTAAGGACAAAATCTCTCAATGCTTCTTCTGACGTTATTTGCCCCGGCCTCACCTTTGAGAGGACTTTGGCGATAATGGGCTTTCTGAAAGGAGGGACAGATGCGATTGAAGAATGCTTGTCCGCATAACCTAAACGAATAAGATAGTCGCGCGCCTGATCTTCGCTAAAGCCACTAACCGAAACAACTGTATAAGCAGACTCAAACGAGTCATGAACGAGCTCTTCCACTTCTCTTCTACATGAAGAGCGAGCCGTCACGAGGACCGTCCAGTTTCCATCATGCGCAAAACCAAGTAAAGCAGCTGGAAGGGAACGGTTCTGCGATTCGAACAAGTACTCGGCAGAATCAACCAGCAGATAACGCTTGCCCGTTGATTGAAAAGCACGTTGAGCATCGCTTAGCCCAAGCCCGCGCCAGCCGCCAACCAGGTCTTCCTCGCTCCTCCAAGCGGCAGCGTCATGACAGTCCACCACGACAACAATCGAATCACTAGGGAGCGAGGACAGGTAGTCTTTGGCGACCGCGGTCTTGCCAACGCCCGAGTCACCCGTAAGCAACACGACGCTGTTCCCCTTGTGCAAACCCCCGCAGATCTGTTTGAGTAAATCGCTCCGGTCGATTTTGATTTCCTCACCTTTAATGACAACTGAAGTATCAATGGAGTTAAGGTAGCGTTTGCCATGATCAACAAGGCGAAGTCCCAAGCCAAAGGCATCAGACGAATCGGTAGAGAAAAAATACCGTGCTATTGCTTCATTCTCACGCGATACAAACGAAGATTCAAAGGCGGATGCAAGAAACCAGTCAATTGTAATTCCCAAGCGGGCGGCATGCTCTTCGGTATCTGTCTTAGCCACAGGGTCCCGAACGCCATCCGAGCTTATGTTCCCTGCCCCAAAATCCCTATTGCAATAGAAAACAAGACGCGTCATTTTTGGATAACACTTATGGGCCTCATCCACAGCAGCAATTAGCTCGCGCCTCTTTTGCGAAAGAGCCACCTGATAGTACTTTGCCTGCCACCCAATTACCTCGTCATTAACCGCAATTGGGTCAGTTTCGATCCCAGGATTATTGATATAACGAGATATGCCCATCTCGCACCCATGCTCTTTACAAAACAGCAGGTAGCAAAGCTGCTCAAAAGCAGCCTGCTCATTGCCGCTAAACTTGCAAGCAAATACGTTCCAGTCTGCAAGAACCAACTCAAAGACCTCCGCGCATGTACGGGAAAGTGACGCATTCTACATGCACCAATAATACTAGGAAGGTGCCCGTCCTTATTTGCTTTTGTATAAACGTCCCACCTCAATCGAAAAGGATGCCATCCTGTGACCATTGAAGCAACTCAACGAATCCAATTTGGTCGAGTATGTTTTTTATCGCATATGTTTTAAAATCAGCCCTTATTGAAATCCAGGCTAAGGCTCTTATCAATAAACGGATTTATAGCCGTTAACAATCGAGTGATAACCCTCGCCTATCAGAATACGTACCGTGTTGGCATCAAAGGTCAAAACCCTGCGTTTAAGCAGTCTGGCGTGGTCGTCAATAGATAAGAAAAACTTTGGAGTCATTGGAGCTCGTTAAAAGAAGAAAGGCGACCATCCCAAGAAGACAGCCGCCTTTCTGCAGAACGCGGGGCCCGTAGGCTACCCGCATCAATACCGCTGTTTAGGTAGTCTACTGATTATTGATCCATAAATCACCGTTACAAACTTGAGCCAAACGAAAACCCTAAGACAGCGGGAGCATGCAAAAAACAATGGCCTTCGATAACGGCCGGCAACTAGCCATGAACCCATCCGGCGATCGCGTCGAAAATGTTGGTGTAAGGGTGACGCCCTAGCGCCCGTTTAACGAA
>CALFDL010000011.1 GCA_937950415.1 uncultured Collinsella sp. | reverse complement strand
TCATCGCGTTATCAACGTGCCCAAGCGCGGCATCGGCAAAACCACGGTAGAGCACATCGATTACGTTGCTCGCGAAACGGGTATTACGTTCTTGCAGGCTGCCGAGCTGTGCATTGCCGACGATCAGATTCGCTCCGCAACGCGCAAGGCCATTGCGGAATTCGTGGCGCTCATCCACGAGGCCCAGGGCTATGCCGGCGATCTTCGCAAGGTGGTTGAGGCCATCGTAGACAAGGCGGGACTTATTCGTGTCCTTGAAGCGGAAAACTCCGACGATGCCGCTGGTCGCATCGAGAATATTCAGGAGCTCTTCGGCGTAGTAGACGAATACGCCCAAACGCACGACGATGCCGATGCACTGTTCGAGCCTCCTACGGCAGAAGACGCGCCTGAGGCAGACGACGAGCCGCCCGTGCGCACCTTCCAGGCAAATTCCTTGCCTGACTTCGTGGAATGGGTAACGCTGCGTACCGATATGGATACGGTGGCGGAAGACGGCGAAGCCATCACCATGATGACCATCCACTCCGCCAAGGGCCTGGAGTTCCCGGCGGTGTTCGTGGCCGGCATGGAGGAGGGCATCTTCCCGCACGTGCACGACTTTGGCGGCAGCGATGACCCGGGTAAGCTTGAGGAGGAGCGTCGCCTGGCCTACGTCGCCATCACGCGCGCCCGCAAGCGCCTGTTCCTGACCTATGCGGCCACGCGTCGCACCTACGGCTCGACCTCTGCCAACCCGCGCTCGCGCTTCCTCAATGAGATTCCGTTTGAGGATATCGAGTTTAGCGGTATCGGTTCTGCCGGTTTTGAAGGCACGGGCTGGGAGAAGCGCGGCGACCGTCACGGCACCTTTGGCTCGGGCATGGGTTCGGATATGTATGGCGGCAAGGTGTTTGGCTCGCATACGCGCTCGACCGGCGGTTCCGGTTCGCGCGGCGGATCGAGCTTTGACGATTTCTTTGGCGGCAGCAGCTACGGGACCGAGCGCCATCGTGGGGTCTCGCCCGACGCCGGCCGTGTTGCCTCGACTTTTGGTTCGGGCGCGTCGCGAGCCAAAAAGCCGTCTTCCAAGGTGTCCCCGACGGTGGAGCGCAAGGTCGATCGTGCCAGCGCATCGCAGGACTTTGCCGCGGGCGATACCGTGAGCCACAAGACTTTTGGCACGGGTACCGTGATCTCGGTCGCCGGAGACATGATCGAGGTCCAGTTCGAAAAGACCGGCCAGACCAAAAAGCTCATGAAGGGATTCGCTCCGATCGTCAAGCTGTCATAATCCCGGCGGACCTGGGCGGGCGTATGGGGCAACATCGCCTGCTCGGGCAGTCCTGCTCGCACGGAGAGCACATTAAGTGCTCTCCGGCTCGTGCGGAACTCGCGATCGATGTTGCCCCATACGCCCGCCCAGGTCCTTAGATAACGTTGCTTGCGAACGTCGCTTTGCCCGTTCGCTTTTTGGTCTGGAGGGCCGGGTGGGCTGAATACTTAGACATGGCAAGGGGCTCCCCCGTTAAAGAACGGGGGAGCCCCTTGTTGCGTTTTGAATGGTGCGCTTGGCTTTGATGATTGATGATTTTATACGATTCAGTATAATTTCAGATAGACTCTAAAATGTAACCGAAATGAAAACGGTGATTGTACATGCTGATAAACTGCCTCCCAAAAAGACTCTTCTCTTTAGAGCTCGCTATCGACCCGGAGCCAGTTGAGATGCAGATTCCTCGCATGTATCTTGAGCGGTATTCGCTTCGCTTGGCACGGCTCGGCATGTCTAAACAGGGCCGTTTTATTGTTGCGGAACCAAAGGAACCGCCCAGTGTCATTTCGGCGCGAAATCTCGTCAGTGCGGTGCGCAAGTTAGATGTTCACCCGGTGGTAATTTGCTGGGATGCTATGGATTTAGGTTTTATGCGCGCGCTTTCTTCGGAGGGAATCGCATATATCCGAGATGAGCGAAATGCGTTCCTGCCGTTTATCGGAGCCGTTATTTCCGATGAAGTGCTGGGTGCTTCTCCCGCTGCTCCGCTTTCGTCCCAATCTCAACGAATCGTCCTAAATCTCATTGCGGGACGATGGGTTGACTGCTCCGCCGGCGACCTAGCGCGTTTGTGTGGCAAAAGCGCGGCTAGCGTCAGCGGCTATCTTTCGGAAATCGCCGCTATAGCTCCTGGGTTGATTATGCGGGACGGCAAAAAGCGTATATTGTGTGACGCCGGGCTGTCGACCGAGACGTTGCTAGATGGGTTTGAGGACTATCTTCGCACGCCAGTTTTAGAGCGAATCCGGCTCAAGAAGGTTATCGAGAGAACAGAGCTACGTGCCGTTGATGCGCTGCTTTCCGGTGTGTCTGCCCTTAGCTATATGTCCGACCTTGCCCATGAAGACTCTGCTCCAACCATTGCTCTCGAAAAATATCAGCTAGAGGCCTTGAAAGAGCATATGGGCGACAGATGGCTGGAGGCTCAGTGGTACGAACCGGCGGCAGTTGTGATTGAGGTCTGGTCGTATCCCGTGGACGCGCCGTCCGATATTAGTTTTGACGCGACGGGTTTGCAGTGTGTCGACCCGTTTTCCTTATACGTTGCTTGCGCAAAAGCAGATTACAAAGAAGATCGTCTGCTCGACGCGGTCGAACAGCTCAGGAGGACGATATGTCAAAAGTGAGGGGAATAGAGCGATTTGCCGATGCCATGAGCGGCTGTAAAGGCGGTTACGTCCTTATTGGTGGAGGGGCCTGCAGCGTTCTATTTGACAATGAGGGCGATTCGTTTAGAGCTACTGAAGACTTGGATGTCGTCGTAATTGTTGATGGGAAAGGCGTTGAATTCGCCACTGCATTGTGGGCATTTATCAAAGCTGTCGGATATGAGACTGGGAAGGTCGGCGATGGAAAGTGCACTTACTATCGGTTCTGTTTGCCCGAAGGATCAAGGCAAGTCCTAGACTATCCCGGCCAAATTGAGCTATTCGCCCGACATCCTGATTTTGTGCTCGAAGATGAAACGAGCGAAGTGGCACCTCTTTCCTTTGACGGGGCCGTATCAAGTCTTTCGGCAATTATTCTCGACGATGGCTACTACGAATTTATTCGCGACAACGCAACGAACGTAGAGGGCATTACGTTGCTCGATGCGCTCCATATCATTCCCCTCAAGATGCGTGCACACATTGATATCAATAGGAGCTATGAAGAAGGGCGCCATTGCAACGATAAAGATCGACGAAAGCATCGCTCGGATATTGTTCGACTTGCGGGTTTGTTGCCGCCTTCGGCTCGCTTGGAGCTAATAGAGCAAATGAGGGCTGACGCCGGAGACTTCTTTGCGGACTTTTCTTCTTATGTAAATCGGCAGACCGATCGTAAAGAGAGAGCGCGTCTTCAGGACACATTATCGTTTCTCGAAAAGGTCTACCTATAGGCACCTTGATTCGTTATGTATGGTGAGGGGCTCTCCCGTTTGATGAGCGGGGGAGCCCCTTGTTGCTTTTTGATTGTCGTAACTAGCCAGAGGCTCGCCGGGACGGGACGCGGGGTTTGGTCGATCGCGAGTTCCGCA
>CALFDL010000010.1 GCA_937950415.1 uncultured Collinsella sp. | reverse complement strand
TGAGCATCACAATCTGGCTGTTCTGGTGCAGCAGCGGATAGTTCTCGTCGCGCGTGACCACGCCGCCGCCCGTGGAAAGCACCAAGCCACTACGCTTGGAGATATCGGCCAGGGCCGCCGTCTCCTGCTCGCGGAAGGCCGGCTCACCGTGTTCGACGATAAAGTCGGCGCAGGGCATGCCCAGGCGTTCCTCGAGGGCGCGGTCCAGGTCAATGTGCTCTCGCCCCGTGAGCAAGGCAATCTGCTCGCCCACACGGGTCTTGCCCGAGCCCGGCATGCCGATCAGCGCGATATTCTGTTCGCGGCGTGACAGGCGCTCCGTTACGTCCAGAATGCGCTCGCGCGGAGTGACCTGGCCGGTGTAGCGCTCGACAGCCTGTGCCGCCTGGGCCACGAGCATCAGTAGGCCGCCGATGCAAGGGATACCGCGGCGCTCGGCCCCGAGCATCAGGCCCGTGCGGGCGGGGTTGTAGACAATGTCGATAACACCTTCGAGCGCATCGAGCCCTTCGAGCGTACAAGGCGCGTCGGGGCAGTGGGGGAACATGCCGGCGGGCGTGCAGTTGACGAGCAAGGTGGCGTCGGACTGCTGTGCGATGTTGTCGTAGTTGACCTCGCTCGTGCGACCCACGGGCACAACGACGGCGCCCAGGTCTCCCAGCACCATACTTGCCGTGGTGCCGGCGCCGCCGGTGGCACCGAGCACGAGGGTCTTTTTTCCGGCAACCTCTACGCCCAACTCCTCGACCAGACACTGAAAACCAAAGTAGTCGGTGTTGTCGCCGCGCAGGCGGCCGTCGGGCAGGCGCGTGATGGTGTTGACGTTGCCCATGCGTTCGGCGAGTGGACTCAGCTCGTCCAGGTATTCCATGACGGTGCGCTTGTAGGGGATGGTAACATTGGTGCCCTCCCACTCGTCGCCCGTCATAAAGGCCGCGAGCTCCTCGGGCTCGCGCTCAAAACGCACGTACTCAAGCCCCGCCAGCTCCTTGTAGATGGTCGGGGTGTAGCTGTGGCCCAGCACGCGGCCCAGCACGCCGTAGGGGCGGGTTGCGGCGACATCGGTCATCTAGAGCACCTCCGTGTAACTGCCAAAGTAGGTGAAGCTCTCGCACACGTCGTCGATGGAATCGAGCAGATCATCGAGGGCCTTGCTGCCAAAGGGGCAGTCCAGGTCAAAGTAGAACATAAACTCAAAGTCGCGACCGGGGATGGGGCGGCTCTCGAGCTTGATGAGGTTGATGCTGAGTGCGTAGAAGCGCTCGAGTACGCGATAGAGTGCGCCCGGCTCGTTGGCCGTGGTAATCATGAGCGAGGTGCGGTTGGCGCCGGGGTAGACGCGTGGCTCGCGGCTGATGACGACAAAGCGCGTGTAGTTGTTGTCCGAGTCCTGGATGTTGGGCTCCAGCACCTCCAGGCCATAGAGTGCCGCGCAGCTGCGCGATGCGATGGCGGCAACATCGGTGCGCTCGGAGCTGGCGACCATCTCGGCCGACATGGCCGTGTTGGGGTACTTGTTGGCGTGCAGGTCGTGCGCCTCGATAAAGCCGGCGCATTGGGCAATGGCCTGGCCGTGGCTGTAGACCTCGTGCACGTCCGCAAGCTTGGTGCCGGGCTTGACGAGCAGGTTGTGGTCGATTTTGAGGCGAAGCGAGCGCACGATATGGAAGTCGAACTGGGCGAGCAGGTCGTAGACGGCGTTGACCGAACCGGCGGTGGAGTTCTCGATGGGCAGCACGCCAAACTCGCAGAAGCCGTCGCGCACGGCGCGCATGACGCCCTCGAAGGTCTCGAAAAACGCGATGTCGGGCACGTCGAAGAGCTTGCACGCGGCGATTTGGCTGTAAGCGCCCTCGACGCCCTGGCAGGCGACGGTGGCCGTTTGAGGGAAGGGCGTGTCGGAGGCTGCAGCCGTGGCGTGGGCCTTTTGCGAGACGGTGATGCCCTTGAGCTCGTTGATGTAGCGCTGCTGCTCGGCCTTGCTCATGCTCATGAGGAGACGGAACAGGGTGATGGTCTGCGCCTCGTAGCGCTCGGGCGCGCGGCTGGCGAGGTTGTTGAGCTTGGAGCGCTCGCGGGCGGGGTCGAAGACGGCCTTGCCCATCTCGATTTTTGACTTGGCGACCTCGGTGGCAATGTCCATGCGCTCGACAAAGCTGTTGAGGAGCGTGGTGTCGATGCCATCGATGGCCTGGCGGATGTCAGCAAGGTCCATAGAGACCCCTTTCACGTGCCGGGGGATGTTGAGGGGTGGGTAGTTAGCGCTGGCCTGCGTCCTCGAGGAGGGCGTCCCAGATGGCGAGCGCCGCGGCTGCTTCGGCTACGGGGACGGCTCGTGGGACGATGCAGGGATCGTGACGACCGTGGACCGAGAGCTCGGCATTTTCCATGGCGTCCATGTCTACGGTCTTCTGCTCGCGGCCAATTGAGGGCGTCGGCTTTACGGCCATGCGCCACATGACGGGCGCGCCGGTCGAAATACCGCCCAGGATGCCGCCGGCGTTGTTGGACTCGATCTCGATCTCGCCGGTCTCGGCATCGATGCGGTACGGATCATTGTTCTCGCTGCCGCGCATAGCGGCCACGGCAAAGCCCATGCCAAACTCCACGCCCTTTACGGCGGGAATGCCAAACGCGATCTGCGCGATGCGGTTCTCGATGCCGTCGAACATGGGGTCGCCGATGCCTGCGGGAAGCCCGTAAATGCCGCACTCCACGATGCCGCCGATGCTGTCGAGTTCGTCGCGCGCGGCTAGGATCTCCTCACGCATGCGGCCGGCTGCGGCGGCGTCAATGCAAGGAAGATCGTTCGTTAGGATCGCCTTGCGGTCGGCCTCGCGATAGACCATATCGTCCATCGGCAGGTCGGAGATGCCGCCGATCTGCGCGACGTGCGCCATCACGTTAATGCCGCGGGCCTCGAGTGCCTGCAGCGCAATGCCGCCGGCGATGCACAGGGGTGCCGTCAGGCGGCCGGAGAAATGCCCGCCACCGGCGACATCGTGCATGTTGTGATACTTCACGCGCGCAGGGAAGTCCGCATGTCCCGGACGGGGCTTGCGGCGCAGCTCGGAGTAATCCTTGGAGCGCGTGTTGGTGTTCTCGATAATCGCGGCGATGGGCGCGCCGGTGGTATGTCCATCGACAACACCGGCGATGATGTGGGCGGCGTCGGCCTCGCGGCGCTTGGTTGCGGTCTCGTCGCGACCGGGGGCGCGACGGTCGAGGAAGGCTTGCAGCTTCTCCTGGTCCA
>CALFDL010000009.1 GCA_937950415.1 uncultured Collinsella sp. | reverse complement strand
CAGGGCGGACAGGCCCTCGGTCAGCAGGCAGAACAAGCTCTCGTCATCGCGCTCCTCAAACGCCAGGCCGCCCTCGCGGAAATCAAAGTACAGGGCAGCCGTGTCCATAACGCGAAACTCCGCCAGCGTATCGCGGGGCGGAACGCCGGGGCGTTGCTCTTCGAAAGGACTGCCCGGAGCACCAAGACTAAAGAGATCTGCCGACCAATCGCCGTAGGCCACCGTAATCTTGCAGGTCACAAGGCCATCGTCGACGCCAATCGCCATGGCAAAACTCGGCTCGGGCGCCACGGCGTCAAGTACGGCGGGAGCGGTCAGGTCGGTGTAGTCGCGCAAGATCGGCAGCGCCATGCGGCAGAACTCGCCCACCTGGTCGGCGGCGATATGGACCGGCATGCGGCAGGGCAACAAGTGCGATAGGAACGGCGCCGCATGCTGGGCAAACGCCGTGTCGGTACGGCGCGCGCGGCGCGTATCGACCAGATAGGCTGCGTCGCCTGCGACAAAGCAGTACGTATCGGCCGGCAGGCGCAAGTCGTAGCTGCCTCCCGCCGCCGGTGCAATCTTGGCGGCAAGGAGCGGCGGGCGCTTAGCCGGGACTTCGCCCTCCCCCTGCGGCGACGGCTCGACTGCCACCTCGTAGGCGCGATGCGTCGTCGTTCCCCGCGACCAAGCAGGCTCAAAGGACATGGTCCTGCCGCGCAGCAGGTCCAGCACGGACACGATGGAATGCTCGGATACCGGCAACTGACGCTCGGCGACAAAACCGTTGCGGACAAAGTCATACGACGCCGAGCGCGAGCTCGTAATATCGCCTAGGTAGGCGACCGTCATTGCGATAAAGTCGAGCAGCTTTGTCGACACGTCATCGAAAGCCTCGGGCACATGGGCAAACGTAAGCTTCTTGCCATAGGAGAACGTACCGCCGCGCACATAGGCATCGGCCATGCCGTCGATATCCTTAACCACGTAGGACACCGAACCGCTACGAATGCGAAACTCGAGCGCCCAGTTAAAACGATCGGCAAACAGCGGATTGTAGTACGGCACCAGCGAGGGCTCCAGCACCGCTTTGGGCGCATCGGGGTCAATGGTGCTGGCGAGCTTGCGACGCATGACCGCGAGCTCGTCCATGCGCGCGTCCGAAAGATCGGAAAGCGCCGCCACAAGGCTCGGGCTCGTGGGGACGGGCGCCGGGAAGGGAAAGTTGGGGTTGACCGCAGATGCGTTGGGCGCGGAGCGCGTGGGCTGCTTGGACTGTGCGGGCGGTACTGTAAACGTGCGGACCGGCGTGCGCAAACCCTCGACGGGCTCGGCGCCACTGGCATCCAGATACGCCAGCGCCGTGGCGATGGCGTGCTTGCACATGCCGGAATAGCGGAAGGCGGCGGGGCAATCGCAGTCGTAGTCGATAACCTCGTGCTCGTCCATGTCGAGCGCCACGTGCGTCTTGTACAGGTCGCCGCGCGAGCCGCGCACCGAGCCCTCGATGTTAACGTTTTTGGAGAAGCGCGAGCCGGAGTCCTCAAACGACAGCACGGCACCGTTGAGCATGAGCGAACGCCCCTTCATAAAGGTGCCGCTCAACGCCGCCTCTTTGCGAAGCGCCTGCACAAACGTCCCCTGCGCCATCACTTCCTCCAATCTCACCCGGGGTAGCTTAGATCACCGTCACGCGACCCTGGTTACCCACAATGGCCTTGGCCTCGGCCAGCAGCGGAATCGAACGCGCGTTGACCTTGGCAGGTACCTCGGCACGCAGCACGCGCCCGTCCACCTGCTCGATAAAGATCTCCACGCGGTCGCCGCCCGGGTTGGCGGTGAGCACCGTGGCCAGGCGCGCCATATTGCCCTGGCTAAAGCGGCTGTTGGGCACCATGACCTCAAACACCTTGGGCTTGTTGTTCTCCTCGTTAAGCTCGAGCGGCACGATCTCCTGCGCGATGATCTGGTCGCCGCGGTCCGAGCGCTCGAGTTTGCCCTTAATGCGCACAAAGGCATCGGACAGCTGCGCGCCGGTCTCGGGATCGACCTCGCCGTACAGGTACCCCTCGGCCTCTTTATAGGTCTTGGGGAACACGACGACGGTGGCCTCGCCTTCCATGTCCTCGAGCTGCACGATGCCCATGGGGTCACCGTTTTTGGTCACGCGCTTGGACACGCTCGAGACCATGCCGGCCCACCACAGCGCCTTGCCCTCGGGAATCTCCTGGTTGATGGTGCCGCCCGTAGGATTCTGAACTTCGTAGCCGGTATCGATCTGCGAGAACGAGAAGTCGCGCGCCTTACTGAGCGCATACTCAAACGGGCGCAGCGGGTGGTCCGAGACATAGATGCCCAGAACCTCCTTCTCCTGGCTCAGCTTAAGGTGACGGTCCCACTCCTGGCCATCCGGATCGGGCACGCTCACCTCAAAGCCCGAGCCCTCAACGTCGCCAAACATGTCGAAGAACGACGTCTGACCGCTCGCGCGATCCTTCTGGCGCTTCACCGCGGCATCGATGATGTTCTCGGGGTTGTTCTTATCCACAAAGTGCATCATCTGGCGACGCGGATACCCCGTGGAGTCGAAGGCGCCTGCCTTGATGAGCGATTCGATCACGCGGCGGTTGGCCTGGCTCGAGTCCACGCGCTCGACAAAGTCGTGCAGCGTCTTAAACGGGCCGCCCGCCTCGCGCTCGGCGATAATCGCCTGCGCCACGCCGGTGCCCACGCCGCGGATGCCGGCCAGACCAAAGCGCACGCCCTCCTTGGTAGCCGTGAACTCGGTACCGGACTCGTTGACATCTGGCGACAGCACGGAGATGCCGTCGTGACGGCATGCCGAGACGTAGTGCACGATCTTGTCGGTCTTGCCCGTATAGGACGTCAGAACGGCCGCCATGTACTCGTGCGGATAGTGCGCCTTGAGCCACGCCGTCTGCATAACCAGGATGGCGTAGCCGGCGGAGTGCGACTTGTTGAAGGCGTAGGACGCGAACTCGAGAACATCGTCCCAAATCTTCTGGGCGACCTCGCGCGTGTAGTTGTTCTTGATGGCGCCGTTCATCCAGTGGTCGTAGGTGGTCTCGTCCGAGCCATCCTCCCAGTGGAGCACCGTCGACGTGAGCAGCTTGATCTTTTTCTTAGCCACGGGCTTACGGATACGCGAGTCCGATTCGCCCTTGGAGAAGCCGCACATCTCGACGGAGATGAGCATAACCTGCTCCTGGTAGACCATGGTGCCGTAGGTTTCGCCCAGGATGTCGTCCAGGCGGTCGTCGTAGGAGACCGCCGGCTCCTTGCCGTTCATACGGTTGATGTAGGACGAAACCATGCCGGCGCCCAGCGGGCCCGGGCGGTACAGGGCGATCAATGCTACGACGTGCTTGTACTCGGTGGGCTTCATGTTCTTGATCGTGGCCGTCATGCCGGCGGACTCGACCTGGAAGACGCCGGCGGTGTGGCCGGAACCCATGAGCTTAAAGATCTCGGGGTCGTCAAAGGGAATCTCTTCCTCTTTGATGTCGATGCCGAAGTTCTTTTTGATGTTTGCCTTGGCCTTGGAGATAACAGTCAGCGTGCGCAGGCCCAAGAAGTCCATCTTGAGCAGGCCCATGTCGGCAACGGTATGGCCCTCGTACTGGGTAATCTCGACGCCGCCCTTGGTATCGAGCTTGGTGGGCACATGCTCGTTGACGGGATCGCGGCAGATCAGGACGGCGCACGCGTGCACACCCTCGCCACGGGTGAGGCCCTCGATTGAGAGCGCCGTGTCGATGATGCGGCGGGCGTCGTCGTCCTTTTTATATGCCTCGGCAAAATCGGGGTTAAACAGGTCCTCTTTGCCGGGTTGCTTTTCGAGCACCTGCTTGAGCTTGACCTTGGGGTCGCTCGAGACCATCTTGGACAGGCGCTGGCCCATGTAGACCGGGTAGTCCAGCACGCGCGCGGCGTCGTTGATGGCCTGCTTGGCCTTAATGGTCGAGTAGGTGATGACGTGGGTGACCTTCTCGGGGCCGTAGAGCTGGCGAACGTGCTCCACGACCTCGAGGCGCCGCTCATCGTCGAAGTCCATATCGATATCGGGCATCTCGGTACGCTGCGGGGACAGGAACCTCTCGAACATCAGGCCGTTCTCGAGCGGATCGAACGCGGTGATGTTCATGGCGTAGGCGACGATAGCGCCGGCAGCCGAACCACGGCCGGGGCCGACGCCGATGCCGTTGTCCTTGGCCCATTGCACGTACTCGGCGACGATCAAAAAGTAGGCGGCAAAGCCCTTGTCGCAAATGACCTTGTATTCGTACTCAAAGCGCTCTTTGATGTTGACGCCACCGATCTCGCGCGTGGCCCAGTCGTCGCCGTAGTGCTGGCGCAGGCCCTTCTCGCACTCGCGGCGGAACTGACTCTCGTGCGTCTCGCCGGGGTCGAGCAACGGGAAGCGCGGCAGGATGATGGAGTCCCAGTCCAGCTCGACGTAGCACTTGTCGGCGATCTCGAGCGTGTTGTCGCAGGCCTCGGGGCAATACGGGAACATCGCCCGCATCTCCTCCTCGGTCTTCATGTAAAACTCCGAGCCAGTCATGCGCATGCGGTTGGGGTCGTCGACCTTGGCGTTCATGCCGATGCACATGATGACGTCCTGCACGGGAGCGTCCTCGCGGCGCAGGTAGTGGAAGTCGTTGGTGGCGATGACCTTGACGCCTACCTGCTTGGCGATGTCGATGAGCGTGCGGTCCATCTGCTCATCGGTCAGGCCGTTGTCGGTGGTGATGCCGTGTTCCTGGATCTCGATATAAAAGTCGCCAGGTTCGAAGGTATCACGGAAGGTCTCGGCCCACTTGATGGCGCCCTCCATGTCACCGCGGTCGATGTATTTGGGAATGATGCCCGCGATGCAGGCGCTGGTGCAGATCATGCCCTTGGCGTGGCGGCGCAGGTTGTCGAGCGTCACGCGGGGCTTGTAGTAAAAGCCCTGCACGGCTGCCTCGGAGACCGTCTGCATCAGGTTGACGTAGCCCTCCTGGTCCTTGGCCAGAAGGATCATGTGGTAGAGCTCGGGCTTATGGTCGCGAGCAAGGGTCTCGTCCGGCGTAAAGTAGACCTCGCAGCCAAAGATGGGCTTGATGACCAGAGGCGGCTTGAGCTCGTCGATGTTGCCCTTCTCGTCCCACATGGCCATGTCCTTCACATACTGGGCATGCTCGCGCGGGTTTTCCTCGGGATCGGGCTCCACCAGCTCGTCGCGGCGATCCTTTTCCAAAAAGGCCTTGTCGTGACTCCAGGTTTTGTACTCAGGCGTGTTGTGGTTGACGGCGTCGCAGGCCAGCGCCAGGTCGGGCACGCCATACATGTAGCCGTGGTCGGTAATGGCGACGGCGGGCATGCCCAGCTCTACGGCGCGATTGACCATATCCTGGATACGGGTTGCGCCGTCGAGCATGGAGAAAACGGTGTGGTTGTGCAGATGGACGAATGCCATGTGATGAGCTCCGATGCGGGTTCGTGTTCTGACTGAACGATTTTACCCCACGGCACGGACAGCACCCGAACCTAGCCAAACCAACACGGGTAGTCAATTTGGGACCTTCAAAAAGGGGAATGAGGGCATCCAGATATATCGAGTATTACTGGAACCCCGGCGATGCGCGGAATGATTTGTGACGAATAGTCATGTCCATCAAGAAGGCTCGACGCTTCGGATAGCTCGTCAATCGATATATCAATTCTTGGAGACCTGTATTCCAACCATTTTTAATGAAACAACGGCGGTAATTGCTATCGCGATTGCACCAATAATACCGAGCGCTATCTGAATGGGATATAACCCCAACACATGTCCAAATATGGAGAAAAACACTGCAGAAAAGAGAGCCCTTACCAGAGACGCGACGGAAAGGATCGTCGCGCGGAGATCGTCCGCTATCGCGTCTTGGATTAAGTTTTCCGAAGTGATGTACACCACTTCTGGGAGAAAACAAAGCACCATGCTAAGGCCAAACAAACACAGCGGATTTGAAGCGAACCACGGAAGAATCATGAAAAGGCCAGCCTCGATTAGCATCGAGCCGAGCATGGTATTTCTTTTCCCGAAACGCAATGAGAAGAAATCTGCTGCAATGTAGGCCGTCGCATTTACTGCATAGGATGCACCGAAAAAGATTCCTATTATGGAGACGGGAGCATCAAATGCGTCGAATACCAACTGATTCAAGTTGTAATAACTCCCATAGAATCCATCGAGCATGCTTGTGCCGATTAGAAGAAGCAATACCGCAAAAGCGGATTCTCCAACACGCCAGGTTTCGCGTCTGAACATCTTGGCCGCGTCAAACCTTCCCTTTTCAGAGCTTTCAGAACGGGTCGCCTCCGTCCTCTCAATGGGATACAGAAGGAAAAGCTGCAGGAGATAGAAAACGGAGACACATACGTAGAGGGCGCTCCAAGATACTTGGGCAATGAAAGATCCGAGCACAATCGCCATTCCCGTAGCGATTGATTGCGCGGCAAGCAGCCGAGCGTTGATGGTGAGGAAGCGCTCTCCTTGACCGGCATTTCGGGCAATTTCATATAAAAGTGCTTGTTCGGATCCCGATTGAAGGGAGTAGGCGAGTGCCTCAACAAGGGAAAGCAAGACAAGAAAGGGACCTGAGAGCAACAGCATGCCAGCCGTATGGAAGAAAAGCAGCAGCACGCCCACTTGAATCGAAAACTTCTTTCCAAAGAAATCGCCTATCAGCCCTGTTGGCAGCTCGAGGACGACCGTTGCTATGTTGAACAGGGCTTGATAAAGCGCGATTTCCGTAACAGACATTCCTTTCTCCGCAAGGAAAAGTAGAAACACTCCCCGATTTAAAACAAATCCCGCGAGAACGAAAAAGGCGGAATAGATGTGCAGTTGCGTAGCGGCATTCTTATTCATTTGGCACTACCAACAACTATTTTTGTCGGGCCGCTCGCTACTGATTCGAAGCCTGAAGTGTTCACAGTTGATGTGAAGAGCGGTAAAGCTTTTGCACAGGGTATCAATGGAATACATCCGAAGCGTTTTCGGCAGTATCATCGGCAAAGACGGGATTAGCCTTTACGCGGCGCTCACCCTCGATGTATTTGACGATTTGATCAATCGTCTGGTTGGCGTGGCTCTTGAGCTTGCGCTCATAGAAGAAGAGGCCGAGCTTGCCGCGCGTGCCAGACGTGTTGCCACCCACACCCTGAAAATCCTCGGTATAGGTGAGCTCGCAGGCACCATCGCCAGCAGGTGCAGCCTCATAGCGCATGGTATTGATGCCCGCCGCATACTGAAAACGGACCTCATAGAGACACGGGTAGTCAAAGTGCTTGATTTTAACCTTGATCGCCATGCCCTTGGCCTTGCCTTTTGCGGACTGGGCGCGCTTCTCGTACTTATAGCCGTTGAGCTTGTTGCGGCTGGGACGCTTGCCCGTGGCGTTCTCGATATCCTGCATGATGGACCCCGCCAGAGCGTCAAAAAGCTCCTCCGGCGTCACCTTAAGCGTTTTGGCGAGCTGCATGATGGCTCCTTATTCGTTTGAACCGTTCGAGCCATTGTACCGCCCCAGGCTCTCCCATGCGTTGCGGTGAAATGCGGACTGTTTGGCGGCTTTTTTGGCCAAAACAGTCCGTATTCCACCGCAAGTTATTGAGGGCTAGAGGCTGTAGGTGACCACCTGAGGCTCGCACGGGTTGGCGAGGTCGACTTGCTCCACGCGGACGAACTTGACGGTCACGGCCTCAAAGCCCGCCTTGTGCAAAACATCAGCGTAGACGCGCGCCTGCAGGGCGTGCTTCTCCTGCAGCTGTTCCGGCGTCTCGTCCGGCGTGCCGCCCGTCTTGTAGTCGATGACCAGCGCGCATGACGAATCCGCCGGGTTCGTCGCCAAAGCATCGATGGCGCCCTCGGCATATGCACCGTAGCGAGCGATGTCCTCATCCTCGCAGCCCAGCGAAAAGAACGGCACCTCGGCGCGAACGCACGGCCAGGCAAGCAGCTCGGCACGGACCGCCGACTTGAGCCAGCGATCCAGGGCAACGTCGAAGCGTTCGCGCTGTTCCGGCGTCAGGCGCCACAGGCGAGCCAGGGCGTCGGCACGCTCAGCGGGCAGCGCATCGGCACCCAT
>CALFDL010000008.1 GCA_937950415.1 uncultured Collinsella sp. | reverse complement strand
CGTCGAACACACTCAGCAACACCTGAACATCGAGCGGATGCAGGCCGATCGTGGGCTCGTCGAACACGAATACGGCATCATCCTGCACACGGCCCATCTCGCTCGCGAGCTTAAGGCGCTGTGCCTCACCGCCCGAAAGCGCCGGCGTGGGCTCACCGAGCGTGAGATAGCCCAGGCCCAGGTCGTGCAAGGTCTGCAAGCGCGTCTGAACCTTCTTGAGTCCCAGTGTGGCGTCGAGGGCCTCGTCCACACTCATGTCCATGAGCTGCGGCAACGTAAGTAGGCTCCCGTCCTTGCCCTCGCGATGGATATGCGAAGCGGCCTCGGCGTAGCGCGAGCCGCGACATGCCGGGCAGACGATCTCGACATCAGGCAAAAACTGCACGTCGAGCGATATCGAGCCCGTGCCGTCGCACGTAGGGCAGCGCAAAGCGCCAGTGTTGTAGCTAAATGCGCCCGCTTTGTAGCCAGCTGCCTTAGCCTCGGGCGTACGGGCGAAGGCGCGGCGCAGCTCATCATGGATGTCGGCATAGGTTGCGACCGTCGAGCGAACATTGGCGCCGATGGGCGTAGCGTCAATCAGATTTGCGCGGCCAATACCCTCGGCATCGACCCAACGCACGTGTTTTGGCAGGCGCTCGCCGGCTGCCTGCGCCTTAAGCGCCGGGATGAGCGTCTCGAGCACCAACGTCGTCTTGCCCGAACCCGAAACACCCGTCACCGCAACGAGACGGCCGCGCGGGATATCGACTTCGAGTGGCTTGACGGTGTGGATGGTATCGGTTGCCATGCGGATGTGGCCCTGATCGAACATTTCGTCGTCAGTCACCTGCGGACGCAAGCGCTTGGGCTCGGCGCGCAAAAACGGGGCGATACGGCTGCCCTGCGATTGTTCGACCTCGTCCACCGTACCTGCAGCGATCACGTTACCGCCGCCCGCTCCGGCAACGGGGCCCATCTCGACCAGATAATCGGCTTCCGCCAGTACGCGCGTATCGTGGTCGACAACGACCACGGTGTTGCCGTCATCCACCAGATCGCGCATCACGCCTACCAGGCCGTCGACATTGGCAGGATGCAAGCCGATCGAGGGCTCGTCCAGCACATAAAGCACACCCGTCGATCGGTTGCGCACCACGCGGGCGAGCTGCACACGCTGGCGCTCACCCGTGGAGAGCGTGGCGCCTGCGCGATCGAGCGAAAGGTAATCGAGACCCAGGTCGACCAGACGACGGGCCGTGCTCAAAAACGAATCGCAGATATCCGTCGCCATGGGCTGCATCTCGGCCGGCAAGGATGCGGGCACCCCGCGCACCCACTCAATCGCCTCACCCAATGTCATGGCCGCGGCCTGCGCCAGATTGATACCGCGCACCTGGGGCTGGCGCGCAGCCTCGGAGAGACGCGTGCCGCCGCAATCGCGGCATGCTCCCTCGCGCAAAAAGCGCGCAACGCGTTTTAAGCCCTTATCGTCCTTAACTTTGGCGAGCGCATTCTCAACGGTATAGACGGCGTTGTAATAGGTGAAGTCGAGCGGCGTGGCGCCCTCGCCGTTTTTGGGAACGTAGAGAATGTGCTTTTTAACCGCCGGGCCGTGGAATACGATGTCGCGCTCTTGAGGCGTGAGCTGGTTAAACGGCACGTCGGTGCGCACACCCATCTCGCCGGCCACCTGCTTCATCAGGTCCCACATGAGCGTGCCCCAGGGAAGCACTGCGCCTTCGTTGATGGTCTTTGACTCGTCGGGCACCAGGCTCGCCTCGTCCACCTCGCGCATGACACCGGTGCCGCCGCAGGTGGGGCATGCACCTCCGCTATTAAAGGCAAGGTCCTCGGCACTCGGCGCGTAGAACTCGCGGCCGCATGTCGGACACGTGAGCGACAGGCCCGCAGCCACGTTAAGGCTCGGCTCCACGCGTGCCCCGCAATGCGGGCACACGTGATGGGCGCAACGGCTAAAGAGCAGACGCAGGCTGTTGTTGAGCTCGGTCATGGTACCAAAGGTCGAGCGCACGCCTGGCACACTGGGACGCTGATGCAACGCGAGTGCCGCCGGTACGTGCAATACCTCGTCCACCTGGGCGTGCTCGGCCTGCGTCAGGCGACGTCGAGTATAGGTGCTGAGCGCCTCCAGGTAACGGCACGAGCCCTCGGCATAAAGAACTCCCAGCGCCAGCGAGCTCTTGCCCGAGCCCGACACGCCGGCAATGCCCACGAGCCTCCCCAGCGGAATATCGATATCGATGTCCTTGAGATTGTGGACACGTGCACCGCGCACCTCGATAGCCTGCGGGCTCATCTTCTGTTCCGTCACCTTTATCACCCTACTCATGCCATAAAACGCGGTCGCGGATATACTCGCCCAGCATGGGCACGGTAAACCGCACAAGGCCGTATCCGGCGGCCTCGATGACGCGCTCGCGAATCAGGCTTGCGCGATATTTACTCGCCCAGCTCTGGGTACGGTCGCAGCGCTCAATGATATCCGCCGTGCGCGTCGGCTTGTCCTCGTCAACCGCCATAGCCTCGATAAAGAGGCGCTGAGGGCTGCGCAGACCGTAATACAGAGGTGCGTCAACCGCTTCGTAGAACTCGGAGACGGCATCCGCATGGCCATTCTCGACATCGCGCCTTTCGATGACCTGCGAGCCACGCCGGACAGCAGACCGCCACATGTAATAGCCCACCAGCTGAACCATATAGGGATGCCCCATGCTCTTGCGCGCCGCAAGGTCCGCCGTCTCCGCGTCAACGTAAAGACCAGCGTCTTTGACCGTCTGGATATACGAATCGCGCACTTTGGGCAAAGATATTGCCCCCAACGTACGCTGCTGGGCACGCCGCAAAAACGTCACGCTCGGCTCTTCGAGCAGATCGTCAACCATACTGGGTAAGCCGGCGAACACCAGCGCGAGACCGCGCTGGTCGCTATCGGGCAAGCCCGTGGCATCCTGGTCTCCGAGCACTTGCTGATAGAGAACGGCCAGCGCCGCCAGCTCCTCGATAGACGCAGATTGAGCCTCGTCAATCGCAAACAGTATGCCCTTGCCTGGCCCGAGCTTCTTAAGGCGCTCGTTGACCAGCCCTCGCAACGTCTCGCCCTTTGCTCGCGCCGTCTCGACCGACATCCGCCCAAACGACGGACCGAGCTCCATTGACGTCACAACGGGTTTATTCGAGCGAAGCGCGTCGGCCAAGCGATCGCATAAGCCAAGCGAAGCGGAATCGGAGACAACCGCCCATCCGCGCTCATTGGCTAGACGTTGCAGTTCCCGCAGGAGAACCGTCTTGCCGCAGCCGCGGTTTCCCGTAATGAGCATGAGCCTACCCGGCGCTCCGGCGCCGTTGTCGAGCCCTTCCTCAAAATCTTCGATGACCGACTCGCGACCGATGAGTATCGGAGGCCGCTTACCAGCTGTGGGCTTAAAGGGATTTGGATTCATATCGGCCTCCTCGGATTGGCAAACCCTGGTAATAGTTATACCAACTTATACCGAGTTATACCAATTTAATGCGGCAAAGAGTCTGACCCTCTATCACCTATGGCCGAAAAACTCGGCATCCGCCGCTCGCCAGGGGCGGAAGGTGGCGGGATCGACCTTGACGTGGGCTGCGGCGGGTACGTCGTACCATTTGGCCGTGTAACCGGCGCCGTGAGAGCAAAAGACCGAATCGGGCGTGTTGGGCAGATCGGCCTCGGGCTCATAGGCGGCCGTCTCGATTACGCGCTCGGCATCATGGCAAGCCGCATAACCGGCGAACTCCAGGTACAGATGACCGCGCCCGCTCGTGTAGGCAGCCACCTCCAGCGCGTAATCCTGCACCTCGGATGCCGGCACGCGACCCACAAGCTTTGCCCGATCGCCCGCCATCGCCGGCGGCTCGTACTCAGCGCCCATGCGCGTGGCATCCGAGAGCGCCTGGCCCACGCACTCCCCCGGCACCTCGAGCTCAAAGTGGTACCACGGCTCCAGCAACACGTCTGCGCCGACCTCGCGCGCCTGCATCAAACCCTGGCGAATCGCGCGATACGTGGCCTGGCGAAAATCGCCGCCCTCGGTGTGTTTGGCATGCGCGCGGCCGCCCGTGAGCGTAATGCGCACATCGGTGATAGGCGAGCCCGTCAGCACGCCCAGGTGGTCGCGCTCCATAGCGTTGGTGAGTGCCAAACGCTGCCAGTTAAGATCGAGCTCGTCGGTCGAGGTCACGGTGCCAAACTGCACACCCGAACCCGCCGGCAACGGCTCCAGGCGCAGATGCACCTCGGCATAGTGGCGCAGCGGCTCAAAGTGGCCCACGCCCTCGACCGGCCGCGAAATAGTCTCCTTATAGAGAATGCCGCCGGGCTCAAACGCAATCGAAAGGCCAAAGCGATTGGCCAACACCCGCTGCACGACCTCGAGTTGCACGGCGCCCATCAACTGCAAATGGATCTGCTCAAGATGCGTATTCCAGCTTACGCCGAGCATGGGATCTTCGTCCGCCAACTCACTCAGCGCTTTAAACACCGCATGAACGTCGTGTTCGCCCGGCAGCACCGTATAGGTGAGGACCGGAGCGATGACGGGCGCATCGCCCGCGGGCTCCGTGCCCAGGGCGTCCCCTGGGCGAACGTGCGCAAGACCCGTCACGGCGCAAATACCGCCAGCAGCAACTTCTTGGGCAAGCTCATACTTCTCGCCGTTATAGATGCGTACCTGATCGACCTTCTGTTCCCACGCCTCGGCACTGGAATGCCCGCTGATCATCTGTTTTGCGCGCAGCGTGCCGCCGGTCACTTTAACCCAAGCCAAGCGCTCGCCACGATCCCCGCGGCTGACACGATAGGCGCGCGCGGCAAACTCCGGGAGCCACGCCTGCTCACGCATCAGCGCGCATATACCATCCAGTAGCTCGTCAACGCCTTGGTCCTTGAGCGCCGAGCCGGCAAAGCAGGGAAAGAGCTTGCGCTCGGCGACCATGCGCGACAGCGTTGCGACGGAAAGCTCACCCGCCTCAAGAAACTCGTCGAGCGCCGCCTCGTCTAACGCAGCGGCGTCCTCCTGAACGGCGCCGCCCGCCAACAATTCGTTGGCATCCAGGCAGCCCTCGGAAAGACGCTGCCCGAGTTGTGCCAGCAAAACATCGCGGCCGGGATTCTCCAAATCGATCTTGTTGATATAGATGAACGTCGGGATCTCATAGCGCGCAAGCAGGCGCCACAGGGTTTCGGTATGCCCCTGCACGCCGTCGTTGGCGCCCACAACCAAAATCGCGTAGTCGAGTGCGCGCAGCGTGCGCTCCGCCTCGGCTGAAAAATCGACATGCCCTGGTGCATCCACGAGCATGACGTGGGTATCGCCATGGTCGAGCACAGCCTGCGACGAGAAGATCGTAATACCGCGCTCGCGCTCAATCTCGTTCGTATCCAGATGCGAATCGCCATCGTCCACGCGGCCGCGCTTGCGAATGCGGCCCGCGTTGAACAGCATGGCCTCGGCCAACGTGGTCTTGCCGGCATCGACATGCGCCAAGATTCCAACGACCGCTCGCTTCGACATGGCTCTCCTCTTATTGCAAGCCCATCGCACGCGGCAACGGGCGTCCTCATTCCACACTGGATGATACAATTTACGGGCCGGTGGGCGAAGCGGGCCCTATCCCCCGACCGAGCTCATCGCCCCGCGTTGCCGCGCGGCGATTTTCGTAGGTTCGCGCCTTGCGAAAGCCGGCACCTCCCCTTTTTGTCTGCCCGGGTTCATCTGGGGCGGTAACAATGCGAGTCCCACAACGACGCGTTTTACCAAAAATGGCCCCACTCGGGGCCATTTTTTATTTGAGCTGGGTGATGATACGTGCCTTGGCTCCTACGCCTCGCGCAGCCAATCAAACGCGACACGCGCCGTGCCGTCGGACACATAGACGATACCGACACGCTCGAACCCCGCCTTGGCGATGGCGCCCTGCATGGGCAAGTTGTCCTCGTGCGTGTCAATACGCAGATGGTCGGCGCATTCCTTGGCAAAGGCAAACATCGCCGCCGCGATACCGTGCACGGTGCCGTCGGATGCCACGCGATGCAGCACGGCATACGGAGTGTCGCTGCGCCATTGACCGTCCTCAATCACGTCATAGCACTCGTCCGGACCCGGTAAAAAGGCAAACGTCGCCACCACGCGGCCGTCGACTTCGCACACGTAACTGCCACCAGCGGCAATATCGGCAGCCAGCTGCTCGGCCGAAGGCGTGCCCTCGGGCCACTGCGTGGCGTTGCCATGCGCGCGCATAAAGGCGCGGGCCGCGTCATAGATAGCCATGACGGCGGGAATGTCGGTATCGAGGGTTTTTCTGATCATCACGCGGCGACCTCACGTTTATTGGTATCACTTTGATTGAGCAATGATACCAACGTTTGGAGAGGAGCGCGAAGCAGATGGGGAGCAAAAAGCGAGCCGCCTGGTCAAAAGCCAAAAGCGAGTTTTTGGGCGCTGCCACCGGCGGCGATATGAGCGACCTGTTTGCACGCGAGGACGAGCGCCGCGACGCCCTGGACGCCGAGCGCGACGAGGCTTGGCGCTATAAGTCGTGCGAGCGCAAAAACCGTTACGACACACGCGCCGAAGCCGAGGCCGTTATGGCCGACTGCGAAAACCGCGGACGGCGTGGTTTGGCCTGCTACAAATGCGAATACTGCGGCGGCTGGCACCTGACGTCGCACCCCTGGAAATAGGCTCCGCATCGGCACGGCGCTGGCGAAGCGCCGGCCATCGCACGCAAGCTACGGGCGCGGCGGCACCAAAACATCGTAGCGAACGGCCTTGCCCGCAAGCTGATAGCTCGGCTTAACGCCGGCAAGCAGTGGCCCCTTCGCCGGCCGCTTGATAACGACCTTGCGCGGCCGCACCGCAAGCGCCGCTTCGACCAGCGTCTCCTCATCGGCACACGGTTGTTCCAGATGATGCAAGAGTTGGAACTTCTTTTTCACCGCCGCGCTCTTGGTGCGCCCGGGAAACATGGGGTCCAGATATACCACGTCAGGAGCCGCGAGCTCGCCCCGCTCGATCAGCTCAGCTACATGGCGAAGCCCGGCAATGCTGTCCTCGCCCGCATGTAAGCGCATGCGGGCCACGGCATCAGCAAGCGCCGGATCATCCACTGCGCGGTCCAGCGCATCTTGAAGCAACGCCGCGATCACGCAATCCTGCTCATACAAATCGACCGCAAAGCCCGCGGCTGCCAGCAGCAGCGAATCCTCGCCAAAACCTGCCGTGGCATCAATCGCCCATGGGCGCTCGATGCCTTTTGCGCGCGCAGCCTTTACCAACAGCTCTTGCTGCAGACGGCCCTGCTTGAGCCGCGGAAGCATGCGGCCAAAATCGGCACGCAGCTCCATCGTGCCGTCGGTGAGCGTGAGGCCCTCGGACTTCCCGGTCAGCTCAAGCCCCGCGGCCCGAGCAACAGATAAGGGATCGACGACGCCCATGGA
>CALFDL010000007.1 GCA_937950415.1 uncultured Collinsella sp. | reverse complement strand
ACGACGCGACGGTGCTCGTGGCGGTCAATGCCGTGAACGAGCCCTATACCTTTGGCGCCGGCGAACTCAACGGCTCCTTCGTCGACCTGCTTGCCGACGGCGTGCCCACGGTCGAGCTGACGGGCTCCCTTGAGCTTGCGCCCTACGAAGTGCGCTATCTGTTGAGGGCCTAGCCCATGGCCGCGTCTGATGAGGGCCATCAACATATTGAGCATGGGTTTGAACCCGTGTTTGACGAGCACTCGCGCGTTTTGGTGTTGGGCTCGTTTCCCTCGGTGCTCTCGCGTGCCAATGCCTTCTACTACGGCAATCCGCAGAACCGCTTTTGGCGCGTGATGGCCGCGTGCCTTGGCGTGCCCGTGCCGCCCAACGAGGGCGACCCTTTGGCAGGCAGCGAGCCTGCGACACTCGACGTCTCGATTGCCGCCAAGCGATCCATGCTGCTGAACGGCGACGTGGCCCTGTGGGATGTGATCGAGAGCTGCGACATTAAGGGCTCGAGCGACGCGAGCATTCGTAACGTTGTGCCGGCACATATCGAGCGTATTACCGGCGCAGCTCCCATTGAGCAGGTGATATGCAACGGTGGTACAGCTGGTCGGCTCTACAAACGCTATCTACAAGAACGCACCGGGCTGCCCGCCATCGTTCTACCGTCGACAAGTCCTGCCAATGCGGCTTGGCGCCTTGAGCGCCTTGTCGAGCGCTGGCGCGAGGCAGCTGACTGGGGCGCTCTGTAATCTAGATATTTGATTGGGCGCGGCTGCCGAGGTGTTTGATGATGGCATGCCAGACCGGTGCGGGCAGGACGGGTTTGGCGCGCACCATGCCGTCGGCATCGACGCTATCGGCATTGCCGCCGCCAAGCAGCTGCGCATGCTCAATGGAGCAGCCCATGCGCACGGCGCCTACAAGCTTGTCCATCGCTTCCGAAAATGGTCGGCGCAAGAGGCCCATGCGTGGGGAATGGCGAAGCGCCGCAATGCCGCTGCCGGCACAGACGACAACGCCGCCACACCACAATTGGCCCTGGCGTTCGCATGCCTTGTGCAGACGAACAGCGGCCCCACGCGCCTGTTCAGCGCCCTCTTGTGCGGCTCGAATCACGGCATAGACACGCGTTCCCGTACCGCCAAAGCGATCGAGTATCTGCTCGACAGCGATCATAGCCTCATCGTCAAATGCATCATCAACGGCGAGCACAATGCCATCGACGGTGGCATCGGCATCATCCGCCTCCAGGTCAACCGGGCGGGGGAGTGCGGCGCCGGAAAGCCGCACATATGCTGCGATGGCATCCTGCAAGTCCCAAAGCAAAAACTCAAGATCGGCGCTTTTAGGAATGCTGATATACGCAATGGTTTGCAGCGTTTTTGGCACATCGCCGCGTGTGGTCGTCTCCATGTCATCTCCTTTCCGGCTCGTTTCCGTTTAGGT
>CALFDL010000006.1 GCA_937950415.1 uncultured Collinsella sp. | reverse complement strand
AGCGCTACGGCCTGTTCTACATCGACTTTGAGACCCAGAAGCGCTATCCCAAGGCCAGCGCGTACTGGTACAAGAACGTCGCGGAGACCGGCCTGCTCATGGCCTAACTTTTGCCGCGTACCCCCTGTCGGCCGCATGCGAATCCCTCCACGGGTTCGCATGCGGCTTTTTTATTTTGGCTCGGCCCGGGCAGGCCGTTTGTCTCGATCTGTAACATCTAGCCGAGTATTTCGGCCCTAACTGTTACAAATCGAGACAAACGGATAGCCTGGAGCAGAAGATCTCGATCTGTAACATCTAACCCGGTTTTCTACTCCCAACTGCTACAGATTGAGATAATTCGACGACGCCGACGTTTTAATATACCGTGGTACAATTGTGTCCCAACGCAAAGGAGGTACCCATGTCAGCTTGTGTGCCCGTCCGAGATATGAAGGACACTGCTGCATTCACCACGCTTGTTGAGTCTGAGCGCGACGTCACCGTAACTAAGAACGGCTACGAGGCCATGCACTGCATCAGCAGCGACCAGTATCGCCTCATGCAAGAAGAAATCGCCAAGGCAAAACTGCTGTCTCGTATGATGTTGGCAGAAGACGAAATATCGCAAGGCGACTACAGCGACTACGAATCCTTCGCGGCTTCGATACGAGACAAATATGACCTATAACGTCGTAATCCTCAAAAGCGCGCGATATGAGTACGAGAGTATTGTCGGATACCTTGCTCAAATCCTCAAGAATCCGCGTGCAGCAGGCAATTTTGTCGCTGAGTTTGAATATCAGCTTGACCTGCTTCGCGAGCAGCCGCTTTTACGTCCCCTCTCGCACATGCAAGAGCTGGCGGCACGTAATTACCGATCGTTTCCCGTCAACAACTACGTGTGTCTATACAAGTTTGAGCACGAAACAATCTATATCGCCCACATCTTTCATCAGTCACAGGACTACGCCCGCCTGGTCTAGCCCACAAGCTGAATATTTGTTTTGAATCAATGCGTGAGAAGGCGCATCTTGATCAAAAAACTCTTTGATGCATGCACCACGAGCAAATCGAGTTCTATCCTCATGGGATTTAGCAAGGGCGAGCCAACGTCCCGCTCGGACCCAAAGGAAACAGAGTCATTTACATCGTCGACCTAGCGGAGATGACCTTTGGGGCTTATAGGACAAAATGTGTGTCCCGATAGAACATCCGTTTCCAACCATTAATCCAGCCAGAAGGGGTACGGGTCCCTGTGGTGGAGGTCCTCCCACACGACCTCGTCGCCCCATTGCGGCCCTCCGTCCTCGCGCGACGGCGAGGCGGAGTAGACGCTGAACAGGAAGTCGATGTCCGCGTCGGTCGGCATCGCGGCGAGCTTCTCGCTCGCTGTCCTCGCTTCCCCCGAGCGCGCGTGGCACCACCAGAACACCGCCTTCACGCGCTTGACCGACGTCAGCCCCCGGTGGTTGCGCAGGACGGCCCCCGGCTGCGAGTTCACCCCTCCCTCGATCATGTCCTGCCGTTACGCCTGGTCCGACCGCCGCAGTAGGGGCAATAAACGGCCCTCATGGGCACCTCTTCCGAACGGGTATTTAACGGTTCCGGAAAAGGTAATCTACCGGCGGGAACGATAGGCAACCGGACACACATTCTGTCCGAGCGGTTAAAAGCGGGCACGGAATTTAAACGGCTGAAAAGGGGCATCGACCTGCGCCGATGCCCCAAACATGGACACATATTTTGTCCTATAAGCCACCTTTGGTCACACAGATGGAAGGCAGCTTGTCGGTGACTCGGAGAGCGCCAATGCGATCTCACGACGGCTGCGCTCAT
>CALFDL010000005.1 GCA_937950415.1 uncultured Collinsella sp. | reverse complement strand
GACCATATACCAGGCCATCTACATCCAGGCGAAGGGGCAGCTCAAGCGCAATATCTCCCAGCAGCTGCGCAGCGGGCGCACGGCCCGCAGACCGAGGACGGCCCCCGACGCGCGCAAGCCGCGCTTCCGCGAGCCGATGGTGATGATCTCCGAGCGGCCGCCCGAGGTGGAGGACCGCGCCGTGCCGGGCCACTGGGAAGGCGACCTCATAACGGGCGCAGCGAACAAGAGCGCCATAGGCACGCTGGTGGAGAGGTCGAGCCGGAACGTCATCCTGCTGCACCTGCCCGACGGCCACGGCTCCGGCAAGGTGCAGGAGGCCATCGTCAGGAAGATGGCGAGGCTTCCCAAGCTTATGCGAAACTCGCTGACGTGGGACCAGGGCTCGGAGATGGCGCTGCACGGCAAGATATCGGTGGCGCTGGACATGGACGTCTACTTCTGCGACCCGCACTCGCCATGGCAGCGCGGCGCCAACGAGAACACGAACGGCCTTCTGCGGCAGTACTTCCCGAAGGGCACCGACCTGAGCATCTTCCCCGAGGAGTACCTGGACGCCGTCGCCGAGGAACTCAACGACAGGCCCCGCAAGACGCTCGGGTGGAGGAAGCCCAGCGAGGTGTTCCTGGAGTTGATAAACGATTCGCTGACAGCCTAAAATCGGCTGTATTGAGGTGAGGTGTTGCGACGTTCCCTAGAATCCGCCAATCACGCAGATGTGCGTATTCTCGGCGGCAGCGCGAGCGGCAACGTCTAGGGCCACTGATCGGACGAAGCGGCCCCTGGGTCTTGCCGGATCGGATTGGGCGGCAGCCCGTGTGCAGAGGGGTTTGCTGCGGATCGGACGGAGCGGCAGCCCCTAGGTCTTGAGGCGGCGGGAGAAGGCAGGCTGTGGGTCTGGCTCGCCTGAGGAGAGTGGAGTGCCAGCTCCGATGGCGGCAGTGAAGCTGGCCGCAGGGGGTGATCTTTAATTCAGAAATCTTGTACGGGGCATTGAAGTTTTGGGCTGGTCTTGAGCCTCGTTGGGCTTTCAGGTTTGCTTTTCCGCAAAGTGCGAGGTGGAGCCCTTGCGTTGGTCCTGCGTGGCGGGAAGTGAAGAATTTCATGTTTTGGGCTGAACTTCCCGCATGGTAAGATGAACTCGTTCAGACGTGATTGAAGAATACAATAACACCTGTTAATTAGGTTGTATCTGACAAATTGTACATATTTTTAAAGGCTATTTGACAAAAGTGCTTCCCAACGCTGAAATAGACGAACTTAGTCGTTTTGGAGTAGAGAAGAGGACATTCTATGGCTCGGAGGTACGATAGCGAAGCGGTGCGCAATCGCGTGCTTTCGACGAGCGTTCGCCTGTTCCTGGAGCGGGGATACCGCGGCACCACCATGGCGGCCATCCTGAAAGAAGCCGATGTGTCCTCGAGCTCGTTCCAGAATGTCTTCGGAAACAAAGACGGAGTGATGCACGAGCTGATGAAGCTCATGTTCTCGGAGCAGTTCTCGGCAGCTGATTCAGCAGTCGCGTTGTTGGGATCTAATGCCAGCCCGGCTTTTGCGTATGCGCTCGAGACGTCCGTTCAGCTCACCATTGCCGAATTAAGTGAAATCATTCGCGATTTGTATTTGCAGGCATATGCCAGCGAACGTTCCCTGGAGTACATTCGCCGCAATACCGCGAAGCATCTTCAGAAATTCTTCCAACAGTACAACCCTTCATTCGATGAAGAGGATTTCTACCAGATGGACATCGGAACATCGGGCTTGATGCTTGGCTTCATGTTGCGCCCGTGCAGCGACGATTTTCCCCTCGATGTGAAAATCGAACGCTATCTGCAGATGAGCCTTTCTGCGCTGAATGTGCCGGCAGAAGAGCGCACAACCATCATCGAGGGCATAAAACAGCAAGATTTGCGTTCCATTGCAAAGGCTGCCGTGAAACAGCTTTTCGATGTGCTGTCCGACACTTTCGATCTTGAGCTTCAAGCACAAATATTCGGCGAGGAAGAATGCGACAAGGAAGAGTCTGCCGAATAACAGCCCGAAAGACGCAGGCTTATTGTCTTCCTGTGAGGCGGCAGTGTCGCCACGCGGTGGCTTGCGGGTATCGGATACAAATTACCGCCCTCCAGTGGGATGGCAGAACCAGATGGGCCATCCGTATCGCTTAATGGCGTAGTTGTTGCCCTCGTGGTGCGACGGAACCAGATTGACCTCTGTGCCATTAATAGCGCAGTTGCCCCTCCCTGTAGCGTGACGGGATAGACGTTTGCTGGTTGCCCTACAATAACGAAGAGGAACGTGCCATTCGTTGGGCCGGCTTGTGCAACTGCTGGTGCGATGGCAGCAAAAGTGATCTGCTGATCTTGGGGATAGGAGCTCGCATGGGTGTTTTCGCAGGTGATTCCAAAACGGCGAAGGTGGGTTTGCTGTGCGCGGCGTCTGTCGGTGCGGTAGCCGCGGTTGCGACTGGGGCGTTGGCCGCTTCACGTATTAAGACACTTTGCTCGCTGAAGAAGTTGTCCAGTTTTGCCGGTGCGTACAATCTGTACGAGAGCGCGGTTGCGTATCGTTACGACCTTGACGCCATTATCAAGTCAGGGGTTGAAGACGACCAAACCTATATCGACGCGGTGTGCAAGCAGGTATTCCCTGGGATTCCCGTAAAGGTCGAGGCGCCGAAGTTCGCCTGCAGTGCGTTTTGCGCCGAAGCCCCAAGCAGCGTTTTGATGGGTCGCAATTACGATTTCAAAGATGATACCTCTGCGCTTTTGGTTCGCACGCATCCGAAGGACGGGTATGCGTCCATTTCTTTTTCGGCGCTGAACAATTTGGGCGCTAACATGCCCGAGGAAAGCCTGAAAAGTAAAGTTGCGGCGATGTTGGGGCCCTTCGCGAGTCTTGATGGCATCAACGAAAAGGGCGTATCCATTGCGGTGCTTACCCTTGATAGCCTACCTACCAGGCAAAACAGCGGCAAGCCGAAAATCAATACCTCACTGGCCATTCGTTTGGTGCTTGATAGGGCGGCAAGCACGCAGGAAGCGGTAGACTTGCTGGGCTCGTACGATATGGTTGCCATGGCTGGCCGCGACTACCATTTCTTCATCAACGATGCTTCTGGAGACAGCCGCGTTGTTGAGTACGACCCGCAAAATCCTGCGCGCCCTATGGTCGTTACGCATGCGCGTGAAATTACCAACTATTACGCGTGCTATGCCAACGAGGTTCTGCCGAA
Organism: uncultured Collinsella sp.; assembly: GCA_937950415.1. Classification (GTDB taxonomy): domain Bacteria; phylum Actinomycetota; class Coriobacteriia; order Coriobacteriales; family Coriobacteriaceae; genus Collinsella. The sequence goes on along the minus strand of CALFDL010000005.1, from coordinate 1,128 downwards.
TCAGAAGAACGGTGCTTTAGGCCATGGTAAAGAACGCGCGCTCGCCATTGCCGAGGTGCTTGATGGTGTGCAGCCGCAAACGAAGGAAGTTGCCTGGAAGGCGCTGCGCGGTTCTTCGCAGGAGCCAAACCCGGAAGACATCACCAGCAATACGCAATGGTCCATCGTGTATGACAACATCAACTGCACTGCCGATTTTGTCTTGCGGCGAAACTGGGGCGAAGTGTTCAGCTTTGTTGTGTAGCTGCTAAGGTGGCGTGCATTGGCGGCGGACTTCGGCGAACGGGCATGCTTGGCTCGGTTGGCCCGTGCCCCAATTTGGCGAACCGGTTGTCCGGCTCTCTGCATCACACGAGGCTTGTTGATGTTGGTTGCCTCGCATCCTGATTCTGGCGCAAGACCAGCGCGCACCGTATCATAGAAAGCGAACGACGCGCCGCAACGGGAAGCGGCGAAAAGGATTAGGACTTGACATTATCAAAAATGAGAATATAATATATTTATAAAATAATTTAAGAGGTGATAGCGCAAATGGAGATAGCGGAAGTGGTCATGAACCCCGTTCGGCAGAGGATATTCCAGTATTTTTTGCTCCATGAAGCGGGCACGTTGAAGGAACTCAAGAGGGCGCTGCCTGATGTTCCGAACGCAAGTCTGTACCGCCATATCAAAAGCCTTGCGGAGCATTCTATCCTCACAGTCGTGGGCGAGAACCGGATTCGCGGCACGGTCGAAAGCGTGTATCAGCTGAACAAGGAGGCTTTGGCGACGGAGGATGAGGGCGGAAATGCCGTGCAGATGTCGCTGCTCAGCATCTGTGCGTCGTTTGCGAGATATTTTGCGGGAGACGACGTTGACCCTAAGAGAGATATGCTGCTGCTCACAAACTGCACATTGCTGCTGACAGATGAGGAATTTTCCGGGTTTCTTTCGGAGATCAATGAGATCGCGCTCAAATATATGAAGGCGGAAGCGAACGAGAGCAGCAAGATGCGGCAGATCACGTTGATCTCTGCCCCGGCGAACGAACAGAGGTGATATTGCATGGTGGAAGCGCTGAAATCAAGAATGGAATGGCTGCGCTGCCCCAAATGCGGCGGCAAGACGCGGGTGCAGACGCGGCCGCAC
>CALFDL010000004.1 GCA_937950415.1 uncultured Collinsella sp. | reverse complement strand
CGAGGCGAGCGCACCGATGCACGAGACGGCAAGCGATGCGATAAACAGCGTCATGCTATCCATTGTTTACGCTCCCTTCTGCTTTCTCGGACAGGCCCTGGGCCACAGCGGTAACGTCGACAACCGGACCGTTTTCGATCGAGCGCAGGCGCTTGGCCTCGTCGAGCTCGCGATCGGCCGCGCCGCCCATGACGGTCAGCGCCTTGGTGGGGCACGCCGCCACACAATGCGGGCCGTCCGGATCGAAGGCGCACAGGTCGCACTTGATAGCGCAGGTGTACTGGCCGGGAGCCCACGTAAGCAGGCTGCTCAGGGACTTAGGATACGAAGGCGTCGGGTCGCACATGCCTGCGACACCGGCGATAGACGTGCCATCGGGATGGATGGCTCCGAAGGGACACGCGATGGCGCACAGCCTGCACCCGATGCACTCCTGCTCCTTGACGTGGATGCGATCGCCATCGTGCTCGATGGCATTCACCGGGCAAACCTCGGCGCAGGGGGCACCCTCGCAATGGTGGCAGGCAAGGGCGGCCGAAATGCCGCCGGTCTTCACGAGCGCCAGGCGCGGCGTATCCTGAAGACCCTGCATCCGGTGGGCGTCGGCACAGGCGGACTGGCATGTTCCGCAGCCGATGCACCTCTCCGGGTTGATGTCGATGAAGCGGTTCATCCCCACTTCCTTTCAAAATAACGGGCCGGGCTCCCGAACGTACGGGACGCCCGGCCCAAATAGCCAACGAGAACGGGACTACACGATTTGATTCACGTGCGTCTCGTCGTCGAACTTGGCGGCGCCGGGCTCAACGTCCTGGGGAGCGGCGGCGTCCACCAGAGCCTGCTTGAGCTCGGTGTACTGACGCTCGACCTCGCCCTCGGCCCAGACCTGGTCGGCAATGGCGTCTACCTGGCAGGCGGAGAACTTGTCCTCGGGCGTATGCGAGACCGGGTCGACCTTGTGCATGGTCAGCTCGTTGCACTTGCCGATCCACCACTGGTAGGTCATATAGACCGTGCCCTTGTTGATACGGTCGCTCACGTCGGCGCGGCTGTATACCTGGCCGCGGCGGCTGTGAATCGAGACGATGTCGCCGTTCTTGATGCCGCGCGCCTGGGCGTCCGCGGGATTCATGCGGACAAAACCGGGCTCATCGGCAAGCAGCGCCAGCGTCTTGCAGTTGCCGGTCATCGAACGGCAGCTGTAGTGGCCGACCTCGCGGACGGTGCACAGGATGAGCGGGTACTCATCGTCGGGAAGCTCGGAGGGCGCCTCCCAGTCATGCGCCATCAGGTTGGCGCGGCCGTCCTTGGTGGTGAACTTGCCGCCTGCGAACATGTCGGCCGTACCGTGGTCGTTCACGTCGGTGGTCTTGACGGGCCACTGAGCGTAACCGCCCTCGGGGGCCATCTTCTCGTAGGTGGCGCCCACAAAGTTGGGGCACAGGCTAATGCACTCGTTCCAGATCTGCTCGGTGTTGTCGTAGTGCATGGGGTAACCCATACGCGTGGACAGGTCCGCGAAGATCTCCCAGTCGTGACGGCACTCGCCCTTGGGCGGAACCGCGGCGTCGAAGTGCTGGAAGCTACGGTCAGAGGCGGTAAAGACACCCTCGTGCTCGCCCCAGGAGGTAGCGGGCAGGATGACGTCGGCGAGCATGGTCGTCTGCGTCATAAAGATGTCCTGGCAGATGAACAGATCCAGCTCGGAGAGCGTCTTGCGCATACCGGCCGAATCGGGCTCGGTCTGCACCGGGTCCTCGCCGTAGTTGTAGAAGCAGTGCACCTTGCCCTCGTCGACCAGGTGGCCCAGATCGGTGAGCTTGTAGCCCTCCTCGAGCGGGAGCTTTTCCTCGGGCACGCCCCAAGCCTTGGCAAACTTGGCGCGCACGGCGGGGTCGGTGACTTTTTGGTAGCCAGGGTACAGGTTGGGCAGCATGCCCATATCGCAGGAGCCCTGAACGTTGTTCTGGCCACGCACGGGCGCGAGGCCGGAGTTGGGTTTGCCGATCTGGCCGGCAATGCAGGCGATGGAGGCGATGGTGTGCACCGTCTTCAGGTTCTGCTTCTGCTGACACACGCCCATGCCCCAGCCAATGATGGCAGAAGGCTTCGCCGTGGCGTACATCTCGGCAGCTTGGTGGATCAACGCGGGCTCGACACCCGTGATGTCCTGTACAGATTCGGGAGTGTAGTTCTTGATGGTCTCCCACCACTCGTCAAAGCCGTTCGTGTGCTCGGCGACGAATTGCTTGTCGTAGAGGCCATCGTTGACCAAGCAGTTGGCAAAGGCGTTGAGGAACGCCACGTTGCAACCGTTCTTGATCGGAAGGTAGATGTCAGCGATACGCGCGGTTTCGATATGGCGCGGGTCGGCGACGATGATCTTGCAACCCTTTTCTTTGGCTCGCACGATACGCCTTGCGACGATGGGGTGCGAATCGGCAGGGTTATAGCCGAAGAGGAAAATGCAGCCCGCATCCTCCATACCGGGGATGGAGCAAGACATGCAACCTGAACCAACCGTGTCCATCAGACCGAGGACAGTAGGGCCGTGTCAAGTACGGGCGCAGTTGTCCACGCTGTGGGTGCCGATGCACGCACGCGTAAACTTCTGCATGACGTAGTTCGCCTCATTGCCGCCGCCTCGCGAAGAGCCGGTGGTCATGACGGCGTTAGGACCATATTCGTCAATTATGGCCTGCATCTTAGATGCGGTGAAATCCAGTGCCTCGTCCCAGCTTACACGCTCAAGATCCGCGCCCTTGGTGCGACGGATCATCGGGTGCAGCACGCGGGGAGTCAAGATCTTGGTGTCGTTGATGAAGTCGTAGCCGCTCATGCCCTTAAGGCACAGCTCGCCCTGATTGGTGATGCCGTTGAGCGGTTCGGTACCCACGACCTGGCCGTTTTGGACCAGGAGGTTAAACTGGCAACCGGCGCCGCAATACGGGCAGATCACTTTATGCTTCTCCATGACACCCTCCTTCCTTTCTGCGCTACCGATTATTCGGTACTTTTTTGACAATCGTTGGGCTTGTTGGGTCGGCTGCCTACGCCTCGTTTTCAATCGTGGCGCGGGCACGCTCGGCGGTCAGCTCCGCCAGACGCTCCTCGTCCACCAAGGAAAGGCCCTTGGTCGGGCAGGCCTCGGCACATGCCGGGCCGCCGGGACGGTCCACGCACAGGTCGCACTTGAGCACAAAGCTCTTGGTCTGCGACCCCACGCGCACATCGCCCATCAAGACGGGGACCTGTGTGGTCGCCACGCTCACGGCGCCAAAGGGGCAAGCCATGACGCAGCTCTTGCAGCCGATGCAGTTGTCCTCGTTCACACCGATGCGATGGTTCTTTGGATCAAAGAACAGCGCACCCGTGGGGCAGGCCTTAGCGCACGGGGCATCCTCGCAGTGATGGCAAGCCACCGGTGCGGAGATCTCGTACGTACGCGTCACGCGCAGGCGCGGCGCGGCGATGTTGCCGGG
>CALFDL010000003.1 GCA_937950415.1 uncultured Collinsella sp. | reverse complement strand
GCGGCGATCTCCACCGCCTGGCTCACGCTGAGTTCCTTACGCTCCTGCTCGTCCGAACCGTCGAACTCGGCGGAAACGGCATTGCCGGTCAGATTCCAGCCTGCCACGCAGCCTCCTTTCGTCATCGTGCACAAGGGCTCCGGCCCCGTGCAAATTCAAGTCCCACACATAGTACAGCGCCGCGGGGACACGAATCCCCGCGGCGCCTGTCAGCCCAAGTTCTTATCGGTTGGAGTTTCTGTTGTAGCGAGCCATAAGGTAGAGCAGCTGAATGATCGAGGTGAGCGCTGCGGCCACATAGGTAAGCGCGGCTGCCGTCAGGACCTTCTTGGCACCATTGACCTGCTTGGAGCTCATGCCCGACTGCTCGATGTACGCCACGGCGCGGCGGCTGGCATCAATCTCGACCGGCAGCGTAACCAGTTGGAACAGCACGCTAAACGAGAAGAAGATCAGTGCGAGGGTCGTGAGTCCCGCGATGTTCATAAACAGGCCCAAGAGCAACACGATGGTCCAGGTGTTCTGGGTAAAGTTGACGACCGGCACGAGGGCGGTGCGAACCTTCATCATGGCGTAACCGCTTTGACGCTGGGCGGCATGGCCCGCCTCGTGGCAGGCGACGGCAACGCTTGCGACCGACCCGCCCGAACGGTTAGCGTCAGACAGATACAGGTTGTTGTCCTGCGGGTTGTAGTGGTCGGTGAGCTCGCCGGCAACGCCCTTGATGCCCACGGCGTTGCAACCGTTGGCATCGAGCATGCGGCGAGCAACCGCAGCGCCCGTATCGCCGTCCGAGCGCACCTTGGACCACGTCCTGTACGTCGAGTTGATATAGCTCTGCGCGGCAAGACCAAGCACCGTGCAGACAAGAACAACCAGCAGGTACAGCGGGTCGATGCCAAAGCCGTATCCATAGTAATAAGGCATGCGAATTCCTCCGAATCGAGTTACACGTTGGAGGCATTCTACCCAGTCAGCCGGCAAGCAAGTCAGCGCCGATGTTTTGGCAAGGCCAGCGAAAGCCCGTCATTTGAGCCAAGGTGCCGTGAAATGAAAAGGCGCTGACCTTCTGGTCGCGCCTTTGAAATTGAACGGCAGATTGGCCAAATGCCG
>CALFDL010000002.1 GCA_937950415.1 uncultured Collinsella sp. | reverse complement strand
GGTCGAGCGATTGTGGCAGCGGACATACCGTGGTGTGCAACATTGGCATCTACGACAAGGTCATGCGCGGTTTTTACGCCGCGGCGATCAGCCTGCTGGGTGATGCCACGGCCTATCCGGTCATCAACAGCGCCGTGTTCTATTTGGACGACTTTCCTAGCCCCGTGCCCTCGGGCGACGGTACTTATATCAAGCGTGACTACGGCCTTTCCATTGCCGATTTTTACACCAAGGTCTGGTGGCCCGATCTGCAAAAGCTCGCGCAAAAATATGGCATTCGCTATACCGGCGTGATGATCGAAAACTACGAGGACGCGGTCAACCAGACCGAGCCCGCGCGCCAACCCGATACTACGCAGTTCCGCTATTTTGGCGGCATGCTGCTGCAGATGGGCGGCGAGCTGGGCTTTCACGGCTACAACCATCAGCCGCTCGCGCTCTGGGACACCGACTACGGCACGTTGTACGACTACAAGACGTGGAAGAACAAGGAAACGCTTGTCGCATCGCTCGACGAGCTTATCGCTTTCCAGGACGAGGTGCTGCCCAACGCGCACGGATCGGTCTACGTGCCGCCGTCGAATATCCTTTCGGCCCGTGCGCGCAAGCTTATCGGCACCGACGTTCCGCGCATTAAGACCATCGCCAGTACGTATTTTGAGGATGGCACCGACCTGCCGTACGTGCAGGAGTTTGGCGTGGCGAGCGATGGCATTGTGGAGCAGCCGCGCATTGTCTCGGGCGGTATGGTCGGCGATTCCTATATGCGCCTGGCTGCCGTGTCCGAGCTCAACATGCACTACGTGAGCACGCACTTTATGCACCCAGACGACCTGCTCGATCCCGATCGCGGCGCTACGGAGGGCTGGGAAGTCTATAAGGGCGGCCTGGTCAACTATCTGGACTGGCTTGCTGCGTCCGCTCCTGATCTGCGCCATCAGACGGGTTCGGAGTGCTCGGGTGCCATCCAGCGTTTTTCGTCCGTGACGGTGAGCGTGGATACGAGCGATGATGCCTGGACGCTCAACCTGGGCAATTTCCGCGACGAGGCGTGGCTTATGTTCCGCGCCAACAACGGCGAGCCGGGTACGGTGTCTGGTGGCGAGCTGACGCACCTGACGGGCAATCTGTACCTGCTTAAGGCAAATGATAAGACCGTGACGATCGAGCGCAAGGAGGGTGGCGACCGATGAGAATCTGCTTAGTGCTCGAGGGTTGCTACCCCTATGTGCACGGCGGCGTGTCTACCTGGATGCACGGCTACATTACGGCTATGCCCGAGCACAAGTTTGTGCTGTGGGTGATCGGCGCGCATGCTGCCGACCGTGGCAAGTTTGTCTACGAGCTGCCCGGCAACGTGGTCGAGGTGCACGAGGTGTTCCTGGACGATGCCCTGCGGCTTTCGGGCGAGCAGCACGAAGCCAGTTTTAACGACCGCGAGCGCGAGGCGCTACGCCGTCTGGTGTCGCTCTCCAATCCGGACTGGGACGTGCTGTTCGATATCTTTCAGCGCCGTCGCGTGCATCCGCTCTCGTTTTTGCAGAGCCGAACGTTTATGGACATCTTCCGCGACGTGTGCCTTGCCGAGTACCCCTACACGCCCTTTGCCGACGCATTCCACACCATGCGCTCTATGCTGTTGCCGGTGCTCTACCTGCTGGGCAGCGAGGTGCCGGTTGCCGATGTGTACCACGCTATCTCGACCGGCTACGGCGGCCTGCTCGCCTGTCTGGGCTCAAGCGTTCACCATGCGCCGGTGCTGCTCACCGAGCACGGCATCTATACCCGCGAGCGCGAGGAAGAGATCATTCGCGCCGATTGGGTGGTGCCGTCATTTAAGGACCGCTGGATTCGCTTTTTCTACCTGCTTTCGGAGGAGATCTACCGCCGCGCCTTCCGCGTGACGAGTTTGTTCCATAACGCCCACAAGACGCAGATTGATATGGGCTGTGATGCGGACAAATGCCTGGTTATCCCCAACGGCATCCAGTTCGATCGCTTTAAGGATATTCCCTTAAAGCCCGATGATGGCTGGGTGGATATTGGCGCAGTGGTGCGCTTGGCGCCCATCAAGGACGTCAAGACCATGATCTATGCCTTCTTTGAGCTGCACGAGCGCCTGCCGCACGTGCGCCTGCACATTATGGGCGGCGTGGACGACGAGGAATATGCGGCCGAGTGCTACGACCTGGTCGAGACGCTCGGTGTGCGCGACCTGATCTTTACCGGCCGCGTGGATGTGGTCGAGTACATGCAAAAGCTCGACTTTACCATCTTGACGAGCATCTCGGAGGGCCAGCCGCTCAGCGTGCTGGAGTCCCTTGCCGCGCGTCGTCCCTGCGTGACGACCGAGGTTGGCTGCTGCCGCGAGCTGCTGGAAGGCGCCCCCGGTGATGACTTTGGCGTGGCCGGTTTCGTGAGCCCGCCCATGTATCGCAAGGGCTTGGCCGATGCCATGGAGCGCATGTGCACAAGCCGTGCCCGCCGTCTGGAGATGGGGCAGCGCGGCCAGCGTCGCGTGGCGACCTATTACCTGCACGAGCAGATGCTCGCAAACTACCGCGCGCTCTACGAGGAGACGGCCCGCGCGTTCGGCCTGCCGCGGAAGGAGGTGTAGCCCATGGCCGGAATTGGATTTGAGCTCAAGCGCCTGTTTAAGCGCAAGGGCCTCTTTGCCACCATGCGCGCCTACGGATACGCCGGCATCGTGTGCACAGGCCCCATGCTGCTGGGCGTGCTGCTGCAGGTGGGCATTCTGGTGCTGTGCGGCCTGTGGGGCGTGGGGCGCGGAGCCCAGGATTTGCTCGTGTGCATGGTCACCTATACGCTGCTGGCGTCGCTTACGCTCACGAGCTTTTTCTCCATGCCCGTCACGCGCTTTTTGGCCGACATGCTCTTTGCCGAGCGCGAGGAGGAAGTCCTGCCTTCGTTTTGGGGTTCCAACGCCATCATGCTGGTCGCGGGTACGGTGCTCTACGGTATCTTCTTGTCGTTCTCGGGTGCCACACTGTTGCAGGGACTGCTGTGCCTGTGGCTGTTCAACATTATGATCGTCAACTGGAACGGCATGAGCTACCTCACCGCCATCAAGGACTACCGCGGTATCCTGTGCAGCTTTGCGGCCGCGATTGGCGTGGCGTGCGTGTGCGCGCTTGCCGCGCTGGCGCTGGGCCTGCCGCCGGTGGAGGGCCTGCTGGCGAGCATTTCGCTGGGCTATGGCGTGATGCTTGCCTGGGACGTGGTGCTGTTGTACCGGTGTTTTCCGCAGAGTGACCGCAGCCCCTGGCTCTTTTTGCATTGGCTGGACCAGTTTATGCCGCTGGCGTTAACGGGCCTGTTTACCAACCTGGGGCTCTTTGCGCACTTGGTGATTATTTGGGCCGGCCCCATTGGCGTGCAGGTGAAGGGCCTGTTTTACGGCGCACCCTATCACGACGTGCCGGCGCTCATCGCGTTTTTGACGATTCTGGTCACGACCGTCAACTTTGTGGTGTCGGTCGAAGTCAACTTCTATCCGCGCTACCGCGACTACTACAGTCTGTTCAACGACGGTGGCGTGGTGGGCGACATTATGGTGGCCGAGGAGGAAATGCTCGCTACCCTCAACAACGAGCTGCGTTTTTGCGCGCTCAAGCAGCTGTTTGTGACGGCGGCGGTGATCTCGCTGGAGACCACGGTGCTCTCGGCCTTGCCGCTGGGCTTTAATAACCTTATGCATGGGTATTTCCGCACCCTCTGCGTGGGTTACGGCCTGTACGCGGTGGGCAACACGGTGATGCTCATCTTGCTGTACTATACCGATTACAAGGGCGCGGTGCTGGCATCGGGCCTGTTTGCAGGCGTGGCAGGGCTGGCGACGGCCATTTCGCTGGCGTTTCCGCAGCAGTTTTACGGCTTTGGCTTTTTGCTGGGCGCGGCGGTGTTTTTTATCGTGGCGCTGCTGCGGCTCGACACCTATACCGCCAATTTACCGTATCGTATTTTGAGCCAGCAGCCCATCGTGGCGACCGACAAGGTGGGCTGGTTTACCGAGCTGGGGCGCGTGCTCGAGCATGCGGAGCAGCGCTTTGATGAACAGCGCGAGGACGGTGAGCCGCATGGCGCGTTTGAGCGCACGGTGGTCCGCGTGTACCGTAACCATTGGGGAGGTCCTGATGACCGATAGGATGATATCTCGTCGCCGCCTGATCGAGGCGGCTGCCGGCACGTTGCTGCTTTCGGGCTGCTCTGCGCAGGACGACTCCTCGACCACAAAGACCAAAAAGCAGGGCAAGATTAAAAAGGCCGATGCGACCAGTCAGTCCAAGCATCTCCGCGACAAGGACGAGCTGTACGAGGTGTACGACGACTCGGGCATCGTCTGCATGTACCTGACGGTGTCGCGCGGCAATAGCTCCGAGAATACTGATCACTCGTGGGAAGAGATCAATACGTATTCGGTGTATGACTATCAGGCAATGGATGTCGAACGTTATCAGGTGTTAGGTTTGTTGCAGCCGGGCGATGATAACGGTCCCGTTGCCGGTGAGGTCGGGTATGGCGAGGAAGCCCCCAATGCCACCGTGCAAATCCGTGGCCAGACCTCGAGCAAAAACGATCAGAAGAACTACAAGGTAGAACTCAAAAAGGGCAAGGGCACCTGGCGCCAGCAGCGCTCTATTGCGTTGAACAAGCACATGGGCGAGGGCCTGCGTTTTCGCAATAAAATGGCTTATGACCTCATCCGGGGGATTCCCCAGATGATGGGCCTCCGCACGCAGTTTGTGCACCTGTGGGTGTGCGACCAGACCGAGAAGTCTAATGACATCTTCGAGGATTACGGCCTGTTTACGCAGGTGGAGCAACTTAATAAGAAAGCTCTTAAGGCGCATGGTATGGATGCCGACGGGCATCTTTACAAGGTCAATAATTTCGCGTTTGAGCGATACGGAGACATTATTAAACTTGCCGACGATCCGTCATTCAACCAGGCCGATTTTGATTACTTGCTCGAGACCAAGGGAAACTCGGACCATACCAAGCTCATCGAGATGCTCGATGCGCTTAACGACGAATCTCAAAAGATAGACGATGTGCTCGAGACTTATTTCGATATCGAAAACTTGGTGTATTGGATGGCGTTTCAGATGCTGACGGGCAATTGCGATACGCAAAATCGTAACTGCTATCTGTACAACCCGCTCAACTCCAACGTTTGGTATTTCTTGGATTGGGATAACGATGGCATGCTGCGTAAGCTTGAGCTCGAGATTAAGGGGAATGTTGACTATTCCAGTTGGGAACGAGGGGTAAGCAACTACTGGCTAAATGTTTTGTTTAGACGAGCCCTTAAGAGCAAGTCGTTCCGCAGTGAGCTTGACGACGCCGTTAGAGATCTCCGCTCGTATCTGACCGAGGAGCGTCTGGCAAAGATGATCAAGCATTATCGCGAGGTAACCGAGTCGTTGGTGTTTGCGTCGCCCGATATCGACAACCTGCCCGTGACCAAGGACGAATACGAGCAGATTGCTGCGGCGATTCCCTCCGAAATCGAAGAGAACTACAAGACGTATCGCGAGAGCTATAAGAAGCCCATGCCGTTCTTTATCGGTGTGCCGCAGATTGAAAACGGCAAACTGCGCATCAATTGGGATGCCTCTTATGACTTTGATGCGCGTGACATTCGCTATACCGTGGAGCTGGCGCGCGATTACGCTATAAGCGACGTGATTTTTACGGCCGAGGACGTGCTGCTGCCCGAGGTGACCTGCGATGCTCCCGATGCCGGCCAGTATTTTGTGCGCGTGCGCGCCACCAACTCCGACGGCTATACGCAGGACGCGTTTGACTACTATGTGACCGACGACGGCAAGCAGTACGGCATGAAGTGTTTCTACGTGCAGGACGGCGGTAAGGTCGTGGAGGATACCTATGCGGAGGGCTAGCGCGCTGCTGGAGCGTCTGGCCGCCCCGCCCGCGCGCACCACACAGGAGCGCTACCGCCACGAGCTCAAGTACCTTATCAACGAGGGCGAACATGCCGCGCTTGCCTGCCGTATGGCGCCGGTCTTTAAGCTTGACAAGCACGCGCAGGCGGGCGGCTACACCATCCGCAGCCTGTATTTCGATGACTACTGCAACTCGGCGTACGAGGAAAAGGACGCCGGCATCCTCATGCGCAAAAAGTATCGCGTGCGCATCTATAACGGCAGCGACAAGGTGATTAAGCTTGAGCGCAAAAAGAAGTACGGCAGCTGGATCTACAAGGAGGATGCGCCGCTCACCCGCGACGAGTTTGAGCGTATCCTGGCGGGCGACTACGATTTTTTGCTGCGCAGTCCGCACCAGTTGTGTCGCGAGTTCTATATCGAGTGCATCTGCAACATGATGCGGCCGCGGACCATCGTGGACTACGAACGCGAACCGTGGGTGATGGATGAGGGCACGGTGCGTATTACGTTTGACAGCAATGTGCGCGCCGCGGTGGGAAGCTTCGACATCTTTGACCTAACGCTGCCTGCGCTGCCGGTGCTGGAACCCGGCAAACTGGTGATGGAGGTCAAGTTTACGGAGTTCTGCCCGCAGCTGGTGCGCGATATGGTGCCGCCGGGCGCCGCGGAGCTCACGGCGGTCTCCAAGTACTGCCTGTGCTACGAAAAGACCGCCTACCTGCGCGGATTTAACTATTGGGAATCGGATTATCAGAACCGAGGGGATATTTAGACCATGAGCACCAGGGACTTTTTTAAGAACTCCGTTCTGGAAGCGTTTGGTCAGGTCGATCCTGCCAAGATCGGTCTGTCGCTGCTGGTGGCGCTGGCCATGGGCATTCTGATCTACCACGTGTACAAGCGCTTCTTTACGGGCGTGGTGTACTCGCGCAGCTTTGCCGTGACACTCGTGGGCATGTGCGTGCTCACCTGCATGGTGACGCTTGCGATCTCGACCAACGTGGTCATCTCGCTCGGTATGGTCGGTGCCCTGTCCATCGTGCGTTACCGTACGGCGGTAAAGGACCCGCTCGACTTGCTGTACCTGTTTTGGGCCATTACCACGGGCATTACGGCAGGTGCCGGCATGTACGCGCTCGTGGGGCTGACGGCCGTGGTCATCGTGGTGATGATCGCCGGCTTTGCGAGCCACCAGGACAAAGCACGCGTGTATGTGATGGTCATTCACTACACGGGCCAGACCACGGGCGACGACATCGTGCGCGCGTTTGGTCGCACCAAGTTTACGGTGAAGTCCAAGACCATGCGCGGCGACAAGGTGGAGATGGCCGTGGAGGTGTTCTCGGACGGCGTGGACATGCCCTACGCAGATGCCATTCGCGCGCTCGACGGCGTTGAGGACCTCACGCTCATCCAATACAACGGCGAATATCACGGGTGATTTTGTTCCGGCGTTTTAACAAACGCCGGACCGCTCGACGCTGCGCGGACATCTGCCGGGCGATCTGCCGCTCAAACCGTCGCTCGCGTACATGAAGTACGCTTCGCTCCTCTTTCGCGGCACCTCGCCACGGCAGCTGCCCGCTCGCTAGCTATGCTCAACCTGGAAAGTTTATTTGGTTCGGTTTTAATTAAGGGATGGTGTCGCGTGGACGTGCAACAGCTAGAAGAGTCCTGGGCTGCAAGGGCCGGCGCGCGTGCGGCGCGTTTAGTTTCGGCCTCGCATGTGCCGGCGGCGCTGTCATTGTTGGGGATTGTGCGGCCTAGTGATCGCCTGGTGGCCTTTGCGGACGACTTTGCCGATGCGTTTGCTCGCGGCTTTGATGGCTGCGATGTTGCGCTGGTGGGGGAGCCTGCGGCTGCGACGTTTGCTGCCGCGTCCGAGGGCTTTGATGCTTCGTTTGATGATGGCGGGTCGCATCTGTGGTGGTTCGTCAATTCCATCGGCGGGTTTGGCCTGCGTGTGCCCGATCTTCGTGCCCTGGGCCGCGCGGCTCGCGAGGCGCATGCGCTGCTTGTGGTGGATAACACCGTGGCAGGTGTTTTTGGATGCGATCCGTTGCGCTTGGGTGCCGCGCTGTCGCTCGAGGCACTCGACCGTGTGTGTGCCGGCGAAGCTCCGCGCAAGCTCGTGGCGGCGTCGGTCGCGCGCTCGCAGCTCAAACGCCATCGCGTGGACGCCGCCGCCGAGTGCGCGCATGCGCTGTTCGAAGGGTGCGGATTGGCTGCGCTCGACTTGTCCTCCGATGAGGCCGAGATTCTAGAGCACGGGCTCGACACGATCGACACCCGCATGCAGGCGCACTTCGACCGCGCCCGTGCGCTGGCCGAGTATCTGGCTGCTAACGAGATGGTGTGTAACGTTCGCTATCCCGGGCTGGGCTCGCATCCCGATCATGCGGTTGCAACGGGAATCCTCGAGCACGGCTTTGGCCCGGCAGTTGAGTTTGACCTTATCGAGCGAAGTGCGGGTGAGCTGTTCGACACATTGCCGGGGGAGTTCCGCACGTCGCCCGCCGGCGGCGCAACGACACGCCTTTCGGCCCCGCGCGGTAAGCAGGGGAGCGCCATCCGCCTCTTCGCCGGCACCGACGACCCTCTGCAGGTGGCTGCCACTCTCGATAACGCCCTTCGCAAGTAGCTAATCGGGGACTGCGCCACGAAAACGGCCTATTTACTACGTTTAAGCAATAGGGGTCGACCACACCCGCCTATTTTGAAAATTACCAAGCTGTTTACCAGCGGTTTTATTATCATAATGTCCGGTATGGTCGTGGGTATTCAACTAAACGTAGTAGATGGGCCCGTTTTGTGGCGCGAGCCTCAACCCTAGGGCGCTGTGGGCTAAAAACCGCCTAAAAGGACTACTCTGCATTGATGCTGGCGATGAGGTCGCTGGCTTTGGTGGCGATGACGTTGTTGATGTCGGTCTGCAGCTCCTCGTAGACCGCTATGGCTCGCTCGCCGGCGGGGGTGAGGGTGGATCCGCGGGCGCCGTCGCGCTCGATGAGTTTGCAGCCCAGCTGTCCCTCGGCCTCATTCACAATGCGCCACGCTTTGGAATATGCCATGCCCATGCTCTTGGCGGCGCGGTTGAGCGAGTGCTCGCGCGCGATGCCCTGCAGCAGCAAGACGCAACCGTGGCCGAAGACGCCCGGCAGGTCTTTGTCGCACGCTTGAATGACCAATTTTGCCGTCGTCTTGTACTCCATGCGCTTCACGTCTCCCCGCTAAAGTGTTTGCTGGGCAAACGCATAGCCTGCGTCAAACCCTCGTGTGCTCTTCTTAAATCATGCATTGTAGCAGTCAAAGTGCGCTAAGATACTTCCCCAGTATTGGGCGCCCAAGGTTGGGCTGGGTCCTACGAGGCCTGCAGCCGACCGGTCGCATGGAAAAAGGAGAAACATGGCTACGTTCTTTCCCGGTGAGTCCCACACGTTTTCGGAGTATCTGCTGGTCCCTGGTTACTCGTCCTCGCAGTGCATCCCCAACAACGTCTCTCTTAAGACGCCGCTGACCCGCTTTAAGCGCGGTGAGAAGCCGGCAATCACCCTGAACATCCCCATGGTTTCCGCCATCATGCAGTCCGTCTCGGGCGTCGACATGGGTGTCGCGCTCGCTACCGAGGGCGGCCTGTCCTTCATTTACGGTTCCCAGAGCGCCGAGTCCGAGGCCGCTATGGTCAAGGCCGTCAAGGACCACAAGGCCGGTTTCGTTCAGTCCGATTCCACGCTGACCCCCGACATGACCATGGAGCAGGTCATCGAGCTCAAGGAGAAGACCGGTCACTCCACCATGCCGGTCACCGACGACGGTACCCCCAAGGGCAAGCTCCTGGGCATTGTCACCAGCCGTGACTATCGTCCCAGTCGCGATGACCACCAGACGAAGGTCTCCGAGTTCATGACCCCGCGTGAGCAGCTCATCGTGGGCGACAAGAACATCAGCCTCAAGGTCGCCAACGACGTCATCTGGGACAACAAGCTCAACGCTCTGCCCATCGTCGACGACAACGATCACCTCATGGGCATCGTCTTCCGCAAGGACTACGACAGCCACAAGACCAACCCCAACGAGCTCCTCGATAACGACAAGCGCTACATGGTCGGCGCCGGCATCAACACCCGCGACTATGCCGAGCGTGTGCCGCTGCTCATCGAGGCCGGTGCCGATGTCCTGTGCATCGATTCTTCCGAGGGCTTCAGCGAGTGGCAGAAGCGCACCATCGAGTGGATCCGCGCCAACTACGGCGAGGACGTCAAGGTCGGTGCCGGTAACGTTGTCGACGCCGAGGGCTTCCGCTTCCTGGCCGACTGCGGTGCCGACTTCATCAAGGTCGGTATCGGCGGCGGTTCCATCTGCATCACTCGCGAGACCAAGGGTATCGGTCGTGGCCAGGCCACCGCGCTGATCGACGTCTGCCGCGCTCGCGACGAGTACTACGAGGAGACCGGCGTCTACGTGCCCGTGTGCTCCGATGGCGGCATCGTCTACGATTACCACATGACGCTCGCCCTTGCCATGGGTGCAGACTTTATGATGCTGGGTCGTTACTTCGCCCGCTTTGACGAGAGCCCGACCGAGCGCGTCAACGTGAACGGTCAGTACATGAAGGAGTACTGGGGCGAGGGTTCTGCGCGTGCACGCAACTGGCAGCGTTACGACCTTGGCGGCGCCGCGAAGCTCAGCTTTGTCGAGGGCGTCGACTCCTACGTTCCCTACGCCGGCTCCCTCAAGGACGGTGTGGGCGGCACGCTCTACAAGGTCAAGTCCACGATGTGCAACTGCGGCGCCCTCTCGATCCCCGAGCTCCAGGAAAAGGCACGCCTGACCCTGGTCAGCTCTACCTCCATCGTCGAAGGCGGCGCCCACGACGTAGTCGTGAAAGATTCGCAGCAGTCCGTAAGTTATCGCTAGTTACTAAATAATTTATGAAAATGGGGTCGCGTGTCTGGTGGATTGCGACCCCATTTTGTTATAGGTCTCCTTCTCTTTCGCTAATCAGATAAGGATTGTTTCTGACCGTGTTTGAAACAAAATCCAAATAGTCTGCCTCGGTGACGAGATCATTCGGAACAGGTTTATCTACCGTACTGCCCTCTCGAACAATTTCAATCAACTTTGGCCAATATGTTTCAATCTTTCCGTTACGACGCTCCGCCTTCATTCGATTCCATGCTTTTGCGCCGCAGGATTCTCTGAAACCCTTTCCTGAACTATTTTCAGTATTCGTTTTGTTTTTTACCTGAAACATGGCAGTGCATTCATCGTTGCAAAAGTCGATTGCCGTGAGAATCTTCCCTCTGCACCAAATCCATCCATATGGCTTAATTTTTGAATATATGTACTCCTCCAATAGGTTGCCACCTATATTTTCAGCACTCATGAATAAATTGTGGTGCGCCGCCCACTCGTAAGCGCGCTCTTTTGATCCTGCGTGTTTTGCGTCCATTACCATATGTATCAGTGCTTCATCGGTAACCGTCTTTTTGGGATTCGCGACATAATCACTTGGAAGCGACTGCCATCCCGAAAGAAATTTTGAAATCCATTTGTTTAGCCAAAGTTCCAAAAATGCTTTCGAGTCTAGTTCGAGTATATCTGGCTTCATTGGAATCGAGGGAATCATTGCTGAGGTTTCGGCTTGGAGAAGAATGGGAAATAGCGACTTCATTTCCCTTTTTCTTTCATCGGCGTTATAGCGACAGGTTTCGTTGTTAATTGTTCGGTCTGCGATGGATTCAAAGAGTTCTTGCGCCGGAATGTGATGCGAGTTGCAGTAATTCAGTGATTCCGATAATTTCTTTTTGACATCTTCACGTTTTGCGTTTTTAGCCATGGTCGTGCCTCCTTTGTGTTGATTTTCAACTAGATAAAACCTATACACAAGCGTATATTTGAATTAAAATGGACTAAAAAATGTTCAATTACTTAATTACTGGAGTCCATTTTGGAAAATGAGGCGATACTGTCTTCCGCGGAAGTTGCGAGCCGTCTTGGGGTGACATCTCAGACTGTTACAAGACTATCTCGTAACGGAGATCTCAATTATGCGCTTGTTGGTAAGCGTAGAGTCTATAGAGAGAACGAAATAATCAGCTTTATGAGGAAAAAAAATCTATGCTTCGCTCCCGCAGACCATCGCGCTACTGAAGTAGTTGATTCGGCATTAACTGCGGTTTCTTTTTTTTCTGGGGCGCTTGGCTTGGATTATGGAATGGAGAGGGCCGGTATTTCGTCCAGTCTTTACTGTGAAAATGACACGAAGTGCCGAATGACTATTGCGTCCAATCGGCCTAATGTTGGTTTGTTAGGAGACATTAATAAGGTTACTCCCGATCGGGTATTTGATTATTCGGGCATTAGCCCCAAAAGGGGTATAGATGTTATGTTTGGCGGGCCTCCTTGTCAGGCATTTTCTACGGCTGGAGCGCGTCGTGCCTTCGATGACGTTAGGGGCAACGTATTCCTAAAGTATCTCGATCTTGCTGACCATCTTCGACCTAAGTATTTGGTAATTGAAAATGTCAGGGGGCTCTTGTCTACGGCATATCCTTTGGAAGCTGGCGGAGAGCCTGTACACGGCGGCGCTATGAAAACGGTTCTGAACAAACTTGAATCAATGGGCTATGGCGTGAGCTTCAATTTGTATAATGCTGCGAATTTTGGGGCTCCTCAAATTAGGGAGAGAGTTGTCTTGATTGCTAAACGAGACGGTTCAATCTGTGATTGGCTGACCCCCACGAATTCAAATGACCCCAAGTGGCAACTTAATCCTTGGATGACTTTTTCAGATGCCGTTCGGGGATTAAAAGACGAACACCATTACGTTCAGTTTCCGGAAAAAAGGCTTAAGTATTTTAAGTTGCTTAAAGAGGGTGAGTATTGGAAGAATTT
The DNA here is from genome assembly GCA_937950415.1 of uncultured Collinsella sp. Taxonomy (GTDB): domain Bacteria; phylum Actinomycetota; class Coriobacteriia; order Coriobacteriales; family Coriobacteriaceae; genus Collinsella. The sequence goes on along the minus strand of CALFDL010000002.1, from coordinate 6,406 downwards.
GCCTGTGGAGCTTCAGGAAGAGGCGATGGGGAAAGCGTACCGGCTTGGAGGCGGTAAAACGGGTTTTTATAGAAGAATATGGAATGATCGGCCTTCTCCAACTTTAGTCACAAGCCCGACAATGCCTGCTACCGATTTGTGCCACCCCACAGAAGATCGCCCTCTTTCAATTGAGGAATATCGTGCCATTCAGGGCTTTCCGGATGATTGGATTTTCCGAGGTGATATTAGCGATATATATAGGCAAATCGGCAATGCTGTTCCCATTGCTTTGGGGGAGGCTATAGGCAAGTCAATTCTTAAAGACATGTCGAAGTCCAATGACAACAATAAAGACTTGTTCGAAGGCTTCCCGTATTCAAGATATAAAAACTCAAGCCAGTTGACTTGGAGTATTCGATAGTTCGGTTTGTTGCAAGTTGCATACACCTTGTATTTCGTGATTTGCTATCATCAGTCGAGTTAACGATGTGGCGGGGCGTTCTCACCTTTGCTCGCTGCAAGTTCCGCACGAGCCGAAGAGCACTTAATGTGCTCTTCGTGCGAGCAGGACTGTCCGCAGCAGCGAGCAAAGGTAAGAACGCCCCGCCCCAACCGAGATAACAAAGGAGCTGATATGTGCGATTGCACAGATCATAAGGACGAGATCCCTGCTTACGACGCGCAGGCCATTGAGTCCAAGTGGATGAAGGCCTGGGAGGACTCCAACCTCTTTGCCGTCGACACCGACGCCAGCAAGCCCAAGAAGTACGTGCTCGAGATGTTCCCGTATCCGTCGGGCGACCTGCACATGGGCCACGCGCGCAACTACACCATCGGCGATGCCATGGCCCGTCAGGCCCGCATGCGCGGCTACGACGTGCTGCATCCTATCGGCTTTGACGCCTTTGGCCTGCCCGCCGAGAACGCCGCCATCAAGCACAACACGCAGGCTGCCGCCTGGACGTATAAGAACATGGACCAGGCGCTCGCCACGATGAAGCGCATGGGCTTCTCCTACGATCTGGATCGCATGGTCAAGACCTGCAGCCCCGACTACTACCGCTGGGGTCAGTGGATCTTTGAGAAGATGTGGGAAAAGGGTCTGGTCTACCGCAAGAAGAACCCGGTCAACTGGTGCCCCAACTGCAAGACCGTTCTGGCTAACGAGCAGGTTACCGAGGGCAAGTGCTGGCGCTGCGGCACCGAGCCCGAGAAGCGCGACCTTGAGCAGTGGTACTACAAGATTACCGAGTACTCCCAGGAACTGCTCGATGACTTGGAGAAGCTCCCCGGCTGGCCCGAGCGCGTCAAGCAGATGCAGGCCAACTGGATCGGTCGCTCCGAGGGCGCCGAGGTCGACTTTACCCTGTGCGACCAGGATGGCGAGCCCATCGAAGGCGACGAGGGCAAGATCACCGTCTTCACCACGCGTGCCGACACCCTTTTTGGCGTCTCCTTCTTTGTTCTGGCTCCCGAGTACGCCGGCCTGCATGAACTCGTCGAGGGCACAGAGTACGAGGAGGCCGTCACCAAGATCGTCGAGGACTCCAAGCATATCTCTGCCGTCGAGCGTGCCCAGGGCACCCTCGAGAAGCACGGTGCCTTCACGGGCCGCTATGTGGTAAACCCCGTCAACGGCGAGAAGGTCCCCGTGTGGGTTGCCGATTATGTCGTTGCCGACTACGGTACCGGTGCCGTCATGGCCGTTCCCTGTGGCGACCAGCGCGACTTTGAGTTTGCCCGTAAGTACGACTTGCCGATCGTGCCGATCATCCTGGACGATGACGACCGCGCTGCCATCGAGGCCAGCGGCGAGACTATCGATACCTTCCATGCCGAGACTGTCGACTGGGATTGCGCCCACGCTGCCGAGGGCACGCTCGTCCAGTCCGGCAAGTACACCGGCATGCGCGGCGGCAAGCACTCCGAGGGCGAGGCTGCGATCGTGGCCGACCTCGAGGCCATGGGCTGCGGTCGTCGCAAGGTCGAGTTCCGTCTGCGCGACTGGCTCATCAGCCGCCAGCGCTATTGGGGCAACCCCATCCCGGCCATCCACTGCGAGCACTGCGGCATTGTGCCCGTGCCTGAGGATCAGCTGCCGGTGACGCTGCCCGAGAACCTGGACCTGGGCGCCGGCGAAACCCTTGCCGAGTGCAAGGAGTTCTACGAGACCACCTGTCCGGTCTGCGGCCGCCCGGCCAAGCGCGAGACCGATACCATGGACACCTTCACCTGCTCCAGTTGGTATTACCTGCGCTATACCGATCCTCACAACACCGACCTGCCCTTCTCGCGAGAGGCCGCTGACCGTTGGATGCCCGTCGATAACTACATCGGCGGCATCGAGCACGCCATTCTGCACCTGCTCTACAGTCGCTTCTTTACCAAGGCGCTGCGCGACCTGGGCCTGCTGAGCGTGGATGAGCCCTTCACCAACCTGCTGTGCCAGGGCATGGTCAAGGACGAGAACGGCGACACCATGTCCAAGTCCAAGGGCAACGTCGTGCCCCCGAGCTCGGTTATTGAGCCCTACGGTGCCGACACCATGCGTCTGGCGATCCTGTTTATCGCCCCGCCCGAGAAGGACTTCGACTGGGATCCCAAGGCCGTCGAGGGCGCCAACCGCTTCATTAAGCGCGCCTGGCGTATCGTTTGGCAGCTCGTCCAGTCCTGCGACGCCAACGTGGCCTTCGACAAGTCCGCGCTCGACGAGGTCGCGATGAAGCTCTATCGCGAGCGTCACCGCACCATCGCCAAGTGCACCGAGGACTTCGATCGCGGCCAGTTCAACACCGCCATCTCGGCCGTCATGGAGCTCGTCAACGCTGCGAGCGCCTACCTCAACGCCACCGAGGGTGCCGCCCGCGACAAGGCGCTGTGCTACGGCGTGGCCAAGGACATTGTGAGCGTCCTTGCCCCCATCTGCCCGTTCTGGGCCGACGAGCTGTGGCACGAGGCGCTCGGCTGCGAGGGTAATGCCTACACCGCCGCCTGGCCTGAGTTTGACCTGGCCGAGTCCGTTGAGGACACGGTGCAGATCGTGGTCCAGGTGCTCGGCAAGGTCCGCGGCCGCGTCGACGTTGCCCGCGATGCTTCCACCGAGGAAATGCAGGCTGCCGCCGAGGCTGCCGTCGCCAAGTGGCTCGAGGGCAAGACGGTCGTCAAGGCCATCTGCGTGCCCGGCAAGCTGGTCAACCTGGTGGTCAAGTAGGCACTGCGCGCTTAACTGACGCATAAAAGACGAGGGGCGATCCGGTTGGGTCGTCCCTCGTTTTGTGTTGTATGCCCTGCTTAGTCATTGCGTCGCAACGTTTTCTATGGGATGTGTACCAGGTCCCTAAAGTAAACGTTGCCCGTTGCCTCTTCGAACATCCATATGTTGAGGTAGATGTCGTTGAGGTCGTTGTTCACATCAAAGTCCGGGTCGTCGTAGGTGCCCACAAAGGTGAGCATGGCGCGCGTTTCCTCGCCCGCTGCGACCTGCTGGCGCATGTGCACATCGCGGACCACGCCGTTGACGTAGGCATAGGAGTCCACATCGCCAAACATCATGTCGACACCGGTGTTGTTGGTCACCGTAAAGACGAGCGCGGCGTCGCCGTAGCCGTCGGTGTCCTTGCCCACGCAGGTAACATGGACGTTCTCGTCTGCCTCAAGGTCGATGGGGAACTGTTCTTGGGAATCGGGACCCAAGCTCTGGGGATCGACGATGTCCTCGTCTATTTTGTCGAAGCTCTCCGATGGCGTCGTTTTCTCGATGGCTTTTGTGCTGCCAGGGTTCGGTTCGCATGTTTCGGTTTTGCCATTCGCGTTGCCGCAGCCCAAGAGGACCAACGAGCACGTTGCGATGGCGAGTGCAGTCATGCAGGTGGTGCCTAGACGTTTCATGGGTGCCTCCTTGCCGTAGAGGATTTGGAAAGGTTTGTCGTTGTGCGACTTGCTGGCTGGCTTGTTGCAGAATGTCCCTTAGCGCAAGTCTGATCGATAGGGGCTCGGGGAGGAATGCCCTTGGGGTCCGAACGGGCCTGTGGATTGGGACGCATGGCCCGTTCTTGGACCCTCGGACGCTTACCTCATGGAGTCTTTAGTCCAATTGTCCTATTCTTGTGGAGAAGCTGTGCGCACGCTGACCTGCAGATTCGTACTGTGCTTGCACGTTTCCGCAGCTATTGGTATAGTTTGATTGCAAATGAAGTTGTAATTGAAAGAAGTGGGGTTTCGGCCCCGCTTCTTTTTTGTATGGATGGAGGTGCCGCAATGGTCAAGACCAAGACCGAGCAGGCGATCATCGACGCGCTCGAGGCCGTCGCCCCCCAGCACGATGTCGACATCGTCGACGTCGAGCTCGTGGGTGCCACCAAGGCCCCCTGCGTGCGCGTGCGTATCGAGGGTGCCGAGGGTCAGAGCCTGTCGCTCAACGACGTCACGGCCAACACCAAGTGGGTCGGCGATGTGATTGAGGAGCTCGATCCCATCTCTTCGAGCTATACGCTCGAGGTGTCGAGCCCGGGCATGGCGCGTCCGCTGCGCCGCCCGTGCGACTTTGCCCGCTTTGTGGGCGAGAACTGCGAGCTCACCTCCACCGCCACCGAGGGCCGTCGCAAGTACGCCGGCAAGATTGCCGCCGCCACCGAGACGAGCGTGACCCTCGAGCTCGAGGACGGCGAGTCCGTTACTCTCGATTTCTCTGATGTTAAAAAGTGCAAGTTGAAGCCCACCTACGACTTCAAGCCCGCGAAGGAAGGAAAGTAAGATGGCAGCATCCGACATGATGTCCGCCCTGATGGAGCTTTGCCAGGAGAAGCACATCGACCAGCTCTACCTGATCGACCGCCTGGAGCAGTCGCTCGCCAAGAGCTATGCCGAGATCCTGCATCTTGAGTGGGGCGCCAAGGTGACCATCGACCGCACCACCGGCAAGATCTACGTCTACCGTCTGGAGCCGATCGACGATTCCATGGACGAGGAGGGCAACTTCACCGAGTTCGAGGAGATCGACGTCACCCCCAAGAACACGAGCCGTATCGCTGCCCAGCACGCCAAGGCCGAGATTAACGCCATTGTGCGTAACTCCGCCCGCGAGCAGATCTACGAGGAGTTCTCCGGCCGCATCGGCGACCTCATCAGCGGTACCGTGCTGCAGTCCACGCCCGACTTCACGATCGTCAAGATCCGCGAGGGCGTCGAGGCCGAGCTTCCGCACTTTGACCAGCGTCGTTACGAGAACGAGCGCAACGAGCGTCCGATGGGCGAGCGCTACCTGCACAACCAGCACATCAAGGCCGTGATCATCGACGTTCGCGACCCCAACTCCAACCTGCAACCGGTTCGCGGCGAGCACAGCCGTCCGCCGATTGTCATCTCCCGTACCCACCCCGAGCTCATGCGTCGTCTGTTTGAGCAGGAGGTGCCCGAGATCTATGAGGGCACCGTCCAGATCAAGTCGATCGCCCGCGAGCCTGGTCAGCGCTCCAAGGTCGCTGTCCACTCGCTCGACGACCGCCTGGATCCCGTGGGCGCCTGCGTCGGTCCCAAGGGCAGCCGTGTTCGCGCTGTCGTGGGCGAGCTCCGCGGCGAGCGCGTCGACGTCATCCTGTGGGATGCCGATCCTGCCGTCTACGTCGCTAACGCCCTGTCGCCCGCTAAGGTCACCCGCGTCCTCATTGACGAGGAGAAGGCCTACGCCGGCGTCATCGTGCCCGACGACCAGCTGTCCCTCGCCATTGGCAAGGAGGGCCAGAACGCCCGCCTCGCCGCGCGCCTGACCGGCTGGCACATCGACATCAAGTCCGAGACGCTTGCCGCCGACATCCTCAAGAACGTTCCCGTTCACGAGGAGCCCGCCGCCGACCTGATCGGTGACGAGGAGGACGAGGACGTCCGCCGCTGCGAGTACGTGTCCGAGGACGGCATCCAGTGCCGCAATCAGTCTCGTCCCGGCTCCCGTTTCTGTGGTGTGCACGACACCGACGCCTTCGATGATGCGGAGGACCTGATCTAGCGCGCGGTCGCGCCGGGCGGGTCCCGGCGCGTCTCCCACGCTCGTTCAGTCTCTAGGCACCCAAGGTGCCAGAAAGGGTAGGTGAAGTCATATGGCAAAAGTCCGTGTGTCCACCCTGGCCAAAGAGTTCGGCATGACCTCCAAGGAACTGATGGGTCATCTCGCCGATATGAAGATTCCCGCTAAGTCCGCTTCCTCCACCTTGGAGGACGCCTATGTCGCCATGGTCCGCAAGCAGCTCGCCTCGGTGATCGAGGCCCGCGCTCAGGAAGTCGAGGCCGCCAAGCAGGCCGAGGAGCAGGCAGCTGCCGCCGAGGAGGCCGCTCGCGCCGCTGAGGCCGAGCGCGAGCGCATCGCCGCCGAGAAGGCCCGCGAGGAGGAGCGCCGCCATCCCGCTGCGTTCCTCGCGCGTGAAGCCCGGAA
>CALFDL010000001.1 GCA_937950415.1 uncultured Collinsella sp. | reverse complement strand
GGCATGCACGGCACCCGCCGGCATCTCCGTCGGCGCGGCATACGCGTTGCCCGCGATGGCAGCAGCCAGGGCATCCTGCGGAGACAGCGCCGGAGCAGCCAGACTATCGAGCGGATTGGAGCCCGCGGCATCGCGCGCGCCGACGAGTGCCTCAAACGAGGATACCGGGGCAGATGGCCCCGGTTCGGGCGCAGGCGCGCTCACCACGACAGGCTCGGGCTCGGCGCTAGCAGGCACATCGGCAACACCGGCAGCGCGCAGCTCTTCCAAGCTCTCGAGCGTACCTTCGATATCCTCGTGCGTCTCCTCAAATTCGGCGGCGACGCCCAGGAATTCCTGGATGTTCTCGGCGCGGCTCTCGGACTCCATGGTGCCCTCGGCGCGGAAAGCCTGCAGCAGGCCCGTCTTATCGACGATCATCTCGACGACGTCCTTGAGCTCGCCGTCCATGCGGCGACCCTCGCGCACCAGCGCCACAAAGCTCGACAGGCCGTTGCGCACCTTGGCGCTAAACATGCCGGTTTCGGCACACGCGATCTCGCAAGCCTGGAAGAACGAGCAGCGGTTGTCGCGCGCCAGCTGCTCGATCTTTTGGATCGAGGTGGAGCCGATGCCGCGGCGCGGCGTGTTGATGACGCGCTTGACGCTCATCTCGTCGGCCGGGTTCACGATCATCTTAAGGTAGGCCATGACGTCGCGGATCTCGGCACGGTCGAAGAATCGCGTGCCGCCCACGATCTTGTAGGGCACGCCCGCGCGCAGGAACATATCTTCGAGGATACGCGACTGGGCGTTGGTGCGATAGAACACGGCGATGTCGTCGTAGCTCGTGCCCTTGGAATGCAGCTTTTCGATCTCGCCAGCAATCCAGCGGCCCTCGTCGCGCTCATCGCTTGCCTGGAAGGCCTGAATCTTCTCGCCGTCGCCCTCGGCCGTAAACAGGCGCTTGTCCTTGCGCTGCGAGTTATGGCGAACAACGGCATTGGCGGCGCTCAGGATATGACCCGTGGAGCGATAGTTCTGCTCCAGCTTGACGGTCTTGCAGTTTTTAAAGTCCTTCTCAAAGTCCAGGATGTTGGTGATGTCGGCGCCACGCCAGCTGTAAATGGACTGGTCATCGTCGCCCACGACCATGAGGTTTTGGTACTTGGCGGCCAGCAGGTTGGCGATCTCGTACTGGACGTGGTTGGTGTCCTGATACTCGTCGACGCTAATGTAGCGGAAGCGCTCTTGGTACTTATCGAGCACCTCGGGACGGGTGCGCAGCAGCTCGAGCGCGCGCACGAGCAGGTCGTCAAAGTCCATCGCATTGGCGGCGCGCAGGCGGCGCTCCAGCTCTAGGTAGACCTGCGCGGCCTTTTTGTCGTTGGGGCTATCGGCGCTCTTGAGCATGTCCTCGGGGCCGATCATGGCGTTTTTGGCCGAGCTAATCTTGCTGCGGATCATGTTGATGGGGAACTGCTTTTGCTCGATGCCGAGCGCCTGCATAATGTCGCGCACCATGCGCTTTGAGTCATCGTCATCGTAGATGGTGAACTGGCCGGTGTAGCCCAACAGGTCGGCGTCCTCGCGCAGCATGCGCACGCACATAGCATGGAAGGTGCACACCCACATGCCACGGGTGCCGCTGGGAATGAGTGCCGCCAGACGCTCACGCATCTCGGCCGCGGCCTTGTTGGTAAACGTGATGGCAAGAATCTGCCAGGGCTTAACGCCCAGGTCGCCGAGCATATGCGCGATGCGGAAGGTCAGGACGCGGGTCTTGCCCGAGCCGGCGCCGGCAAGGACCAGCAGCGGGCCCTCGGTGGTCAGGACCGCCTCGCGCTGGGCGGGATTAAGGCTGTCGATGTCGACGAGCGGCTTGGCGGGCTTGGGCGCCGGCGCGGGAGCGTCGTAGATGTCGAGCGGAACGAGCTCGGGCTCCGGCGCAGCAGGGGTGGTGTATGCATCGAGCGGCACGGGTTCCGGCGCGGGCGGTACGGGTACCGCGGCGTTCTTTTCCCAGGGCAGGGGCTGGGTCATGGGCGACTCCTCATCTGACGGACGGCGCGCCTGCGGGCGGCGCCATAGTTTGAGCCGTACCAGTATACCGAGCCGCGCGGACACCGACGCAAATCACACCACGACTCCGTGCGCCACCGTCAGGCCCGCCCCAGCGGATTTGGTGCAATGGGGTCAGGTTGCTTTGCACCAATCTATTGACAATCACGGAACCGCCGATGTCATGGCCACGGTAGCGAGCGGCGGCCAGGGCGAACAAATTGGCATGAAAAGAGGGCGGCATAGACCTTCTGGTCATGCCGCCCCCTTTGAATGACAAGTTGTCGCCCCGGCCGCCGCGCAGCGTCGACTAAGTTACAGGCCGAGCATCGGCTCCAAGACAAAGAAGTACGCAAGCACCACGATGCCCAGGATGATGCGGTAGACGCCGAAGCACTTGAAGTCGTGACGGCGGACGAAGCCCATAAGCCACTTGATGGCGATAAGCGACACCACAAAGGCGACGACGCAGCCCACGCCCAGGATGGCGATCTCGTTGGTGCCGAACGTGCCGCCCTTGATGAAGTACTTGACCAGCTTGAGCGCACTTGCGCCAAACATAACGGGAATAGCCAGGAAGAACGTGAACTTAGACGCCACCGAGCGCGTGCAGCCCAGCAGCAGGCCGCCGATGATGGTAGAACCGGAGCGAGACGTACCAGGCACCAGCGAAAGCACCTGGAAGCAGCCGATACCCAGCGCAGTCTTCCAGCTGAGGTCCTCGAGCGTGGCGATGGAGCCAAAGTCCAGGTTCTCGTCATCGTCCTCATCCTCAGCGGTAGCCGTGGCGGGCGCCGCAAAGTGCGCACCGGCGGGACGTCCACCCGACACCACAGCACGCGAACCAAACGAACCGGCAACGACCATTTCCTCGCGCTTGTTTGCACGCCAGTTCTCGATCACGATAAACAGCACGCCGTACACAATGAGCGCCAGCGCCACGACGGGAGCATTGTAGAAATGCTCCTCCATCCAGTCGTTGAGCGGCAGGCCGATCGCCGCCGCAGGAATGCAACCGAGCACAATCTTGCCCCACAGCACCCAGGTGTCGCGACGGCCCTCCTTGCCCTTGCTGGGCGAGAACGGATTGAGTTCATGGAAGAACAGCACGCAGACGGCCAGAATGGCGCCAAGCTGAATCACGACTAGGAACATGTTCCAGAACGTCTCGCTCACGTTCATCTTGACGAACTCGTCCACCAAGATCATGTGACCGGTCGACGAAACAGGCAGCCATTCGGTGATGCCCTCGACCAGGCCCATGAAGGCAGATTTTAGAAGCTCGATAATATCCAAAGGGACCCCCTCGTTAGACACCCGCCGGTAGATGTTCTGCGGACGATGCGGGCGATGTCCCATTATCAACCGTTGGCGGTGCGACCGCGCCTACCCTTACCAAAAAACTCGCCCGTTCACAGAATTGCGAGCGGTCAAACCGAAATCCTTGGGTATAACTGCAACAAGATAAAGTGTCCGGCGGCCAACGCGCCCGCGCCCGCCCGACGCACGAGCCCCGCGCCCGTGCGATAGACCAAGGAGGAAACCATGAACGAGGGCTACACCAAGGTATTTGTTTCACTCGACGGTACTGAACAGCAGGATTTTGTGCTCGCACGCGCCATCAAAGTCGCCGCGAACAACGGCGCTAAGCTGATCATCGGCCACGTCATCGATTCCACGGCACTCGAGAGTGCCGGTTCCTATCCGGTCGATCTGGTCAACGGCCTAGAGGAGGCATTTAAGAACTCCATCGCCAAGCAGCTCGAAGAGGCCAAGGCCAATCCCGACATTCCCGAGGTCGAGGTCATGATTCGTGCTGGCCGTATTCGCGAGACGCTCAAGGACGAGATGCTCGACGTGGTTAAGCCCGACCTGGTGCTCTGCGGCGCTCGCGGCCTGTCCTCGATCAAGTATGCGCTCCTGGGCTCGATTTCGACGTTTTTGCTGCGCAATACGGACTGCGACATTTTGGTCGTGAAGTAGGTTCCTTCCCGTCGGCGCAAGGCCTGCGGGGTTATCACGCCGACGTCCTCGCCGCTTCGCGGCTGCGGGATGTCGGCTTAGATAACCCCTCCCGGCCTTGCGCCTTCGTCACCATACTTCAACGAGTTGGCTGATAGAAAAACGGCGTGCCGCCCCGTTTGGGACGGCACGTTTTTGTTTGGGTGGGCGTCTACCGCGTGCGTTACTCGAAATATTGAAACTTATTCGTTGAAAACGCGAATGTTACGACGAAGCCTTCGCCGGGCTCGGATGCCGCGGTGACGTCGATGCCCATCTTGGAGCATAAACGCGCCACCAGGTAGAGGCCGATGCCCGTTGCGCGCTTGGTGGTGCGGCCGTTGTCGCCGGTAAAGCCCTTCTCGAACACGCGCGGCAGGTCTGCCGCGCACACGCCGCAGCCGTTGTCGGCAACGGTAAGCTCAATGCGCTCACTCGCCAGGCCCTCGTCCAGCAATGCGCCCGAAAACACGATCTTCGCGCCGTCCTCGCACGCATATTTAATGCTGTTCTGAATGAGCTGACCCAGAATAAACTCGAGCCACTTCTCGTCGGTAAAGACCTCAAAGTCGAGGTTCTCGCACACCGGCGCCACGTGTGCCGCGATGAGCTCGCGCGCATTGGCCTTGATTGCACCCGTCACCAGAGCCTTGAGGTTCCAACGTCGAATCAGATAATCGCGCTCCACAACCTCCGAGCGCGCATAGTAGAGCGCCTGGTCGATATAGCGCTCCACGCGGGCAAGCTCGCGACCGAGGTCATCTACGCGCGACAGATCATCTTCGCTGCCGTCCAGGTTTTCCAAAATCAGATGGGCTGCCGCCAGAGGCAGCTTGGCCTCGTGGACCCAGCTCTCGATATAGTCGCGATAGTCATCGGTCTGGCGCCTGCCTTCGGCAACCTCGTCACAAGCGGCTTTGCCCACCCGGCGCAAGACCTCGTACTCGAGCTCGCCCTCGGCATAGGTCGGGCATTGCACCATCTCCTGCACCCATGCGGGACTCTCGAGCTCTTCGGCCGCGCGCTCCAACTGACGCAGAAAACGGCGACGGCGCGCGTACTCGACCACGATGCCGAGCATACCGAAGATAAAGGACACGCCAACCGCCACGACCACGATAGAAACGGGTGCGCCGGCGACCGTCAGCACAAAGCAGCTCAGCAGCACACCGCACGTCCACAAGGCGACGGGAAGCAGCGCATCTTTGAAGAACTTGCCAAACGACATAGCCGGCCCCTAGACCGAATAGCCTTGGCCGCGGTGCGTTGTCAAATACCCCTTGATGCCGATTTTATCGAGCGTGGTGCGCAGGCGGTTGATGTTGACGGTAAGCGTATTGTCGTCCACAAAGGCGTCGGAGTCCCACAGGTCCTGCATGATGGCCGAGCGCGAAACGATCTTGC